>DFZT01000018.1:1529-6162 GCA_002382755.1 Firmicutes bacterium UBA4049 | reverse complement strand
ACGGGATGGGCGAAACCAGTGTTGATCTAAAAAAAACTCCCAAGAAGTGGCTGGTCTGGGGAGTAATCGCGCTGGTTCTGGTCATTGCTGTTTCATGGTATCTTAGCCTTGATAAAGGCGGGTTGAAAGAAGGAACAGTAGTAATTAAAGAAGGCGATGTCATTTTAGGCAGCTTTACGGTTGCCGATTTGAAAAAATTGCCGGCTGCAGAAAAAAAGATGACAATTACAAGAAACTGCGCAGTTTGCAGCAGCAGTGAAAGCAGTGAAAGCAGTGAAAGCAGACACAATTTCACCGGAACGCCTCTCTCGGCGGTGCTGAACAGCATCAATCCGGATTTGACTCAAAAGTACAAAAAAGTTATTACCAGGGGCATCGACTATTACAGTCAGGTTATGGAAATGTCTGAAGTGCAGCAGCCGGACAATATATACATTGCCTACAGTGATTATGGCAAGCCGTTAAAAACTAAAGCAGGCGAAGAGGGGAGCCTTTCGCTCATTGTATGCAATGACAAGACCGGGCAGCGTTTCACTAATTGGCTGGTGAGTCTGGAATTGCAGTAAGAGTACTATCTTAGGAAAGGCGGAAAGCGATGTTAGCTATTAAAATATCAGGGTTCTGCAGACTTCTGGCCGGCATAACGGGGTTAAGCGTTATTGCCGCTTTCCTGGTTATGAGCGCGCCGCAAAGGACCGGCGCGGAAGAACTGGTAGTATTAACGGTTACGGGCGACGGGGTAAAAGAAGAAGTAAAGTTTACCATGGCGGATTTGCAGGCGCTGCCGCAAAAAACTTATACCTACAGCGGATATAACCACTGGCCTGCTTTAAAAGTATTCAAGGATATGACCGGGCCTTCTCTGAAAAGTATTTTGGATAAAGCATGCCTGAAGGATACCGCTGCCCTGTTCAAGTTCAAACCGAGCGGCGGCAAGTATGTGCATGTTGATTTTACTAAAGAACAGCTTTTGGATGAACCCCGCTATTATTTCCCGGATGGGGAAGATCCCGGTGACGTGGCGGATTGGCCGCCCAAGCGCAGTGAGAAGGGGAAGGTTCCGGTCGAAACTATCATTGCCCTGAATGATTCACAAGGAAGGGTATGCTTTGGACAGCGTGCGCCCAATGAGCCGACCGGCGGCGACTGCGTTATGATTCAGGATATGTGCAGCGGTGGAGTAATAGAAGTGTCTACCGAACCCCTGCAGCGCTGGGAGCCTCCTTTAGTCTCTCCTTCTCCCGGAAAGATTGCCGCAGGTACGAAAGTAACGCTGGTAAAACCGGAGAAAATACCGGACAATGTAATGATGTACTATACACTGGACGGCAGCGATCCTACTTATGGGAGTTATATTTACAATATCAGCTACCCCAATTTTCAGCCGGCTTTTAACGCGCCTATACCGGTAAATGAATATTTAACGATTAAAGCAAAAACAATCGGCTTTGGCAAATTGGACAGTGAATTGGTAAGTTTTCAATATACTGTGGAAAGGAAATTTTTTGACCTGGAAAATCATTGGGCTAAGGACGACATTAATTTTTTAGTGAATAAAAGGATAATCAATGGAATGAGCAATACGGAATTCAAACCGGAGGAAAAAATTACCCGGGCCCAATTTGCCAAACTGTTGGTTGGGGCATTGAATATAACAACTGATCAAGATTCTGGGATTTCCTTTCAAGACGTTCCTTCCGCCGCATGGTACCATGATTATGTCGCGGCGGCGGTCAAGGCGGGTTTAATCACCGGTTACAGCGACAGTATTTTTGCCCCTGATGAAAATATCACCAGGGAACAAATGGCGGTAATCATTTCCCGTGCATTAGAAATGAAATCAAACACAGCGGAAGGTAACGGCAATATAGAGGAAATTGTTAAGCAATTTAAAGACAAAGGGGATATATCGCCGTGGGCCGGACAGGGAATAGCGCTGGCCGTCAGCAGCGGCGTAGTGAATGGTGTAAGCGGCGATACTTTTGCCCCTAAAGTATCCGCTAACCGGGCTGAAGCAGCGGTCATGATTTTGCGGTTATATAAAAAGACTGGTGAGAATTTATGACTGTCTGGAGAGAGTTTTTAAACAGGTTTACTCCATATGACTTTATTATCATCGCTTTAATGTCTGCCATGGGCATTGCCATCAAACCGGTAATTGTGCCCCTGTCGCATATTCTTACCGGACCTCTCTTGATTCCATCAGGCGCTTTGACAGGGGGGTGTTTTATGCTGTGGTTGGTCCTGGGGTTCGGCATTACCGGCAAAAGAGGCACGATGTCATTAATTGGCTTTGTCCAGGCCATTCTGGTTATGGCCACCGGTTTGCCAGGTTCGCAAGGAGTGATGAGTTTACTAAGCTATACTATGCCGGGTATTGTGGCCGACATTGTGCTGTTCCTGATCGGTCACCGGGTTTGCTGCCTGCCGTGCGCCTTTTTAGCCGGAATGCTCTCAAATATTACCGGAACCATGATGGTTAATTTCGTATATTACCGCTTTCCTCTAATTCCTTTAATCTTTAGTCTGAGTGTCGCAGCCTTGTCCGGAGGGCTTGGTGGACTGGTTGCCTTTAAAATTGCACAGAAGATATGGAAATTCCAAAAACGAGAAGATGAACATTGTTAGATTGATCTTTTTAATTAGCAGAGAAGATTTTCAATCAAGGACGGTAATGTTTTTGTGGAGGCTGTGGCGGTTAAGGGATTAACTTATAAGTACTGGCCGGGTGGACCTCTGGTATTAAACGGTATAGACTTTAATGTGTCCCCGAAAGAAATAGTAGCGGTGACAGGTTTGAGCGGCTGTGGTAAGAGCACCCTTTGTTTTTGCGTCAGCGGACTGATTAGTTATAACAAAAGGGGGGTAATGACCGGGGAATTACTGGTAAACGGCAAGGATGTCAGAGAACTCAAAACAGCCAGCCTGGCGAGGGAAGTTGGCCTGGTCTTTCAAGATCCCGATACGCAGCTTTTTTCGCCTACTGTAGAAGACGAAATCGCTTTTGCCCCGGAAAACTTATGCCTTCCGCCCGGACAAATCCGGGAGAGGGTAGATTATCTGCTAGATCTGCTGGGAATTGCCGCTTTAGCTGAAGCAAATCCCTACAATCTTTCCGGCGGCGAAAAAAGCCTGGTGGCTTTGGCTGCGGTATTAGCTCTTGATCCACATATCCTGGTCATTGATGAAGTCATGTCTCCGCTTGATCCTGACGGAAAAAAGAGAGTAGTCTCAATTTTGGATAAGCTGCGCTTTGCAGGAAAAAGCATTATTATTGTAGAGCATGATCTGGAAGCGGTTGCTTTTGCAGACCGGTTGATGGTGTTGAACAATGGGAAATCAGCCCGTTTTGACCGGACGGAAAAAATACTGGCAGACCGGGATTTTCTTGCTGCAGCAGGGTTGTTATATGATGATGAAGGCTTAAATACCGGATAAAATGGAGGCGAAAAGTGGCATTTATAGAACTTAAGCAGGTGAGCTTCTTTTATCCCGGAAAAAAGGAACCGGTACTGAATTCGGTAAGCCATAGTTTTGACAAGGATGGGATAACGGCTGTAGTTGGACCAAACGGCAGCGGCAAGACCACGCTTACCAAAATAATGGTTGGTATTGCACAGCCAAATAGCGGGGAAGTTTTTCTGGATTCGCTTCCTTTAAAAAAATATTCCCTGGCGGAAATAGGGCGCCGTATTGGCTATGTTTTCCAGAACCCGAGCCATCAGTTATTTTGCACTACTGTGGAGGAAGAGATTGGCTTTGGGCTAAAGCATCTGGGTAAAGAGCCGGAAGCGGTTAAAAAAAAAGTGGAGTTTTACCTGGATTATTTTGAATTATCGGTATACAAGAACGTTTTTCCTTTGCGTTTAAGCTATGGTGAAAAACAGCGGGTGGCAATCGCTGCCGTACTTGCCAATAGTCCTGATTTTTGTATATTGGATGAACCTACTGTCGGTCTGGATGTTTACCGTAAGAGGTTATTGGAAAACTATCTGAAAAAAGTTGTCCGGTTGAGCAGCGGGCTATTGATTGTCAGCCATGATCATAATTTTGTTAAAAGAATCGCCGACCGGGTTGTTCGAATGGAAAACGGCCAGGTTCAGGAAGTTAGTGGATAGAAAGGTTTTAACGTTTATGAAGCTTGATCCCCGGACAAAATTGGTGATCATTATCTGTATTACGACTTTGGCTTTAATTTACAATACTCCTGGCCGGCTGCTTCTGCTTTTTGCCTTGACGATCACCCTGATCTTACTTTTCAGGATTGATCTTGCCGGTATCTGGAACAGTTTAAAAAAACTTTTGCCCTTGCTTTTGACGCTTTTTTTAGTTCAGGTCATTTTTTTACGGTCCGGTCCTGCTCTTGTCAGTGTGGGTTCGGCTCCGCTAATCACCAGCAATGGTCTTGCGGCAGGGACCAGTGTCATGCTGCGATTGGGAATCGTCTGTTTTGCAGCCGTTTTATTAGCATCTTCAACCAATTCCCGGGATTTTGTTTTAGGGTTGGCGCAGTGGAAAATTCCCTATGAAATAGCTTTCATGGTTTCGGTAGCAATTCGTTTTTTACCAGTCCTGCGGGAGGAAATGAGCAACATAATTACAGCTGTTCAATTAAGAGGAGTTGAACTCAAGA
>DFZT01000018.1:487-1405 GCA_002382755.1 Firmicutes bacterium UBA4049 | reverse complement strand
TTGTCCAACTGCAAAGGAGAAGTGTGACATGCAGATTTTCGGTTTCTGGCAGGCTATGGTTGGTAAGCTGATCATCGGTCCGGGGTTTTCTAAAGCCGGGTTGGGAATCAAATTAAAACCCCGGAAATTTGCGTCCCTGATGATAATAATGACATTTTTTCTTACTCTGCTGTGTGTTGGAAATCCGGATACGGCGGATGCTGTCTGCGGCGGTAATGCAGGTGTGCCCGCCGATACGCTGACGATTAAAGTTGGTTATTTCGGCGGGCCTTACTATACGAAGAAAATATATACGCTCAATGACTTTGATAAGCTGTCGCAAGTGGAACAGACCTATACTTTCATTGACAGCATTTCGGCGGTGTGTATCGACAGGGCTAAAGGGGTGAAATTGGTTGATTTGATTGAGGATGCCGGCATTGATATCAACTCCGTGCAAAAGTTTTATTTTTACTCTACCGATATAAAAAATGGATGGTATCAATGTTTGGACAAATCTTTCCTGCTGGATACGCCTCGTTACTATTATCCGAACCTCCCGTCATACTGGGATTATGAAACGAATACTTCCTTGCCTGAGGCGGTATATGGAGCGGTCCGGGTTGATCCGGTTGTTGCATACCAGGATAACTGGAGAAGGTATGAAGCTGCCTCTGATGACAGTTATTATGATACTTCAACCAGGTTCAGGCTGCTGCTTGGGCAGAAAGACACAACTGATCATGATGCTCCCTTGTCGGTCAAATGGGTGCATGCGATCGAAATAATGCTGGGTGGTATGCCACCTGAACAGGTGACCCTCAAAAGGAACCTTATTAGCCTCAAAGTCGGCAGTGCGTTCCAGTTGACAGCGACAGTTGCTCCGGACGAAGCAGCGGAAAAAAGCGTAACATGGACTTCCAGCGATACCAGTGTGGC
>DFZT01000018.1:0-455 GCA_002382755.1 Firmicutes bacterium UBA4049 | reverse complement strand
GCCAATCCTCCAGGGAAAGGACCTGCGGGACCGGTATCTGACCGGCGGTTTTTGAAAGAAAAGGATCTTGCGGATACCAAACCTGTAACAGCCGACATCTCTCCTGTACAATCGGGCAGTCAACCATGGCGCGTATTCGAGATGTCGGCTGATGCGGTACCCTTGCAGCAGCAGAAGCAAGGCGGTTTTGATATTTACGTGATATTGGTATCTATTACCTTGTTTCTTGCGGGTGCAGTTAAAAGGCGCAAAGAATATATGAAAGAAGCGGCAGTGGTTGCCCATCCCTCAAGAAATAATGGCGGGTAAAATTAACAAGTGACAATAGTGACATTATTTAACCGGTTCTCCGAACAGCGCCAGGAAATCATAATAAACACCGGAATTTTCGTCTGTGCCATAGGTAATATTAACTTCCTGCAGTATAATTCATACTTGCGATCTTCTTCAGATTC
>DFZT01000047.1 GCA_002382755.1 Firmicutes bacterium UBA4049 | reverse complement strand
CCCGAGAGTAATCCGTTATGGCGGGGTACCGGTTTAAAGGGCTGGAACGTCTGGAAGGTCTGGAAGGTCTGGAAGGTCTGGAAGGTCTGGAAGGTCTGGAAGGTCCGGAAGGTCTGTAAGCTCTGGAAGGTCGCTTGAAACTGGCAGGGCGGAGTAAAATCCGACTTGACTCTAGGGTAAAGGAGGGACGTGCGTAATTGCACTATCCTAAAGGATGAGAGCAGGGGGCAGTTGAAAGGCGCCGCAGAAACCCTGCTCTTATTCTATTATATGACCCTGCTATTTAAGCCGTAACTATAGACATGTAAAGAAACCCGAATCATATTTCCTCCTTACTGCCAATCCTTTATAATAATGTTATGAAAGGGGGGCGCAGCATGTTTAAAAAAATATTGGCTCCTGTTGACTCGTCGCAGACCGCCTTAAACGCGGCCAAGTATGCCGTTACGCTGGCCCGGAGCGCCGGCGCCAGTGTAACCCTGATGTATGTAATGGAGATTCCTTATGAAATTATTTCATATGGCGGAGGTGATCTTATTCTGGATCAGATGGCGGCTGAAGGCAGCAAACTTTTAGACAGGGTAAAAAATGCTTGTGATACAGGCGATGTTGTTTTGGAAACAAAGTTTGTCCACGGTTTTGCGGCAAATGAAATCCTGCTTGAACAAAAGAATGGTTATGATTTGATTGTCATCGGCAACCGCGGTATGGGTGAAATAAAAGGATTTCTTTTAGGGAGCGTCAGCAGGAAAGTAATCTGCCATGCCGATTGTCCCGTATTAGTAATCAAATAGTTATACAGGTAATCAAGGGCGCAGAAAAAATATAATTTAAAAACACTCATCCAGTTCATAAAAAAGGCAGGCGCCAGGGCCTGTCTTTTCGTTTTGCGCGTTGTGTTTTGCGCGTTGTGTTTTTCAAGTTTACTGTGTGGCGTTTTGCTGCAAGGGGCATTTAGAACCTTCTTGTCCAAAACCTTTCATTCGCCCCATCCCCGGACCGGGGACTAAACCTTTCTCCTTCATTTTACTATGATTGTCGGTCATTTTCTTGATCATCAGGTTGGCCTGATCCTGAGTAATTACACCGAAATCAACGTACTTTTGAATCATTTGCTTTTTTAGTTCAAGCATTTTCTGAGAAATTTTGTATAAGTCTGCTTTTTGAGCGTCAGTGAGCTTTTGCGCGAGATAGTCTTTCTGAAAACCGACGTTAGGCGCCTGCTTATTGTCTGCATTATTCTTGGCAAAGGCAACCGGCAGTGAAACAGCAATAAGCAGCAGGGCGGTTATTGCAACGAGCAATGCTTTTTTCATCCTTACACCTCCTTTCAAAAGCTAGTAAAAGTCTAACCAAAAAATGCGTCAAAAGATGGGCAAAATAAGTAACAAACGAATACTTTTTTAAGGTTCCCTGATCGTGCCTAAAAAATAACACCAATTTGCCACAATAATGTTATAAAATTATATGAGGAGGTGCCTTTATGGCTGCGAAACGGCCTGTCCTGCTGGTGGACGATGATGACAGAGTGTTGGAATTGCTTTCTCTATACTTGAAGAAGGAAGGTTTTGAGCTGATTTTTGCCCATGACGGCAGGAAGGCTCTTGAACAAGCAAAATTTTGCAATCCCCAGTTGATAGTCCTGGATTTGATGCTTCCTGAAATAGACGGGCTGGAAGTTTGCAGGCAGGTGCGCACTTTCTCAAAGGCGCCGATTATCATGCTGACGGCCAAGGACGAGGATCTGGACAAACTGCTGGGTCTTGGGCTGGGAGCGGATGATTATATTACCAAGCCTTTCAATCCAAAGGAAGTTGTGGCCAGGATAAGGGCTGTCTTAAGAAGGATAGAAGATACCGGTTCAGGACTAAAAGTTTTGAAATTCACTGATCTCGAAATTAACCTGGATGAATACAGAATTGTGGTTGACAGCCAGGAAGTGCTGCTCACATCAAAGGAAATAGAAATTCTATGGCTGCTGGCGAGTTCTCCCGGCCGTGTTTTTACCCGGGAACAGATTCTGGCCAGGATTTGGGGCTACGATTATTTTGGCGATACACGGACCGTGGATACCCATATCAAACGACTGCGCAGAAAGCTGAAAATAAGGGATAATCTTGAGTGGGATATAAAAACTATTTGGGGTGTCGGGTATAAATTTGAGGTGAAGGCCGGTTGAAGAAAAGCATCTTTGGAAGGCTGATGATTACCTACCTGGTAGTTATTATAACCAGTACAATAATCTTTGGCGTTTTCTTTTCAATCCTGTTAAGAAACCACCTCATTAAGACCAAGGAACAGGAATTGTTTGTTAAGGGCAAGCAGATCAGTTCTGTTGCAAACTATTACCTGCAGGGTTCGCTTTCGGACCAAACACTTAATTATGTATTAACCTCAACGGAAATATTTTTGGACGCCAGGGTTCTGGTTATCGACAGAGGAGGCTATATTGTAGCCCTGTCCGGCGGGACGGCCCCCGGCTTCAGGCACGGAAGGGTAGCGGGAAGAATCATCAGGGGAATGCAGCTTTTGCCCGAAGACACCGGGCTCGTTTTAAAGGGATCGCCGGTTTCTTACAGAGGTGTTTCACCTTACTACGGCGAACCGATGCTGACGGTTGCCATACCTGTCGTAAGCGGCCAGGACAATGAGAACGCGCAGGTTATCGGGGCTGTTTTTCTTAATTCTCCTGTTCCCGGCGTCGCCGAGGCGGTGAAAGATACTTATACTTTACTGCTGGCCTCTTTTATAGTTGCGCTGGCCATTGCCTCCGGCTTGGGCTTATACCTGTCCAGAAAAATCTCCCAGCCGCTCCGGGAGATGAATAAGGCTGCCCTGGCAATGGCGCAGGGGGATTATAAGAGGAAGGTTGAGGCGGAAGGCGAGGATGAGATTGGAGAACTTGCCGCCTCATTTAATTACCTGGCGGGTGAGCTTAACTTGACCGTGGAGGCGCTCAAGGAGGAAAAGGGCAAAGTAGAATTGATGTTAAGGAGTCTCTCCGAGGGTATTATTGCAGTTGATAAAGACGGATTGATCCTGAGGATAAATCCTGCCGCGGCAAATTTGTTAAAAGTCAGCGAGGAGGATCTGGTTAAGCTCCCGATCTCCTCTTTAGAGGGTTTTGACGACCTTTCCGGATTATTTGTGGATGTCCTGAAAACGGGGTCAAGCGGTTCCTGTATTTTTACTGTTGACAAACTTACCGTCCGCGCCTATGTTTCCCCAATCATTTCTACAGGAGCCATCCTGGGTTCAGTAGGCATCCTGCAGGATATAAGCCAGGCCGAACAGCTTGAGAAAATGCGCAGGGACTTTGTTGCCAATGTTTCACATGAATTACGCGCCCCACTGACTGTTATCCGGGGCTATACGGAGGCTTTGCTTGACGAAGTCATTGACAGAAAAGAAGAGCCTGATAAATACTACCAAATTATCAGGGAGGAAACTTTGCGGCTGGAAAGGCTGATCGTCGACCTGCTTGATTTAAGCCGGCTGCAGTCCGGAAAGGTTGAGCTGGACATGGAAAGCGTTGATCTTGAAACAATCTCGCGTTCAGTTTTGGAAAAATTCAGGCCTTTAGCAGGTGAAAAGCAGATTCAGCTAGCGCTGCACCGGGATTCTTCCCCGTTTCTGGTTCAGGGTGACGGGGATCGCTTGGAGCAGTTGTTGATTATTTTTATTGACAACGCTCTCCGGCATACTAGTCAGGGCGGGGAAATCACTGTTGATCTCAAGGGGGAGGACCGGGAAGCGCGGGTGAGAATCAGCGATACGGGAGAAGGGATTCCGGAAGAAGACCTGCCTTATATCTGGGAAAGGTTTTACAAGGTTGACAAGGCGCATACCCCTTCCCTCGGGGGAACTGGGCTGGGGCTTTATATTGCCAGGGAAATAATCCATCTGCACGGCGGCACAACCCTAGTGGAGAGCCGGCCCGGGGAAGGGGCTGCTTTTGAATTCACTCTGAGGAGAGCTTAAAAAAATAATTGACTATGACGCTAATTTCCATAACTTTCGCTGTTAATACCTTCTTCTTCTTTTCAACGAAAAATTTATCAGGTTAAAAGTAATTCCCAGCCTGGTTTGTTATAATAATAGTATGACCTGCCACCTTGCCAAAGTATGGGATATGGGTAGTTATGAATAACCATGAAGCTGCCGTTGACAAAGCAGACAAATTAAATATTAAAAGCGCTCTAAAATGGATAAGATGGGGCATAATAGCGGTTATTGCTCTGGTAACTGTTTTATGCGTATATTTTCATGAACAGCTGACTTTGCATTTCATTGTTGAGCAAATATCATCCCATCCCTCCATTTCAGCTTTAGTTCTGTTGGGCATGTATATTGTCAAAGCAGTGTCGTTCTTTTTCCCGCTTGTACCGCTTTATATCAGCAGCGGTTTAATCTTGACCCCGGCGGAGGCCGTCAGTGTCAATATACTGGGATTATTGATCGCATGTACAGTTTCCTATTACATTGGACGCTGTCTTGGAACGCCTCTGGTTGATAAAATATGCCTCCGGTTTCCAAAAGTAAGGAAGTTCATGCATTTACAAAATAAAGAGTTCCTTTTTTCATTTGCTGTTATAAGCATTGTACCGATGGAATTGAGCGGCGTTCTTTTGGGCGCTCTCGGTGTTTCTTACCGGCCCTGCATTTGTGGATCTATGTTTGGTTTAGTCCCTAAAATGCTCGTTTATACCTTTTTGGGCGATATGATTTACAATCGGGCATATCCCGGATTAATAATTTTATTGTCGGCAGGCATTTTAATCATGCTGGGTACCCTGCTTTTCTGCCGCTTTTATCCTAAAAATCAAAATGAAAATTAGTAACACAGGAAGCATGGAGACGCTCATTTTGCTTCCTGAAGCATGGGGACGCTGTCAATTGTGAGAGTGTTGCCGGGGGAACATTCCGCTGCTATTACACCATGTGCGGAGAGTTCACTTAAATTGTCGTATAAAATAATGAAAGTCTGATTTCCTGTTGAAGAAGAACCTATCTTGCAGCTGTCTTTATATTTAAGAAACCAGTCTTGAGGCCGTCCTGCCGTCAGAGGAAAACACAATTGTCCGGAGTTGATCGGTTCTTAAGATCTTAATTCCTGCTTTATTCAGTTTGGCGATGGTCTTTTCGCTGGGGTGACCGTAATCATTCCCGACGCCTACGGAGATTACGGCATATTGCGGGGATACGGCCGCTAAGAATCTTATCGAGCTGGAGTGACTGCTCCCGTGATGTCCAACTTTTAGAACGTCGGCCTTTAAATTGGCCCCGGAGGCAATCATCTGGTTTTCGGACAATGTTCCGGTGTCGCCGGTAAGCAAAAACGCCGTTTCGCCGTACTGTATTCTCGTTACGGCGGAATAATTATTTAAGTCCTCGTATCCCGTATCCACCGGACCGACAAACCCTACTTGAAGTTTATCCTGATCGATAACAGATACTCCCGCTTTAGCGACTTTTATTTTAAGTCCTTTTTTTTCAATAGAGAGAAGCGCGTTCTCAAAGGCCTTTGTGTTGGCCGTTACCTTTGGCATGTAAATACTGCCTATATCAAAATTCTCTAAAACCTTTTCAAAGCCTCCGATGTGGTCCAAATGAGGGTGCGTTGCAACGAGGTAGTTGATTTTCTTAATCCCCTGCTTTTCCAGATAAGATACAACATACTGCTCGCTCTCGGGAGGGCCTGCGTCAACAAGCATATTTTTACCGTCGGGGAATTGGATCAGTATTGAATCGCCCTGCCCGACATCAAGAAATTGGACTTTTAAATTGCCGTTTGCTTTTTCAGCGTTTAGTGAGGGAGCAGTGTTTGGCGGTTTTTTTTCCGTCTGCGCCGTGCTTCCTGGCTTGCCGGCGAGCGGCGTGCCGGCGTCTTTAACTTGATTTGTTCTGCAGCCGGCGAAGGTAACGATCAGCAGCAGTAAGAGTATCACGAAAATCCTTGCCGAGCGCATTTTCCCTACTCCTCGAACAATCGGCCCGCCAGCTTATCGGCAGCTTTCCTGCGGGTCATTGTTCTTTTCTGATCAATAGTGACTGCCAGGTTAATCAGATCACCCTCTTTTGCATTTTCAGGCAACAACGTTCTGGGAAGGTTGAATGTTTTTTCTCCGTATTCAATTACCGCCCAGCTTCCTTCAAAGCGGTCAATAACCAGCATGGAAAAACACCGCCCTTTGGTTTGCTAAAAATAAAGAAATGCCTTCCTAAACATATAACGTTATTCTACCATATTGAGGCTGTTTTTAATTACCGGGGAAACAACTTTTTACACTATTTCGCCGGTGTGTGACCGGAGGAATCATTCACATCTTAAGTGATTAAAATCTATAAAGTTTTTGTTGCAATAATAAATGTAATATCATAATATAGTGATAATACGATAATAGAAGGAGGTTAATTAAAAGAGTTCTGATGGTTGACATTAAAAGCTATGAGGAAAAAGCTGAATTACTTAAAGCGCTGGCACACCCGGTCAGACTTTGTATCGTGCATGGGCTTATGGAAAACCAATGCAATGTAAATAAAATGACGACTTGTCTTGAAATGCCCCAGTCGACCGTTTCCCAGCAGTTAGGGATCTTGCGGAATAAAGGGATTATTAAGGGAAGGCGTCAGGGAACCGAGATTTGCTATGAGGTTGTAAACGCCCGGGTAAAACAGCTTGTCAGCTTAATGCTGGATAACAAATTAGATTTTAATAACGAACAGGAGGATGATTAGGACTATGGAGTCTGAAAATGTTGTCATAATCGGCGGTGTGGCCGCGGGCACAAAAGCAGCGGCTAAAGCCAGGAGGGAAAACCCCGATCTTAAAGTGACGGTTCTAACAAGGGAGTCTTACGTATCTTATGCCGGCTGCGGCCTTCCTTACTACATCGGTGATGTAATCAAGGAGGAAAAAGAACTTGTGGTTAAAAAGCCAAAAGATTTTCTTATCGACTACGACATTGAAGTTATCACCGGCATCGAAGCATTAAAGATTGCGCCGGAAGAGAAAACTGTAACGGCCAAATATTTAAGCGACGGCGCCGTCAGGGAGTTCAAATACGATAAACTTGTTTTGGCTACAGGCGCCTCACCTTTTATACCCCCTGTAAAAGGAAAAGAACTTGGCAATATCGTTACCGTACGCACCCTTACGGAAGCGTTTGCCATCAAAAAGCTGTTCAGGGAGCGAAAAATAAAGAAAGCTGTAGTCGTCGGGGGTGGGATGATTGGCCTGGAAGTTGCTGAAAACCTGGTTCATACGGGAATAAAGACGACTGTTGTCGAACTTGCGCCTCATATTCTTCCGCCTTTCGATCAGGATGCAGCTCGCTATGTAGAAAAATATTTAAAAGAAAAAGGGGTTGAGATTTTAACCGGCGCGGCTGTGAAAGGTTTTGAAGCTAACAGCCGGGGAGAAGTAGGGGCGGTTTTGGTGGAAGACAGCCGGCTAGAGGCTGACCTGGCCGTTCTTTCCGTGGGTGTCCGTCCAAATGTAGAACTGGCCCGGGAGTGCGGAATACAAATTGGCCCAACCGGTGCTATTGCGGTAAACAGCAAAATGGAAGCAAGCATAAGTAATATTTACGCGGTTGGGGACTGCGCTGAAAACACCAACTTGATTACAGGCCGGACCGTCTGGTATCCGATGGGTTCGACAGCCAACAAAACCGGAAGGGTTGCAGGAATAAACCTTTCCGGCACGCAAACTAAGGATAGAATTAATGGTGTCCTGGGCACTTCAATAATCAAATTATTTGATCTCAATGCGGCTAAAACAGGCCTTTCGGAAAGGGAAGCAAAATCTGCCGGTTATGATGTGGTAACGGCGCTGGTTCCCGCGCCGGACCGGGCTCATTATTATCCGGGCAGCCGGGACATAATAACCAAGCTTATTGCGGACCGGAACAGCCGCCGCGTTTTAGGAGGGCAAATATTTGGCGAGGGCGTGGTGGATAAACCTATCGATATTCTGGCGACGGCGATTACCTTCGGGGCCACGGTTGATCAGCTGGCTAAACTGGACCTTGCCTATTCGCCTCCGTTTTCAACCGCCATGAGTTCAACCATTGTGTCGGCCAATGTAATGTTGAATAAACTGGCGGGCAAGTTTGTCGGGATTTCACCGCTTGACCTCAAGGAAAAGATGGAAAAGGGCGCCGTTCTGGTCGATGTCAGGAGTACGGAAGAATATTTCGTCCGCAGTATTCCCGGTTCAATAAACATACCCCTGCGGGAATTAGCCTCACGCGCCGGGGAAATAGACCGGAACAGCGAGATTATCCTTTATTGCAGGGTTGGCTTGCGTTCGTATATGGCGTTTTTAAAATTAAAAAGAATGGGATTTGAAAAAATAAGTATGCTGGAAGGCGGTATCATCGCTTACCCGTTTGCAACTGAATAAGGAAACCAAAATGAGGAGGAGCTTATCATGGCGGAAATAAAGATAAACGCGAGGGGACTGCAGTGTCCCGGTCCCATTGTTCAATTGTTCAAAGAAGCTAAGACTTGCGCTTGCGGTGATATTTTATGTATCGAGGTAACTGACCATGGTTTTAAAAAAGATATTGCCTCCTGGTGCAAAAAAACAAACAACATTCTGCTGTCCCTGGATGAGGAAAACGGGGTCGTAAAAGCTAGAATAAAAAAAGCCTGATTAACGGGATAAAAACAGGAAGGAGGGCTATTTTTGAGCGCAAACAAAAAAACAATTATTGTTTTTAGCGGTGATCTTGACAAAGCCATGGCTTCCTTTATTATTGCCAACGGCGCCGCAGCCATGGGCAATGAGGTGTCGATGTTCTTTACGTTCTGGGGCCTGAATATTTTAAAAAAGCCTGAAAGTATAAAGTTGAAGAAAAGTTTTCTGGAGACCCTGTTCGGTTGGATCATGCCCAGGGGGGCCGAAAAACTCGGTCTTTCCAAGATGAACTTCGGCGGGATGGGCGCTTTTATGATGAAGACCATTATGAGGAAGAAAAATGTCAGTACCCTGAATGAGCTGATAGCAACCGCCCGGGAAATGGGAGTGAAAATGATCGCCTGCACCATGGCTATGGACGTTATGGGTATAAAAGAAGAAGAATTAATTGACGGGTTGGAATATGGAGGGGTTATATCCTATCTTGGAGAAGCCGACGAAGCAAACGTTAATTTGTTCATTTAGCGCCTATTAAGAAAGCGAAAAAGCTTAATCTCAGGGATGGACATTCGTAATTTTACAATGATACCATCCCTACTTTTTAGAGGTTTTATAACCGGTTTGAACCGCCTTTTCTATTAACCAATATCAAAAACTGAAATGAACTTTGATGGTTTAATTGAAAGAATCGAAAGGTTCATCAGGACTTCCGTTAAATCCATAGACAGTAAGCGCTTCTTTTAAACTTTGGATAATCTCGCTCGTTTTTTCTTTCAAATCCTCAGGTATCTTTATATAAAGGAGTTGCCATTCGCAGGTCTCTCGATCTAACCATGTTTTACTTAATTTCACAGACATGGGTGTGTTATTCCAACACAAAAGGAAATAGAAATCATAGGATTCCTCTCGTTCCTGATATCCCCAAACGAGAAATACATTTTTCTCGCGGTCAATTGTCCATCGGGTTGCTTCAAGAGTAACCCGTGTATTGCCCGGATTTTTATCGCTTTGGCTGCGAATTCCCCTCTTTCTTCCCTGTTCATAAACTCGTTGATGAATACCATGGTTTTTCTCACCTTTTTTCTGGAATTATTTCGAGATCGCATTGATATATTTTACTGTGTAAGTTACTCCGCTTTGTGCGTCATAATATTACCATAATCGACATATTACAATAATGAGGCAAAAATGCAATAATTTGTCGTAATTTGACAAAAGGAAAGAAAGGAATCTGTTTAATTTTAGTTCGGTTCTTCCCACGGGTTCCCTTCCACAAATTCCACCGCCGCCTTATAAGCAGGGATACGAATCAAAATATACGGGCAGGTAATCACCTGCGTTACAACCTGTCCGGGCGCCGGACCGTCAATCTGATAATAGACCTTTATTTTATCCTCTTTGACGTACATTCTGGTAACACCTACACTGTAACCAGCCGTAGGTTTTTGCTCTGCGGAGATAAGCAGGTAGCTCCATTTACCCGAGGTTTTTGAGCCGGTAAAAGACAGCGGGATGTTGACAGTCGCCCATTTTTTGATTTCCTGCGGGATACTTTCGTCATCCAGGGATATGATCTTGAAAGGCACAGACCATCCAACCACAGTAGCAGGTATATAATACGGCGATTTCATATCTTCGATCAAGTTCTTCGCTTTTCCCATTACGTCGCTTGCCGGGTACTCCTTGATTATCCTTTGCAGGTAAGCGGCGTCGCCGGTGTATGCGCCGAGCGCCAGCAAAGCGTCATCGGCCATCGTGCTGTCCGGATATAATTTAACGAATTGCTGGTAAGTCGAGATAACTTTCCCCCAAATCTCCGGTAAGTTGAAGGCAAACGAGGCGTCGTCTCCCCATCCGCCCAGGCCGATGTAACAAAGGCCGGTTGAGTAAAGCGCCCTGGCTTTTAATTCCGGCGCAGATGATTGATCCTGATCAACCTGCTGGAAATACGGCAGGCTGTGATTGTAGTTTATCATCTCCCGGATGAAGTCAGCCATTTCAGCCGGCGCGTGTCCGCACCTCGTGTCGTTAATATACCCCAGCCAGTTGTAAGACTGCCTCTCCCCGGCCCATAAATGGTTATAGTAGAGCATTTCGTTATGAAAGATAGCTGCTGCCATATTGTATAAATCAGCCGGAGCTTTGGATGCTTCCCACTGTGATTTTAAACCGGCAAGCTTCTTTACATCAGCAAGCTGCTTTTCTACTGAGCCGCGAAAATCGTATTTGTCAACGTTGTAAAGGGCAAACGGAAAAACATATTTGCTGGCAGGATCAGCTTCCTGCTTTAAAAATTCCTCCAATATGGCTGCGGCTTGCTGGAAGTCATCCCGGCGGATTTCTTTTACAGCCAGGGAATAGTCAACAAACGCATCAAGGGGCGGTTCCAGTTTGTTCAGGGACAGGGCTTTCAATTGGTCATAGGTCAATTTTACATCAAGGATGTAAACCAATCTGCCGTCTGCCGCATAGTACATATCTCCGTCGGGTAAAAAGCGCGCTTTCTGCATCGTTGTAATAGCGTCAGCAAAACGGCCCTTGATTTCGTAACATCGGGCCAGGCGGTAAGCGGCGTCGTCTGCGGCCGGGTGGCGGGGAAATTCTGTCAGGAATTTTTCCCAACCGGGAATTTCCCGGTCGGGATTATACTCCTCATCTCCGTAAGGAGATACCCAGACTATGCCATACTGTTCTTCCGGCCGGTCTATTTCAAAATAAGACTGCCCCCGTACTTCTTCGTACGCCTTGATCCCCCTGCCCAGATAGCTTTGAGGATACTTTTGGCAGGTGTCTCTCAATATCCGCCAGTCCGGGCCGCCAACCCGGAAAACAGGAGCTTCCTGTGCAAGGGGAGCCACAGCAATTCCATTTAAATCCGTTTCCCGCACAAACTGTTCCAGGGCCTTTTCCTGGCCCAAATCAATATAAAGGGCGGAAAGAGCTGTCTGGTGACAATAAGCGGACGCCTCCTTCCCGGTTATTTTCCACAGCCAGTCGATTAATCCTTTCTTACTGGCTCCTTCCGGCAGCCAGTGTGTGAAATCGGTAATTCTACGGATTAAGTCTGCTTTTTCCCCGGGGGAAACAAGATTTGAATAGAAGCTGTCTATAGTCTTCAACGCTTTGGTTTCTCCAAGTCCGTAAAGGGCAAGAACTTGATCATAACGGTCAGCGGAGTTCGTTTCCTTTTCCTGAATGCGCCAAAGCCAGCCGGTGACAGCCGAACGGCATTCTCCGGCTGGCTGTTTCTGGGCTGCGGCGCCGACAGCCTGTACAAAAATTTGCCGGGCCATCGGGTTGGCCAGTTTGTTGTATACCATATCCAGCCAGGGCACAGTCTCAGTTGGATTGGCAAAGATAGTTTGCCAGTTCTGTTCCATAAGCTGCTGGTAATTTCCAAAGAAATAATTTTTCTGCAATGAAAGCAGCGTGTTGGTCAGATCAGCGGTGTTTTTGATGCGGGCGATCAAAACAGGAATCAGGTACCGTTCACAATTAGCTTCGTTAAAGGTATTAATTTCTTTAGCCAGGTGGGAAACCTGCTCATCCGTCATCAACTTGGCTAGGGCGTCTATAATGTTGTTGTCATTTATTCTTTTATCCTTCAGGTAGTCCAGTAAAACTTGCGCCGCTGCGGCATTCGGCCCCGGCAGGGCGTTAAACTCACCAACAACAGTTCTAAATTCCTGATCGTTTGTGGCCTTGTCCAGCTTTGCCGTTAGTTTGTCCAGCGATGCGTTTGCCGTTGCCGCAGCGCCGCCTGCAGGCAGGCTTTGCCCGGCAGCCCGGGCTTCCAGGGGTCTGCCTGCCAACCCGGAGAAGATGATGATCGCCAATAGAAAAATGACTGAAAAAGAAACTTTCACCCTTGATTTAAGCATCCCGGCCGCCTCCGTTTTTGCTATTTATTAATCAGTAGTTTAATAAGCCGTTAAATGAATTTTGTTCTTTATTCTCTTTGTGGGCTTGTCCAAAGGAAACTTACTATTATATTGCATACCAGTACATTCCCTTCCAGTTCTTAAAGCAAATGAAATCAGAAAAAGTAGTTCTTGATTAACAAATATGAATACAATTAGTATCTTACACCTCAAAAGCAT
>DFZT01000096.1 GCA_002382755.1 Firmicutes bacterium UBA4049 | reverse complement strand
AGTCGCATTCGGGAACATCCAACTCATTTGTATAACCCAAGCGGCTGGCCAAGCCGAACTGGTAATGCAGTTCCCTTGCGGAACCGAAGGCTATTTCAAGAAAGCGAAGGTATTCTGCCTGACTCTCGCGTGCACATCCCTCAACGATGTTTGACGGCCCCGAAACCGCCGCTCTTCGCATCTGGGAAGTCAGTCCATAGATCTCCTCCTTGGGAAACCCTCTGGTTGCCCGATAGATCAAAACCGCCACTTCGTCGGCCAGTTCAAACGCTCTGAGCTTCGTATGGTCACGCATAATTTCCTCCTACAGCCTACAGCCTACAGCCTAACAGCCTAACAGCCTACAGCCTACAGCCTAACAGCCTGAATAGTTACAGATAATTATCTAATACTGTAGTTTTTTACCTCCCGGAGCAAATTATTGTCAATATTTATTTCAAAATCGCTGCCAAGTATTATGAAATGATATTTCAGCGGCGATACTTTTTCAACTGTCGCAAAACGGACAGGTTCCGGGTTTCCAACGGCTTCATTAAAATATTTCAAGGATTGCTGCAGGCCGTATGAAATTGTGCCAACAAGGATGCCTGATATAACAATAAATAAGAGTTTTCCCTGCTTAAACAATTCGTGCCTCCGTTAATCTGATGTATTTATTTTTGACTATCTTTTTCGTTCTTAGTCATTGACAGAATTTCTTCGCCCAGTACATCAGCAAATAGACGGGCTGCTGCAACCGCTTCCTCGGTGGAATTACTCGCGCTCCCGACTTCTACCAAAAGAGATCTCGGGTGCAGAAACTGGTTATACCTTCCTGCGCCTATACGCACACCGAGACAAAGGCCCGGGTGCTTTTCGTCCAGCTTTCCTGCCAGTTGACCTGCAAATTGATAGTTTTCCTTCCAATTCGGAAAAGGCTGCCTTGAATCAGAGCCCACGATAAAGCAAAGCGGCGCTATCTGCTGACCGTTTATTTTAACCAGACTGTTTTTTCGAGACCTCCCGGCATCCCTATGGATATCAATAATTACAGCTGCATTTGGATTGTCGGACAAGAAATTTCGGACAGTTTTTTCCGATTCCCTGTACGAAACGGCATACTGCTTATCATGGATTTTAGTGTTGTGAACAACTCTTAAACCATAATTCTTTTCCAGAACTTCTTGAATGGCCGCGCCGACTGTTGCAACGCCGCCGCATTTGCCGTCAAGCCTATCCATACCGTCTGTCAGGGTATATGTTTCACCGGTATGAGTATGATAAATAAAAACCATGTTCTGATTAGCCGGCGGCTGCAGACTCTTTGAAGCGTCTTTTTCCGGTATTGCGGTTGTGGGTTCAGTTAAAGCTGTCTCGGAAAGTTCATCTGTTTTTGTCCGGGGTAAAAAGGGGAGTTCCGAACGCAGGAGAAATTCGGGATCAAAACTATACCAGTCAAGCGTATCCCCGCCGCCATCGCTTTGGAATATTAAAGGAGAAGCCGACCGGAGCAGCCATTTTGAAGCATTGTCACTTAAAGAAAACATATTATGAAAATTAATTTGCCTGTCCGCAATAAAAGATTTAAATTCATTGCCTGTAAAGAATAATAAAAATACTACGGCTAATATAATAAAAAAACGGACAAAAGCGTTCCGGGCAAAAACAAGAAAGACCACAAAAAAGCCCCTTTCCAGTGTTTTCCTAAAAAATGATATGTCTGCAAAGGGAGATTTATGAGAAAGGAAAATAAAAAGGGACCAGGTAAGAATTACCTGATCCCTTACTGAAAATATTGTTAACGTAAAACTGTAGGTACGACTGCATCTATAAGTCCGATAATAAATGCCGAAATCAAGGCGCCAACCAGGGTTACGCTAAGAAATCCCGGGATTATATATTGGGCCAGATAAATTACAACAACTGCTACAATAAAACCTACAATTCCTTTGCTCTGCGGGCTTACCTTGTCACCAAGAATTGATTCAACAAGGTAACCTAACAACGCTATTACAACAGCGGCTACAAGGGCGCCGACAAAGCCTCCCTTAACAACAAATCCGGGAGAAAGCCAACTAACAACGATTAAGACAAGCGCGGAAACAATAAAACGTACGATTAGGCCGACCCATTGCACTCTCACTCACTCACCTCCTTATGAAAAAGATCATCTTTAGGATAAACAAAAAAAAGATGTTCTATACAGCCTTAGCAGGTTGCTTTTTTTATTAACGCATGTTAGAATGACTCTCGTTAAAGGAGGTAAAGAATAATTGGCCAATACAAAAACTGCAAAAAAAAGAATTAAGGTAATTGAGAACCGCACACTCCGCAATGCAAGTATAAAATCGTATTTGCGCACTTTTATCAGGAAGTTTGAAAACGGTCTTGCGACTGCAACCGAGGAAGAGAACAGATCGGCTTTGAAAAAAGCGGTTGTTATAATCGACAAGGCAACAGCTAAAGGGATCTTGCATAAGAATAACGCCGCCCGTAAGAAGTCCCGTTTGACGCGTGCTTTTAATAAAAAAGTTGGTTAAGCAAGTTTGGAAATAGACTCTATAATAAACATTTCCATAGCAGGATAAAAATCCTGTCCCCCAGTTTTAACGCTCAAATCAAGGTCCAGTAGTTTTTCAAGAATTTCTTTAAGCTGAGCAGGATTAAAATTTCGGCTTTGGGCTAATATTTTTCTGGCTATAAAGGTATGAATCCCCAGAAACTGGCTTAATTGGACCGCAGTATTTCCCTGTCCGGCCAGTTCCTGGGCCTGCAAAATCAGGCGGAACTGTCTGGCGACCAGATAAGTAATGTTTGCAAAATTATAACCGGCTTCCAGAAGATTTCTTAGGACCTTTAGACCTTTCTCAGTTTCGCGTTCACTAATGGCGTCAACCATCTTAAATATATTTTCTTCCACTTGCGGCGCCGTGATCACAAGTATGTCTTCTCTTGTTATGCTGTTCCGGTTGCCCGTGTAGAAAACGAGCTTATTAAGTTCATTCTCCAGTGTGTACATACTTCTCCCCGAACGGTTAATCAGCAAATCCGTACACCCGGACGATATATTTTTACCTGCTCTTTCACATCGTCTGGCCAGCCATCTGGATAATTCCGCCGGTTTTAAATAATCGAACTCAATTAAATGTCCCTTTTGGCGAATGATTTTGGAAATTATTTTTCTTTGGTCAACCTTTAGTCCGGTATCGAAAACCAGGCAGGTTGTTTTACAGGGGTTTTCTAAATATTTTATTAAGGTTTGATCACCGGGCGCCGCAATTCCTTCCTGCTCTTCCGGACCAGATATATCCGCATCATCTTGACTGCGTTTTGCCCTTAACCTTTTTGGGGGCGCAAAATATGGCGAGTGGCGGACTACAACAAGCCTTAGCCCTGGAAAAAAAGGCGGCGTTTCAGCCAGTGAAACTATACTTCCACTCCCGGTTTCCTCACCGTCAACATTATCAAAATTAAACTGTGCGCTATCTTCCGTCAGGATGCGCCTCTTTAATTCTTCAATAGCCTGTTTGCGCAGGTAAGCTTCCTGACCATGAAATAAGTAAACGGGAGCAAGGCCCTCCCGTTTAACGCTTTCCAGAAAATCAAGAAAAACACGCATAAGATTCACTCCCTGAGAAAATGCTGCAGAAAATTGACTAAACCTTGAACATCATCCGGTTCAAAGGTTGGTAAACCCTTAAAAGTCTCGCATTGACCCACGGTACAGATTACTTCGGGCGCAGAATTTGCCTGCAGCGCCGGATTGCCCCTGCAGACAAGAATTTTAGGTCTGTCAGATTCTTTATACCCTTCCGCGAGCACAATGTCAACTTCTCCCATCAAGTCAATAATTTGCTCCAGGGTCAGCTCCTGTTCCGCCTTTTTAATCATTGCTGCCTTTGACTGAGAAGAAATAAGAACAACATCGGCTCCGGCTTGAGCATGCCTCCAACTATCCTTCCCCGGGTAATCGATTTCAAAATCTCCGATATGATGATGCTTTATTGTTCCAACTCTAAAGCCCCGCCTTTTATATTCTGCAACGAGCTTTTCCACCAATGTAGTCTTGCCTGTATTCTGTGATCCGACTATACATAATACAGGGGGTTTTGATTGGCAGCGTTTCATAGCAATTCAACCGGATCTCCGGTCTGCACAGGGCCGCCAACATGTATCTGCAGAAATACTCCTTCCCTGGTCATAATACAGTCATTTACCCTGCGGCGAATATCGCATTCGTTGTGGCATTCCTTGCCAATCTGAGTTACTTCGCCTATAGCTGAAGAGCCAATCTTAACACGTTTTCCGATGGTAAGGTCTTCAAAATTCAGACCCTCAATCGTTAAATTTTCAGCAAAATCACCGGGTTTGATTTCCAGCCCCAGCTCCTGTACTTTTCGGATGCTTTCCATCGCCAGCATACTGACCTGCCGATGCCAGGTTCCCGTATGGCTGTCTCCTTCGATTCCGTGTCCAGCAATTAAAGCGCCTTTGCCAACATCCTTTTTGGGGGTTCCTTTTTCAGCACTGATGCAAACAGCCCTGATTATCCCGGCCATGATTTCAACCACCTTTCTTTATAAACCTTGTTTTTAACCTTGCTTTTATTCCTTTCTTTTAAATTCTCCGCTTTTACCGCCTGTTTTAAAAATAAGGCGAAGGTTGTCAATTACCATTGCGCGATCGACTGCCTTACACATATCATAAATAGTTAGAGCCGATATTGAGGCAGCCGTAAGGGCTTCCATTTCAACACCGGTTTTCCCAACTGTATGTACTCTCGCTTCTATTTCCACTGTCTGCGGTTCAACCATTTTAAAATATATATTTACACCCGTTAACGTAATGGGATGCGCCAAAGGAATCACCTGCCCGGTCCTTTTTGCCCCCATAATTCCAGCCAGGCGGGCTGCGCCAAGGACATCACCTTTGGCCATGCCGCCTTTTTTGATCAACCTCCAGGTCTCCGGCAGCATCTTTACTTCACAGCGTGCAATCGCCTCGCGAAAAGTATCTTCCTTTTTACTGACATCTACCATTCGAGCCTGGCCATCACTGTCAAAATGAGTTAATTCCGGATCTTGCGCGCCAGATTCTTTGTCCAATTTGGACTACCCTCCTATTTGATACATCATTGACCTGTATGTGCCCGGGCCTATTGCTGAATGCTTTTTGGGTTTATGTTGAACTGAACTTGCGATAATTTCCGAGAGCTTTTTCAATGAAGCTCCACATCTTAAAGCAGTTCTTATATCTACCTCGTCATCCGAGTACAGGCACGGCCTTAACCCGCCGGTTGACGTAAGCCGCAACCGGTTGCACTTGCTGCAAAAATGCTCGCTTATAGCGGAAATAAAACCGATCGTGCCGATTGCCCCTTTAAACTGGTAATATTGGGCGGGCCCGTTTCCTTTTGGCTTTTGTATCTTATCCAAACGCCCCAGTTTTATTTCAATTATATCTTTTACTTCCTGAGCAGGAATAAAACGCCCGCTTGCCCACGTCTGCGAGGTTCCAATGGGCATCAGCTCTATAAAACGGATATGCAGGGATTTTTCCATAGTCAGATTCGCAAATTGGACAATCTCATCGTCGTTAAAATCTCTGATCAATACCGTATTTATTTTTACCGGCTTAAGATCCAACTTTATTGCCGCCTCGATTGATTCCAAAACCTTGTCCAGGTCTCCCTCGCGTGTAATAAATTTAAAGCGATCCTTTCGCAAACTGTCCAAACTGAAGTTTACTCTCTTAAGACCGGCTTGTTTAAGTTTTTCAGCCTGTTCGGCAAAGGTAATTCCATTAGTTGTCAGGGCCAGATCGTCTATTTCAGGCATTGAGTTAATCTTGGCAATCAACTGACTGATTCCTTTGCGGATTAAAGGTTCTCCTCCGGTTAGCCGAATCTTTCTTACACCAACGAGTGTTGACGCCTGAACTATTCTGGCGATTTCTTCAAGGCTCAAAACGTCTTTATGAGAAACCATATCAATGCCTTTTTCAGGCATGCAGTATTTGCAGCGCAAATTGCAGCGGTCTGTGACAGATATGCGCAAATAGTCAATTTCACGGGAATACTTGTCCTTCATTAGGGCAACCTCTTTCTAAGTCCAAATCTTAATTATTGCGTCCCTCTTTTTTTAAGTAGTCAACTATTCCTTCGGCGCAAAGCTGTATATCAATCAACGGGATAAACTGACGAAGATCAAGATGACTAAAATCCTGTATCTGCATATTTATAAGTTCCCATAATTTATCTTCAACATTTTTAACCGAACCGCTTTCCGACAAAATCTCCCTGGCGGCGCTGGTGAATTGCTGTAGAAGTTCGCGGTTTCGTTCAAGGATGTAACCGATATTTTTCGAAATCCCAAAATGTGAAAAATAGAGTACTTCCGGAGCAAGCCCGCGGACCATTTCGCATACGGCAATTCCCTCTGCGGGATCAAATTCGGAGGGGGGCGTAGCCGGGACAACAAAATCACGTCCGATTATTCTTGACAGGGGTTTATATACTGCGCCAAGAGCGTCGCCGCAAAAAAGGCCCCTGGTCAAGTTGTCGTAAATTGACAGATGATGACGGGCGTGTCCGGATGTGTAGTAAAAAGTTAATACCCTGCCTTTTCCCAGATCGAGATTTTCACCTTCCTCAGGGGTATATATATTTTTTCCATCCACAGGCTCAACCTGTCCAAAAACCTGATCAAAGCAATTATCATATGCTGTATATGCCGCTCTTGTTCCCTCAACAAGCCGCGCCGGATTTATTAAATGCCTGGCGCCCCGCGGATGCACAATTAAACGCGCCTTAGGCGTCTTTTTAATTAAAGTCCCGGCGCCGCCGGCATGGTCGATATGGATATGTGTTAAAATTACATAGTCTATATCGGAAAGAGATACATTTAATGAATTAAGTCCGGAAAGCAGGTTTTCCATACAGGATGACGCTCCCACCTCAATTAGAGCGGTTTTGGCGCCCCTGATCAGATAAGCGGAGGTTCTTTCCGACTTCCCCCCTTCATAAATATCAATTTGATAGGTTTCCCCGCCTAAGTCAACAGCTTTCGACAAAATAACTCCCCCCCGTCTTTTAATTATAAGCCAGCGGGGGAGTCATGACAACTTATGTTTATCAAATGTATAATAAAAAGTATAATTTACTTTTTTAGGAAGGAATTATGGCTTTTGGATGTAATATATACTTAATAACACCTGAAAAACCGGGGTGACCAAGATGCAGAACTCAATCCTGCTGTACCGTATTTACGATGTTGCTGAAGAAATCAAGCTTGACCTGGTTGAAAAAGTTCTTTCCAGCAACAAACCGACTTCCCGCCTGAAACTATCCCGTATACGCCCAAAATCGATTCACATTCCAAACCCGCCGGTTACAGTAGAATTGGGTGAAGAGAAAATTTCTCTTTCAGGTCAGTTGTACCAGGCACGATATACCGCGAAAATCTACGACCTGGGAGTAATCAGCATTACCATGCGGATCATCCTGCCGCATTACTGTAATTATAAAAATGTTATAAACCTGGCGGGCGTAATAAATACTGAATCCTGTATTGAAAACACTTTTATAAATAAAAGGGAAGAAATCAGGGAAGCTCTGAAAAGCGCTTTGATTAAATCTGAAAACCTTGGGTTTGAAGAAGATTATGTTATCTACTATTTTCGTAACTGGCAGAAAGAATGGGATCCGCTGCCCCTGCTTTTGGCTGAGCAGGAAGAATTCAGTCCCCAGGTCCGCAAGGAAACTTTAAAAAATTCATTTTCGTACAGCAAGGACGACTTGGCCATAATTACCTGGAGTTCCGCTATTGTCTACGATACGGAAGGCAGTCAGGATATTCCGGATTTGCTGGAGTTTGCGGCAACCCAGCTGCTGGAATTGCGCTACTATGATCATGTTTTAAGCGGCGAGATGAGCAGGATGTACGACGCCATAGATGCAGCCGAAACAGTAACCCAGTTCAGGCGCCTGGGTCAATACAGGCGGATTATGAACAGACTGACAGAAATTATTATTGATATAAACGAAATTACAGAAAGAATCCAGGATTCGCTAAAAGTTACCGAAGACATATTTTATGCAAAAATATACGGTTCGGCGCTGTCGATTTTTCATACGAGAACATGGCTTGAGAGCATCAAGCAGAAAAGCTCTGTAATTATGCAGAGCTATTCGATGCTTAGCGGCCGGTTGATCAACCAGCAGTCAATGCTGCTGGAACTGGCCATAGTTCTGCTGTTTCTTTTGGATATAATCTTAAGTCTGTTCAGCTTATTGCGTTAATCTGATAATTTTTACCCTCCCCTTTACCCAACGTATAAAAAATATGATATAAAATATAGAAAGATAAAAAGAATAATAGAAGCCGTAATTTAAAGTGTAATGGAGAAAAGGAAAGGATATTGGAATGGCTTACGACGCAATGAAAATGGCGGACTGGGAAATAGCTTTGGAAGCTGAAAAAAACATGCCGAACGCTGCCGAATGGCGGGAACGGTTGAGACTCAAAGAAGATGAGGTTATTCCTTACGGCCGCATCTGCAAGCTCGACTCAATGAAAATTATAGAGCGTCTGGGCAGCAAACCCTGCGGCAAGTATATACAAATTACCGCTATTAATCCTACCCCGCTGGGGGAAGGAAAAACAACCACCTGCATGGGGCTTTTGGAGGGCCTTGGTAAAAGAGGCAAGCTGGCCGGAGGTTGTGTCCGGCAGCCATCCGGCGGGCCTACTATGAATATTAAAGGAACTGCAGCCGGAGGGGGAAATTCCCTGCTTATTCCCATGACAGAGTTTTCAATGGGACTTACAGGCGATATCAACGATCTGATGAACGCTCATAACCTGGCCATGGTGGCGCTAAACGCCCGCATGCAGCATGAAAGAAACTATAATGACGCCGAACTTGCTCTGCGCAGCTTAAAAAGGCTTGACATTGACCCAACAAGGGTAGAAATGGGTTGGGCCATTGATTTCTGCGCCCAGGGCCTGCGTAATATAATTATGGGTATTGGCGGAAGAATGGACGGGTATATGATGGCTTCAAAATTCGGCATGGCGGTAAATTCCGAATTAATGGCCATTCTTGCCGTTGTTAATGATTTAAAGGACCTTCGTGAGAGGCTCGGAAAAATAATTGTTGCTTACGACAAAAACGGCGTCCCTGTTACTACAGAAGATCTGGAAGTAGCCGGCGCAATGTGCGCCTGGATGAGGAATACAATTAACCCAAACCTCCTTTGTACCGTTGAATACCAGCCTTGCCTGGTTCATGCCGGACCGTCCGCAAATATAGCCCTCGGCCAGTCTTCAATCATTGCGGACCGGATTGGCTTAAAAATGTTTGACTATCATGTAACTGAGAGTGGTTTTGGCGCCGATATAGGCTTTGAGAAATTTTGGAATGTAAAATGCAGACACAGCGGCCTTGTTCCGAATGTGTCGGTTATTACGGTCAGTATCAGAGCCCTGAAGATGCATGGTGGCGGGCCAAAAGTAATACCGGGCCGGCCACTTCCCGGGGAGTATAAAGAAGAAGATTTGAAACTTCTGGAAAAAGGAATGCCAAATCTGTTACACCATATAGGGATTGTGAAGAAATCGGGGATTAACCCCGTAGTCTGTATAAATGCATTTGAAACAGATACAAAAGAAGAAATTAGAATGGTGCGCCGGTTTGCCGAACAGGCCGGGGTCCGGTGCGCCCTTTCGGAACATTGGCTAAAGGGAGGCGACGGGGCTCTGGAATTGGCCGACGCTGTAATAGACGCCTGCAACGATGAGGTTAATTTCAGATACCTTTATCCGCTTTCAATGCCGCTGCGTAAAAGGGTTGAAACAATTGCCAAAGAGGTATACGGCGCTGACGGGGTTAGCTGGGCGCCGGAAGCGAAAGCCAAGGCGATACGATTTGAATCTGATCCCGTGATGAAGGATTATTCTACGGTTATGGTCAAATCACATTTAAGCCTCTCCCATGACCCCGATCTTAAAGGAGTCCCGAAAAACTGGGTGCTTCCTGTGCGGGACGTAATGGTTTTTGCAGGGGCCGGTATCTTTTGCCCTGTGGCAGGCGCAATCAGCCTTATGCCAGGCACTGGTTCCGATCCTGCATTTAGGAGAATTGATGTTGATGTAAATACAGGCCAGGTGACAGGTCTGTTCTAAATATTCAAGCTTTCTTGGAGGTTTCCTTATGTACCCTCAGGCTCATGTGTTTTTTGCGCAAAAGCTGTTTGGTTTTCTGTCTGATGCTCTAGTTCTGGGAAGTATCTTTCCTGATATTGCGGCAGGTTTATATACTGACAGGAATGAATCACATGGAAGAGGATCTGAAATGCTTCTTTTTCTTCAAGAAATAGGGGAATTGAATGAATTTGTCATGGGTGTAATTACACACGGTATTGATCCAAAAGGGCTCGATTATTATGGAGATGAAAAATTTCTTTCTTATGAACGCGGTTACTGTTTCGAAAAAGGACGCCTGATAGTTGACGAGACTATTAAGGCGTGCAATCTACCGTCATCAATGGGCTGGTGGAAGTCACACAACATTATTGAGATGGGAATCGAACTGTTTATCAATAACAGTACTTGCAGCATGGCGCTTGAGTCCGCTTTTGCAAATAATGTTCTGATTTCAGAAATAAGTGAATTTATGGCCCGTTTTTATTCAGCGGAGCCAAGCGTATTCCAAAACCGGATTGGCAATTTTTTTAATTACATAGAAATCTCAAAAATTACCGCCGAATCTTTAGCTGCCCGTTATGACATGCAAATGTACACGCGGCACAAGATCCATATTGATGTGCCAAGGGTCACCAGTTTAATATTTAAGGCTGGTGAGTTGATTGCGGAAGATTTTGATAATTTTTTTGACCACGCTCTTGACAATGTGGGAAAAAATCTATCAGAACTGCAGGTCCGGCGAAACAATCTTTAATGCAGTAAGTTCTTTGAACGCCTTGGGGCAATCATTTTAATCAAGATAGCGCCTGCGAGAAAGCCCCCTACGTGGGCTATCCACGCCACGGGGTTAGCGACTCCGCCTAATGAAACGGCGCCGTTAATCAACTGCAGGATAAACCAGAAGGCAAGGAAAAAAACTGCAGGAATCTCAACCAGAAAAAAAATAAAAAAAGGAACCAGAGAAAGAATTCGCGCTCTTGGAAACAGGAGGAAATATCCACCCAAAACACCGGCAATAGCGCCGCTTGCGCCAACTATGGGAACAGGTGAACCGGCATTCGCCAAAACGTGGGCAAGGCTTCCGATAACACCTGTGATCAGGTAAAAAATCAGGTAACGCGAGTGTCCGAGCAGATCTTCCACGTTATCACCAAATATAAACAGATACCACATATTGCCAATAATATGCAGCCACCCGCTATGTAAAAACATGGCTGTTATAAAGGGAATAAATACAAGATTCCAGGACGAACCTGTTTGTAGCAGGTGAACAACCCTTATAGGAACAACCCCATACTGAAAGTAAAGCTCTTCCAGCCCGCTCTGGGACAAACCCAGATAGCCAAAAAAAACTATAAAATTAATAGTAATCAGCAGCCAGTTTACATATGGTTTCCGCCGTGCCCTAATACTGTCCCGTAAAGGTATCAATTTGGCGCCTCCTTGTTAAACTGCCCCAATTACTAATATTCCCTTGTTTTGCTTTAAGTGATGCAATAAAAAATTTATTTATTTTATTGCATCACATGCAAGTTTCTAAAGAAAGCTAAGGGATTACTTTATTCAAAGGGTATTCAATGATATCATGAGCGCCAATCTTTTTTAAAGACGGCACCAATTCACGGACTTTTTTTTCATTCAAGACAACTTCGATTGCCACCCAGTCGCTGTTAACCAACTTGGAAACAGTCGGATGCCTCATAGATGGCAAAACCTTAAGGACTTCATCAAGCTTTTCTCCCGGAACGTTCATTTTTAGTCCCACTTTATCATCAGCTCTTAATGCGCCTTCCAGTAAAACCGCAAGATTCTGAAGCTTTTCCTTTTTCCGGGGATCATCCCAGGCCATTTTATTGGCATGCAAGCGGGGAGTAGATTGAAGAATTGTTGCAATTATACGAAGGTTATTTGCCTGAAGTGAACTGCCTGTTTCCGTGAGATCAGCTATTGCGTCGACCAATTCGGGTACTTTTACTTCTGTAGCCCCATATGAAAACTCTATTGTCGCCTGCACATTATGATCGGACAGGAAGCGTTTGGTGACCTGTACCAGCTCAGTGGCAATTCGTTTGCCCTGTAAATCTTTTATTTCTTTTATTTCACTGTCCTTGGCCACGGCAAGCACCAAACGGATTGGATTAGGTGTGTTTTTGGAGTAAACCAGTTCAGCTACTTCAATTACATCAGCGCCGTTCTCCATAATCCAGTCATAGCCGCTTAGGCCGGCGTCTAAAACACCATCGCTGACATAGCGAGGGATTTCCTGCGCCCGCATAAGCATTATTTCAAGTTCCGGGTCATCTATGACAGGGTAGTATGAACGGTCGGGAAGCTTGATATTGAATCCCGCTCTCTTAAATAAAATAAAAGTAGCTTCTTGGAGGCTTCCCTTAGGCAGGCCCAGGCGAAGTATCATAATCCGAGGATCCCCTTTCCAAAAGTATCTGTTTTATTCATAAACCCAGGGTTCGATACTTCTTGAGTACCCGATTAACTCATCCGGCTTAAAAAAGTTGCCGATTTCTCTTTCGGCGCTGGTTAATGAATCCGAGCCATGAATAATATTCCTGCCCATATCCATACAGTAAGTTGCTCTGATCGTTCCCTGTTCCGCCTTTAAGGGATCTGTAGAACCCATCATGGCGCGTACCGTGCTTACTGCGTTTTTGCCTTCGATCGCCATGGCGATAACAGGGCCGCAGGTTATATACTTGACCAGGTTTTCAAAAAAAGGCTTGCCGGCGTGTTCTCCATAATGTTTCTTAGCCAGGTCCCCGGAAATTACAAGCATCTTCATGGCAATAATTTTTAAACCTTTTTTTTCAATTCTGGCAATTATTTCTCCCGTTACACCGCGCTGCAACCCTTCGGGTTTAATCATTACGAAAGTTCTCTCCATCGGTTTTACCGGATAATCCGGCAATCATCCCCTCCATAATAAAGAATAAAGAATATTGACGCATCAATAATAACATATCATAGCTAATTTGGCATAATAAAACTAGCTTTTTTATTAAGCTGGAAATGAAGAAAATAATGTATAATAAAATTGAGATCAATTTGAAAGGAAAGAAAAGGAAAAATGCTCGCAACCAAGGAAGCAATCGAACAAAGACGCAGCATCAGAAAATTCAAGCCTGATCCTGTTCCGCAGGATCAGATTAACGCCTTACTGGATTCCGCAAGACTGGCGCCTTCAGCCTGTAATGCGCAACCCTGGCGTTTCAAGATTGTTCAGGACGAGGCAACGCGGCGGAGACTTGCTCAGGCTGCTTTTAATCAATCTTTTATTGCCGGCGCTCCCGTTATATTTGTCTGCTGTGTGGATATAAACGGTTATCTGGATGGAAGTGTATCAGGAACCCAGGATCTTGGAAAGATCAAAGCAGTAGATGAGCATGTGGTTGAAGTTGTCCTGGACCGTATTAATAATGTAAGCAAAATGGATTTTGAAGAGATTGGAATTAGAATTGCTTTAAACGCTGCCATAGCAATAGAGCATATTGCATTAAGGGCTTTGGATTTCGGACTTGGCGCCTGCTGGGTAAGATTATTTGACGAAAGGAAGATAAAAAATATTTTCGCCTGGGGAAAGAATATTTCCGTGGTAGCCCTTCTTCCAACTGGATATCCCGCAGAATTTCCTCCCCCGCGGAACAGGTTGTCTCTTAATGATATTTTAATAAATTAAACTGCTTAACCTTTTGGGCCCGCGGCGACGATCTCCTGGAGAGACCCCGGGGCAACCTTCTCAAAATTGTTTACAAAAAGCTTGGCCAGCTTTTGGGCAGATTCATCATAAGCCTGTTTATCGGCCCAGGTGTTCTTAGGTTGTAAAACTTCAGGAGGAACTCCCGGACAGGCAGTGGGAACATAAACACCAAAATTTGGTTCTAGTTCCATCGGAACTTTTTCCAGATCGCCGTTAAGCGCTGCTGTAACAATTGCCCGTGAATGTTTGATGGATATGCGCTCGCCGACTCCGTAAGCGCCGCCGGACCAGCCTGTGTTAATCATATAAACGTTTGAGTTAAATTTGTCAAGTTTTTCTCCAAGCATTTTAGCGTATACGCTCGGCCTTAAGGGAAGGAAAGGTGCGCCAAAGCAGGAGGAAAACGTAACTTGTGGTTCTATAATCCCTCGTTCTGTGCCGGCCAGTTTGCTGGTAAAGCCGGAAATAAAGTGGTACATAGCCTGTTCCCTGGTCAGCTTGGCCACAGGAGGCATCACGCCAAAAGCATCAGCAGTCAGAAAGACGACTGTTTTCGGTATCCCGCCGACGCTCGGGATAACTGCGCCGGGGATATGATCGATAGGGAATACTGAACGTGTGTTCTCAGTGATAGAACCGTCGTCGAAATCAATAATTCGAGTTTCAGGGTCAACTCCGGCATTTTCCAAAATGGCGCCAAATTTGATTGAATTATAGATCTGCGGTTCATTTTCTACCCTTAGCTTAATGGTCTTGGCGTAGCATCCACCTTCGTAGTTAAAGATACCGCCGTCCCACCAGCCGTGCTCGTCATCACCGATTAATCTGCGGTTCGGATCAGCGGAAAGCGTAGTCTTTCCAGTTCCCGAAAGGCCGAAGAAGAGCGCCGAATCACCATCAGCGCCGATGTTGGCCGAGCAGTGCATGGTCATTACGCCTCTTAAGGGCATCAGGTAGTTCATCATGGTAAAAGCTGATTTTTTAATTTCACCGCCGTAACTTGCAGAACAAATCATAATCGTAGCTTTTTCGACGTCAAGGATAACGGCAGCCTCGGATCTGGTACCGTCAGTTTCAGGGTCGCACTCAAATCCGTTAGCGTTTATTATGGTAAATTCGGGTTTGTGTACGGCCAGTTCTTCTGGTGTAGGACGCACAAAGATCTGTGTAGCAAACAGACTGTGCCATGCCCTTTCAGTTATTACTCTGACCGGGATTCTATATTTCTGTTCTGCTCCGACAAAACCATCAAAAACAAATAAATCTTTGTTCTGCAGGTAACCCAACATGCGGTTAGCTAGCTTCTCATACTTTTCTTCAGAAAATGGGACATTGACATTACCCCAGTTTATGTTGTCGTGTATCGAAGGTTTGTCAACAACAAATTTGTCATTAGGGGACCGCCCGGTATATTTGCCTGTATATATACAAAGTGCGCCATTGGATGCCAAAAACCCTTCGCCGCGTGCCAGCGATATTTCGATTAATTTCGCAGGGGCCAGGTTGCGGTAAACCTTACCATAGTGATATAATCCTTTTACATTTAATTCTGTCATTAGGAAACTTCCTCTCCTGTGTAGGAAATAAATTTTTTTAACTGAATGATACAATAACCTCGTGTGACTGCATAATTGCATATGCAACTGCATAACTGCATTGTCGTTTATATATATTGTACGACTTAACAGTTCAGATATATTTAATTTTTTTGGATTAACGGTAGGCGAAAATCCTTTAGAGGCTTTCTCTAAATGTATTTTCGCGCCGTTCTTTTGTTTTATTCTGCCTTTTTTGAATATTTCTCCGCCGTAAATTTTCTTATGTTACATTTGGTGGGGCGGTAGTATCTGAACTATCTAACAGCTATACGATTAATCTGGAATTGTGTGTGCTAATCATCCAAGGTTACAATCGTGGTTTTCATGTTGACGTGATCACCAGGTCCAACATGAACCTCTTTAACAGTGCCTTCCTTAGGTGCAAAAATCTTTACATTCATCTTCGTAGCTTCCATTAAACCTAACACGTCGTTCTTCTTTACCTGGTCACCTACTTTTACGTCGATTGACACGATCTTGCCTACCAGCTTTGCATTGACTGACGTGCTCATTAAAACTCCGCCTCCTTTTTTTGACTTTTTCTTTGGTTCTATTTATTACTTATTACGCAAATTATTACGCAAATATCATGCCAGATTAATAATACGAAGGATTCTTAGATGATTCTTAGATGATAAGTATAAAAAACAACTAAAGAGCGACTGCAAATTGCCGTCGTGACGGCGGTACTGCATAGAACAGGCTTTTAGTTGTACTAAAAATTGCTAAAAAATATACCTCTCAACTTATCTGAATGAATGATATTCAAATTAACAAAGTTATTCCCGGGTTATTTATTGCACAAATAGATATTGCATAATAAATTGGTTAATACCTCTTCGACATTGAAACATTGAAAATATGCCGGTTATTTTACTACGGTTACAGGACATTGGCACATGTGCAAAACCTTGTAACAAACTCCGCCAAGCCAGAAATTTGAACCTTCCTCTTCCTCGTAGCCATGGAATCCTATTACTACAAGGTCAAATCCGCCTTCCATCGCGAACTTGCTTATTGAGGCGGCGGCGTCACCCCGGCTAATAGCCTTTTCGATACTTGAGCTTTTTTGACCGGCGATCTTGTCAATTTTTTTAAATACCTCATTTGCCCTGGACTCGATTTCCTTGTCCAGTTCTTTTTGTTGAAATCCCGAACAAGCGTCTGGCTCAGGAAAAAGATCATAACATGACGGGCCAATATAAAGCGCAGTGACATGCACGTGTGAGCTGAGTTTTTTTAATTTTAAAGCATAGCCGACTGCCTTTAAGGAACTTTCGGAACCGTCTACCGCCACAACAACCCGTTTCATTTGTTTGAACCCCCTTATTAACCCATGGCTATCTATGTTTTCAAGTTTGCTATCTAATCATTAACTTGCGCATTAAATAAAACGGAACAGGAAGCAGGACAAGAACCGCAACAATCATCCAGATTAAATCTCAAACCAAATTAATACCTGCCATCCCGAGAATCATTCCGCGGGCGATGACGATTTTTTGTATGATTACGTTCATTCCTGTCAGTGGAAAAAACACCGGAAAATAGAAACAGGCGAATCAACTGTTTGATCAGTCTTTTCTGTTAATCCAAAAAACTCAAGCAATTCTTCAGCTCTTTCCCTGGCCAGACGCATTTCAATTCCAAAAAAGCTAGCGTAAACCAGTAGGTTCTGAATCGCTTTTAAATCTGAGTCAAGGTTGTTATCCTGAGAAACAACACCGAGCAACCGCTTAATTCTGATATTTGACTTTACGTCTATTCCAAAGACCGTCAATTTACCTGACGTTACCGGTAAAAACCCATAAATCATTTTAACCAGGGATGTTTTGCCGGCGCCATTGGGTCCCAAAAAACCAAAACATTCTCTGTCCCTGATTTTAAAATTAACATTTCGTACTGCAATAATGCCGTCATAATGTTTATGCAAATTTTCGGCTACAACGGTATCCAAAAATTTACCACCAATTTTAATCATTAAATTAAGTATACTTAAATCTTAGCTTTCAGACCTTTAACAGCCTGTTCTATACCGTCCACCGTCAACTCAAACATGGGAAAAACCCGTCTGATCAGGCTTATTGACTCGGAACCATAAAAAGCCTGCCAATACTTATCAGGGATAGGGTTTAACCATACTGAGAACTTAAATTGAGAAGATAACCTCTGCAGCCAGATGATGCCCGGTTCTTCGTTATTTTCCTCCCAACTGAGAATGCCTCCGGGCATCACCAGCTCGCTGGGCGACATACTTGCGTCCCCGACTATGATTAACCGGTA
>DFZT01000019.1 GCA_002382755.1 Firmicutes bacterium UBA4049 | reverse complement strand
AAATAAAGCTAAAGCGGCGCCGGCTACAAGGGAAACTAAGGTACGCACATTTTGCCCTAATAACACAAAAGAACCGTCCCCCTGTATTCACGTCCCCCTGTATTAAAAACAGATAATCGCAAGGAGGTACTTTAAGACATGTTTTTGAAAAAGACGGGTATCGTTTTTCTTGTTTTATTGATGAGCCTGAGTATGGTTTGTCTGGCCGCCCTTCCAAAAAACGTTTGTCAGGCGGCTCCTTCTCTGGAAACCACGTCCGAATCGGCCGTGCTGATGGACGCATATTCCGGCAAGGTTTTATTTGCCAAAGAGGCCGGCAAAGAACTGCCGATGGCCAGTGTAACCAAACTGATGACGCTGCTGCTGGCGGTTGAGGCTGTAGAAGAAGGAAAATTTAAACTTAGCGATCGTGTTGTGGCAAGTGAAAACGCCTGGGAGATGGGCGGGTCGCAGATCTATCTTGAGCCTGACGAAGAAATGAGTCTGGAAGAGATTTTGCTGTCTGTCGCGATAGGGTCCGCCAATGACGCGAGCGTAGCCCTGGCGGAACATATCGCGGGTACGGAAGACGCTTTTGTACAGCTGATGAACAAACGCGTTTCCGAAATGGGCTTAAAACACACCCTTTTTGTAAACTGCACGGGTCTTCCGGCAAAAGGACACTATTCTTCGGCGTACGACCTTTCGGTAATTATGCGTGAGTGTATCAAACACCCGCTGTTTGTAAAACTTTCCTCGATATACGAATATGATCTGCGGGGAGGCAAGTTTAAGCTCTGGAACACCAACAAATTGCTGAAGTGGTATGATGGGGTTGACTCGGGAAAGACGGGCTGGACGGAAGAAGCCAAGTATTGCCTTGCCTCATCAGCAATTAAGGATAATTTAAGATTGATCGTTACTGTTTTGGGAACTCCCGATCCCCAAAGCCATTTCAGAGAATCAATAAAGTTATACAAATACGGTTTTGCGCGTTACAAGGCGGTAAAGTTTGCCGCACTCGGGGAAAAGGTCGGCGACGTTAAAGTAAGCAGGGGCGTTGAGGACAAAGCGGCGGCGGTTACTAAAGATCAGGTAATCATTGTAGCGCCCAAAGGAGAAGAAAAAGGATTTACGGCCGGTTTGGAACTGCCCAAACGGATTACGGCGCCCGTTGCCAAAGGGCAGCAGCTTGGCGCGTACAAAGTATTTAAAAATAACCGGCAGGTGCTTTCCGTCCCGCTTGTCGCCGGCGGGGAAATACCCAGGGCAAGCTTTCTGCGGCAGATTAACAAGGCCCTTCACGGCCGCTGGTAAAATACAAAAGACTGATGCCAAGCAAGTAAGCAAGTATGCAAGTAAGCAAGTAGGGACGAGCAAGAACCGTCCCTACTTGCTTAAAAAACGCTTCTTTCAGGAGGAAGCGTTTTTTATTGCCTTTTGACACAAAATATGGTAAGATTTAGCAACAGCCTTTTTAGATAGAAAGGAATGAAAGCTAATTGGGCCTTAATGTTGAAATTAATCAAGATGCGCTGCTGGTACGCCTTGAGGGAGAACTTGACCTTGGCGTGACGGATTATTTGCGTAATTCTTTGGAAAACATGCTTGATCAAAACAAAATAAAACACCTGGTGATCAATTTAAGAAACGTTACATTTATTGACAGCTCGGGTTTGGGAGTAATTTTGGGACGCTATAACCGCGTATCCTCGCAGGGAGGAGTTGTCTCGCTGGTGGCGGCGCAGCCGCAGGTGAGGCGCGTACTTGCCCTGTCTGGTTTGCTGACCATAATGAAAGAATATTCTTCTGAAGAAGCCGCCCTTTCCAGGGTAGGGTAAGGAGGCGTTTTAGATATGCAGGTAAACAATCACGCTAAACTTGAATTTCAGAGTCTCCCGGCAAATGTGGCTTTTGCCAGGGTAACGGTAGCCGCGTTTGCCTCGCAGCTGGATTTTACCTTGAACGATCTCGAGGAAATAAAGGTTGCGGTTTCCGAGGCTGTCGCCAACGCTATTGTACACGGTTATGAAAACAGGACTGACGGCACAGTATTTATCAGCATGTCAATCGGTGATTTAGCGCTGGAATTAAAGATCTGGGATTACGGCGTCGGCATTCCGGATGTTAAAAAAGCCATGCAGCTTACTTATTCAACAGATCCCGAGCGGATGGGCCTTGGTTTTGTTTTTATGCAGTCTTTTATGGACAGCCTGCATGTTGATTCAACCCCGGGAAAGGGAACAACAGTGACGATGGTTAAATCGGCAGTTTCGAAAGTTACTGTTTAACCAGCTGAAAATCAAGGTAGGTAATTATTTAATGGGTAATAAATTACTGGAAATGAACCTGCCCCGTTTCCCGCTCCTTAAAGATGAGGAAATGCGCCAATTGCTTCAGTCCGCCAAGGCAGGCGATATAAATGCCAGAGAAAGATTGATCAACTGCAATTTAAAACTTGTTTTTAACCTGGTTAAACGCTTTCAGGGACGCGGATACGAACTGGAAGATCTTTTTCAGATTGGCTGCATCGGCTTGATGAAAGCGATAGATAAGTTTGACCTGAATTATGACGTAAAATTTTCCACTTATGCGGTGCCGATGATTGTTGGAGAAATACGCCGTTTTTTACGGGACGACAGCCCGGTTAAGATCAGCCGTTCCATAAAAGAACTGGCTTTCAAAGTTCATAAGGCGCGGGAACGGCTGGCCGGCCGCTTAGGAAGGGAACCTTCTGTCGGAGAGGTTGCCGGGGATCTGGGCGTATCCAGGGAAGAAGTAGTCACGGCTCTTGAAGCCTCTCAATGGCCCGCCTCCATTTATGAAACACTGCACCAGGATGAAGGCGACCCCATCTATCTGCTCGATCAGCTTCACAAAGAAGACAATGATGAGCTGCCGCTTCTGGACCGGATGGCTATTAAGGAATTGCTGCTCTACCTTCCGGAAAGGGACAGGAAAATATTAATGTGGCGGTTCTTCGAAGACAAGACACAGGTTGAAGTGGCGCGCCGCTTAAATTTATCGCAGGTGCAGGTTTCCAGGCTGGAAAGGCAGGCTCTAAGGAAACTAAAAGACATGTTGGAAAACCGCGAAGAAGTGACATGAATAAAAAAAATCTTCCCGCACAAAATAGAAAAATAAAAATTTAGCGAGGGGGTTTTTTAATGCAAATCAAAGTATTAGAGCTTGTCGGATCATCTCCGAGCGGTTGGAAAAACGCAGTGCAGAGCGCCGTTGACGAAGCATCTAAAGCGACTGGCGGAATTGTGGGAGTGGAAGTTGTTAATTTTACAGCCAGTGTAGATAAAGGCCAGGTTACCGAATACAAGGCCAATGTTAAGATAGCTCAAAAAGTATAATTGGCGAATTCTATTCAAAGCTGCAAAAGAGGAGGCGGAAAAAATCCGCCTCCTCTTTTATTATCATAAAATGTCAAGGGTTAAACCTGTAATTGCCACTTATAAATCTTGTACAGGCGAGGGAAATTATAAAAAAAAGAGAAAGAAAGGTTCGGGTAATGGAAACACAACCGCTGGAAATACAAAAGAAAGAATACGCCAAAATAGTGAAGGAGATCAGGCCAAAACCCCCCCTGCTGCGCAACGTCGCCGGGGCCTTTGTCGTCGGCGGTTTGATAGCTATAATCGGGCAGGTTTTTTTAAACTTTTATCAGGGTTTGGGTCTAAGTTTGCAGGAAGCAGGAGCGGCCGGATCCGCCACCCTTATTTTTTTGGCCGCGCTGCTAACCGGCTTGGGAATATACGACAAAATTGCCGAAGTAGGCGGGGCGGGTACAATTGTGCCGATAACCGGCTTTGCCAACTCCATGGTTTCTTCGGCGATGGAGTACAGGGGGGAAGGTCTGGTTCTTGGCGTCGGGGCAAGGTTATTTACAGTCGCCGGGCCGGTGCTTGTTTTTGGCATCGTTACGGGATGGGCGATAGGAATTTTTTATTACTTTTTCCGCTAGGAGGGCTTTTGTGACAGCGCCTAAAAAAGTTGGCCAACAAACAGTATGGTTTCAAAATCCGCCTGTGATCGTCGCCGCAGCGACAATAGCCGGTCAAAAAGAAGGACAGGGTCCCCTGTCAAAAAGTTTTGATAAAGTTATCGGCAATGATTATTACGGTGAACAAACATGGGAAAAAGCAGAACGCAGGATGCTTTTGGAGGTTATGCAAACTGCTGTCCAAAAGGCGGGTTTAACTCCTGAAAAGATCGATTACATGCTGTCGGGCGATCTTTTGAACCAGATCATCAGCGCAAATTTTACAGCCCGCGATCTCGGGATACCTTTTCTGGGTTTATACGGGGCCTGTTCGACGATGCTGGAAAGCAGCGCAGTAGGTTCGATGCTTATTGACGGCGGTTTTGCAGAATATGTATTGGTAGGCACATCAAGCCATTACGGTTCGGCGGAGAGGCAGTTCCGTTTTCCAACCGAGCAGGGGGTCCAGCGTCCTTTACACACTCAGTGGACAGTTACCGGCGCTTCGGCAATGGTGCTGGCGCGCGCCGGATCCGGGCCGCGGATTACCAGCGCGACAATCGGGAAAGTAATTGATCTTGGTCAGGGCGACCCTTTGGACATGTCTTCGGCAATGGCCCCGGCAGCTGCGGATACTATCGCCAGGCATCTTTGGGATACCGGGCGGCAGCCGGGTGATTATGATCTGTTTCTTACAGGCGATCTCGGCATTTACGGCCGCAAGCTAGCGGTAAGCTTGCTGGGACAAAAAGGTTTTAATATTGACGACCGCTATCAGGACTGCGGGGCAATGATTTATTACCCTGAACAGGATACTCATGCCGGCGGCAGCGGATGCGCCTGCGTCGGTTTGGTTGCCTGCGGCCACTTTCTCAAGGAAATGGCTGCAGGCCATTTAAAACGCATGTTTGTAGTGGGTACCGGGGCTCTTTTAAGCCCCTGCAGCACACAGCAGGGAGAAACTATTCCAGGCATAGGCCACGGAATTCTGATCGAGTCTTAATTTAAGGGGGTAATTGAAGGGTGATTTTCTTCAAGGCTTTTCTTGTTGGAGGTTTAATATGTGTGGTTGCCCAGCTGCTGATGGATTTGACAAGCTATAAAATTACTCCCGCTCATATACTTGTAGGTTTTGTTACCGCCGGAGCGCTGCTCAGCGCTTTCGGCTTTTACCAGCCTTTGGTTAACTGGGCGGGAGCAGGGGCGACGGTCCCGTTGAGCGGTTTCGGCCATCTAATTGCTCAAGGCGCCGTTCAGGGGGTTCAGGAGAAGGGTTTGCTCGGCGTGTTCAGCGGCGGAATAACTACAACCGCGACAGGAATTACCGCCGCGGTTGTTTTTGGCTACTTTGCTTCGATTTTTTTCCGGGCCAAGGGTTGATTCCAGAAGAGCAATACCTGAACAGGGCTAAAAAATCGGTTTCACAGCGATAGAGGTATCTGACGGAACAAACGAGATTTTATACAGCTTCCTCAGCCTGCCCGGCCTTCTGGCTATTTTGGGAGGAGCGCTGGCCACTTATTTAAACGGCGGCGGTTTAAAATTGCTGCAGATTGATCCCGAGATAATTTTTGGAGTGGTTATCGGATCTATTATCGGAATTACGTTCTTTGGCGGGATTCCGGTAGGACCGTTAATGGCTGCAGGGTTAACAGCCCTTTTTCTGAATATAATTGCCTTGTTTAGGCATTAAGTTCCAATCGTATAATAGTTGAAAAGCGAGGGGATTAATTCAAACCTGACCGAAACGGTTGTCCCCGCAGATCCGGTTTTTATTTCTATATGCGCATTATGCCTTGAGGCAATGCTGAAACAGACTGCAAGGCCGAGTCCTTTTCTGTAATCCTTGGTTGTGAAAAAAGGTATGCCAATTTTTTCTCTTATCTCGGGAGCTATTCCATTACCCTGATCGCTAACCTGTAAAACTACCTGATCGCCTTCTAAAAATGTTTTCAATGTCACACAACCACCCGGCGGCGAAGCTTCAAAACCGTTTTGAATAAGGTTGATCACCATATGTTTGATTTGCAGGCTGTCTAAGAGCAAGTCGGGGATCTCTCCCGGCTCAAAATTCATTTTCAAATCATTTTTAACGAGGTCGCCGCTTATTGCGAGGCGGAAATCCTCCAGGATGGCGTTCAGGTCAGCCGGTTTCAAATCAACGGCTATATTTTTTGCCAGACAAAGGTACTCGCTGATTGTAAAATTTACGCGATCAATTTCGTCAATCATAATTTGAAAAAGATCCGAGTAACCTGTCAATTCTTCTTTGTTTTTTAAAATCTGCAGGTACCCGCGCACGCTTGTCATCGGGTTTCTGATTTCATGCGCTATTCCGGCCGCCATTTCGCCGATCAGGCCAAATTTGTCCGCCTTTGCTTTTTCTTTTTCCGCCTGCCTGCGTTCGGTCACGTCGCTAATAATTAGGCAGTTAAGGCTGCGTCCCGACTTGTCTTTAAAACGGTTTGATCGCAGTTCGCCTTGAAAACAGGTTCCGTCTTTTCGTAAAAACGTTAATTCACCTTTAAACCTGCCCGTTTGTTTTAAGTCCTTCAAAGCAGACAAAAAGTTTGGATCATCGGAGTTAAACAAAGATGCCTTGCCAATATCAAAAATGTTTTCCGGGGTAAAACCGAATATCCGGCAGGCAGCCTGGTTTGCTAAAAGAACACTGCCGTCGGGAAGGGTCAACAGGATGCCGTCAAGGCTGTTTTCAAAAATCGGGCGGAAAAGCTCCTCGTTATTGAACAGCGCTTCTTTTTTTCGCTTATGTTTGGAATTTTTAGGATTAACTTGTTTCAGTCCGGCGGGGCAATAACTTTCCGGAGTTTCAAATAATAATTGCATTTTCTTGTTCACCCGGCTTTGGTTTGCTTCTGATCGCTTTTTTAAGAGATATTTTTTCAAAGTTTCCGGCAAGCAAAATTTCTGCTGCGGTCATTCTCTATGATTTGGCTTCTCTCCCATAATTTTTTTTTATAATTTTATAAACTTTACATATTTTACATGGTCTCTCTTTTTTCCTTTAGATATTTTGTCTTTTAATGTCGATTTCGGAAAACATTAAAAATAAAGAGTTAAAACTTGTGAAAAAGAATCTTTACACTGTGATAATTATGTTAAAAAAGAGATAAATAAAAAATTCGCTATAATATTTTGTTATTTTATAGGAATTTTGCCATGCTCTTGGAGGAAGTATGGCTAGCTTGACGAATTATTATTTATTATTTATATAAGAAGATAAAAAGGTTTTCTGTACAAAAAACGGTAATCGGGCGAGAGAATGGTCGTTTGATACCATGGGACCGGATTAAAGATTAGGTGATAAAATTTCATGGGCGGGAAAGAGATTATTAACCTTACCGGTGTCACCAAAACGTACATAATGGGTGAAGTAACGGTTGAGGCATTAAAAGAAACTTCGCTTTTGATTTACGAAGGGGAACTGATGGTAATTCTAGGCCCCAGCGGTTCGGGAAAGAGCACGCTGCTGAACATTATCGGAGGCATGGACTCCCCAACTCTTGGGGAGGTTTATTTTTTCGGGGAGAATTTGAGCCGGGCCGGCGAGAAGCAGTTAACCAGGTACAGGCGCGAAGAAGTTGGTTTTGTATTTCAATTTTTCAACCTGATCCCCGACCTGACTGTAAAAGAAAACGTGGAACTGGCTGCGCATTTAGTAGCCAAACCCCTGTCCGCAAAAGAAGTTCTTGAGGAAGTGGGCATGGCGGAAAGGATGGATCATTTTCCTTCCCAGCTCAGCGGGGGTGAGCAGCAGCGTGTTGCGATAGCCCGAGCTGTGGTTAAAAACCCCCGTCTGCTAATTTGTGACGAGCCGACAGGTTCCCTGGATTATCTAACCGGCAGGTTGATCTTGAGTCTGCTTTCTAAAATAAACCGAGAACTTGGCAGCACAGTAATTATAGTAACCCATAACGCTTCTATCTGCGCGATGGCCCACCGTGTGGCGCGCATGAGCAGCGGTATGATTGTTGAGCTTATCGAAAACACTGCCCCTGTATCACCGGAGAGGATTGAGTGGTAGTGAATGTCCTCACAAAAAGGCTTTTTCGCAGCTTTATAACTGCACGAGGCCAGTTCCTGGCCATTTCAGCCGTAATTATGGTTGGTGTGACTGTATATATATCAATGACTGCAACCTGCTACAACATGACGAAATCAGCCGATCGTTTCTACCATGAATACAGCTTTGCAGATTATTATTTTCATGTAGTCAAGGCGCCGCAGGGTATCCTGCGTCAGATTGAAGCCATCCCCGGAGTAATCAAGGCGACCGGACGAATTCAAAAAGACGTGACTGTTATCAGGGAAAATGGAGAGCGGGCAACCGCCCGGCTGACCAGTTTTCCTTTGCCGGTTGAAAATGAGGTTAACCGCCCTTATCTTTTAAGCGGCAGCCTTTTTAAAGAAGATGCCCGGGAAAGCAAGGCGCAGGTTCTGTTGGATCCCAAGTACGCGCAGGCTAACAATCTATCTAAAGGCGGCACGGTTACTGTCATAGCCCAGGGCAGGGAAATAAGCCTGGATGTAATCGGCACTGCGACAAGCCCGGAGTTTATTTATGCCGTTAAAGACGCGGCAAGCTTTGTGCCGGATTCAAAAAATTTCGGGATTTTTATGATTACAAATAACCTGGCGGAGGAGATTCTAGATCTGTCCGGCCAGGTCAACCAGGTAATAATAAAACTGGCGCCGGGCGCCGATGAAAAAAGAATTTCCGAATTAATTAAAGATATTCTGCAGCCGTATGGAATCCTGGCCAGTTACCCGCGTAAAGACCAGTTCAGCGCCGCAATCCTGAATGGGGAATTGGAGCAGCTGCAGACTGCGGCAGTTTACTTCTCTTCTATTTTTCTCGGAATTGCTGCTTTGATAGAACTTGTAATGTTGGGGCGGATGGTCAAAATCCAGCGCCTGCAGATCGGAACGATGAAAGCAATCGGCTACAGCAATTTTCAGATTATGCTGCATTATACCGAATATGCCCTGGCTATTGGTTTAGCGGGCTTATTACTGGGAATTCTTCCGGGAATGCTTTTTGCGTCTTCAATGTCAAAACTCTATGCGTCGTATTTTAGTCTTCCGGAAATTATAAGCGGAGTTAACATTCAGGCAATTTTTAACAGTATTATACTCAGTTTGGGAGTCAGCGCAGCTGCAGGGTTGGCAGCCTCGCGCGGCGTGCTGGGAGTGCGTCCGGCCGAATCTATGCGTCCGGTGTCCCCCGGGAAGGCCGGCAAGGTATTTCTGGAGAAATGGGCATTAGTCTGGGAGAAAATTGATCTATCCTGGAAAATGTGCCTGCGGTCCGTCAACCGGAACCGGTTCCGTACGGCCGTAACAGTACTGGGGGTTATGTTTGCGACAGGGCTGCTCGTGCTGGCGCTTTTCATGAACGACACGTATAATTACATGTTGAAAACTTTTTTCAGCAGAGATCAGCTGTATGATTATTTTGTGCGCTTTGATGCGCCTGTAAAGGAAACTGAACTGCTGGCCATTTCGCGGCTTGATGCTGTTACAAGGGCTGAACCTGTGCTGGAAGTGCCTGTGAAGATTAAATTCGGAAGCCTTTCCCAGGAAGAAGTTATTATGGGAATGCTTCCTGGCGCAAAACTTAAAAAAATTTGGGACAGTTCCGGAAGGCCTCTTCCTGTTGATGGGGAAGGCCTGCTGATCAGCGAGTCGACGGCAAGAAAACTTGGTGTTAAAAAGGGCGACCGGGTGCAGGCGGAAACGCTTCTCGGTATGGGTCCATTGCGAATCGCCACTTTGAAGGTTGCCGGTATAAACAGTCAGTTTGTAGGCGGAGTAAGCTATACAACTCTTGAACAATTAAACAGCATTCTGGAGGAAAAAGGTGTTGTTTCCGGCGCAATGCTGAAAGTTGCTCCCGGCGGATCAACGGATTTTGAAAAAAGCCTGTCCGGTATGAACCGTATTTCATCTATTGCAAGCCGCAGCAAGGAATTGCAGGGTTTAAAGAGCAATCTTGGCTATATGTTTGTTTTTGTTTTTATTATGGTCGTTTTCGCTGTTATCCTTGGGTTTGCCATAGTATACAATGCCTCGGTGATCAGTTTTGCCGAACGGAAAAGGGAGATGGCTTCCCTGCGTGTGATAGGCTACAGGGTGAATGAAGTTTCAGGCCTTTTACTGAAGGAGAACCTTTTGCAGACGGTTCTTGGCGTGCTTATCGGGCTGCCGTTCGGGCGCCTGATGTCCGAAACATACATATACTCTGCGATGAAAGACGAGGCTTATGCGGTATATTCCTTTCAGATTGTGATCTACCCCTTAACCTACCTGATTTCGGCAGCCTCAGGCGTGCTTTTTATTGCAATCGCCTACTGGTTGGCAGTTAAAAATATAATCAGGCTCGATCTCGTGGAAGTTCTCAAAGCCAGGGACTGATTAAAACTATTGAATAATTGAGGAGGCGGCGGGATTGAATCACAAAAAAATAATTTATGCGGGCATAACAATCCTGACAGCAGCGGGAATTATCTGTGGATGGCTGTTTGGCAGCGTAAAAAAGGTTGATACTGTGCGGGCAGTTAAGGGCAGCATTGTTAAGGAGATTATCGACACCGGTTACGTCCAGCCGGCGGACAGCAAAGACCTGTATGCTGCGCAAAACTCTACGGTAAAACAGCTGCCTGTGGAAGCCGGCCAAAAAGTTGAAAAGGGGCAGATCCTTGTTGTGCTGGAGAACCTTGACCTGACAATCCAGATCCGCGACACAAAGTCTTTATTGTCCCAGACTTTAATAGGCGCTGAAGGATCGAAGGCGGAGTTGGATAAGGCCTCTGCAGAGCTCGAAGATGCGAGAGAAAATTATACACGTGTTCAGAACCTCTGCGAAACAGGCGCCGCATCCCGTGTGGAATATGATAAAGCTGCCCTGCAGGTCCAAATAAATGAAAAAAGTGTTCAACAGGCCTCAGCAGCGCTGGAAGCAGGCCTTGCGCAGGCGGAAGGGCAAAAACAGTCCCTGGCCGCCCTTTCAGCAAAAGAGGAGCAGCTTACGGTTAGAAGCCCGCTGAAGGGTGTCGTACTTGCTGTTCCTGTAAAACTGGGGCAGGTTGTTAACTCCGGAGTCCTTCTGGTGACTGTAGCTGATTCAGAACAGCTTGAGATAAAAGCGGATATTTTAAGCGACGATCTTGGGCAGGTTGCCGTCGGTCAAAAAGTAACCGTTACTGCTCCGGTACTTGACCGCCGGCTTACTGGCGCCGTGAAAAAAATTTATCCTCAGGCTGAAGAAAAAGTATCCGCTCTTGGAGTTATTCAGCGAAGGGCGCCGGTTTTGGTCACTGTTAAAGATCCCGCTAATTTAAAGCCCGGCTATGAGGTTAAAGTGGCTATAGAGACTTTAAGCCGGACAGATGTGCTTTTAGTACCGCGGGAATCAGTAATTACCAAGGGGGACGGCCAAAAAGAAGTCGCAGTTGTTAATAAGGGCCGGATAAATTATCAACTGATTGAAACAGGAATTAACGATCAAGACAATATTGAGGTTGCCGGCGGCCTTAAAGAGGGTGATACAATCGTCCGTGACGGCAGTCTGGGCCTCAAAGAAAAGACAAGGGTAAAAATTTAGCAAAAGGATCCCGGCCATTCCCTGACGCAGGCAAAATAAGACGCTCCTTCAGAGCGCGGCAAATACACCAAAGAAACCCGATATTAAAGCCTGGCGAGTTTTAGGTTCCGCCAGTGGGTGGCGTGGAGTTTCTAAGGGTCCGAAGGCCCGCGGCAATCTTTTGCAGCACTCTCTATGCAGCACTCTCCTAGCTGTTAAATTCGCAGCCCGCCTTTTCTTTGCATGCAGCGCAATCCGGCGCCGGTGATTCGGAACTGGGTTCCTTTTCACTGCAGGGCATATATGAAGAAGGACCTTTTTTATAATCCGTTGCATAAAATCCGTGTCCTTTGAAGATCAAGCCCATTCCGCCGCTTATTAAACGTTTGGGAATACCTCCGCATTCCGGGCAAATTTTAATTGGCTCGTCAGTCATCATCTGAAACCTTTCGAACTTGCAGCCGCAGTTTTGACACAAATATTCGTATGTAGGCATTTGTTTTCCTCCTGCTCCCTTTGATGATTTTTTACTAAAGAATTATAACTCATTTTTAATTATTTTTAAATTATTGGTTTGATCCGTAAAAATAATCCCCTGATCCCTGAACTGAACCCAGCTCTACGACCAGGGGTTTTTTTGCGACACAATTTCAGCGTTCTATAGTTTTTAATAATTACTAATTCCAAAACCCTGTAACCCTTGATAATACTGGTGGGCACGGCTGGTTTCGAACCAGCGGCCTCTTGAATGTGAGATATATGACATATATCCTTTCCTGTTATCCCCAGTATCACAAAGTAAGGAATATCAAGGTCTCCAACGCTTCAACACTGTTTCGGAATACTATAAAATTATGCTGAATTATACCCGGGTTTTAGTATGCGTTTTAGTAAAATTTAATCAGTGCTGACGCATGAATAAAAAATCTCCCGCCCGCACGGCAATTGGGGGCACGGGGAAGAAAATTTCGTTGCAAATAGGGGTGGACAAGCACAGAACA
>DFZT01000067.1 GCA_002382755.1 Firmicutes bacterium UBA4049 | reverse complement strand
GCGGGCATTTGCGGCAGCGGACTGCTTGATATTGCCGGAGAACTGGTAGCCCATGGAATCATTCATAAAAATGGCAAGTTTGCCGATCCCGGTTCACTAAATCATTCCGGCGCCCTGCAAAATAAGTTGGTTTCCCATAATGGCAAGCTGGTTTTCCAGGTAGCCGAAGCGATCTATTTCACCCAAAAAGATATCCGCCAGGTTCAACTGGCTAAAGGGGCCATAAGGGTGGGAATTGAATTTTTGCTGGAAGCAAGGGGCGTCAAGGCCGCCGATGTTGACCGGGTGTTGATTGCAGGGTCCTTTGGCTATCATCTGCGTGCCAAAAGCCTGATCAACATTGGGCTTCTTCCGCGTGAGTTTGCCGGAAAGATTGATTTTATCGGCAACACATCGCTGGTTGGAGGGCAGGCTTTTTTGCTTAATAAGACATATCGCAGAAAAATGCAGGAGATAGTTGAAAAGGTAGATGTTCTGGAATTAGCTAACTATCAGAATTTTGACAGAGCCTTTGTCCGCTCCATGGGGTTTTAGAGAAAATCTTGACATTCCAAAATGGCGCAGTCAATCCCTTCATTTTCTTTTTTAAGAGCTCTTTGCCTAACTTTTTATGTCTGCTTTTCAAAATATAATTGATTTCAAAGGCTTGGATTGTTGTGGAATAATTTACTTTGTCAATTCAATAATAATTATTTATTAATTAATTATTTAATATAAATACTTTCAATTGGAGAAATAAAGCAGGCCTATTATATAATGAAAAAAATAATTAAAGGAGGGCGTATTTTGAAGAAAAGTTGGGTTTTTGCGTTATTACTGGTGTTTGTTATTGCGTTGTTAGCCGGTTGCGGGACTAAAACCGCGACCACCAGCAAAGTAGGGACCGCCCCGGACGGAAGCGAAATTGCTATTGAGAAAGCCGCGATGAAGTTTATTAAAGATACAAATACCGGCAAATATCAGCTCCTTTCCACCGAAGAACTGAACAACTGGATAAATCAAAAGAAAGATATGATCATCATCGATACCATGCCTGCAAGTAACTTTGCCAAAGTTCACATTCCAGGAGCTGTAAATGCGGAACTCCCCAAGACGGTGATGACGGATGTTACAGATGCTCAAAAGGCTGCTTTTATCAATCTCCTGGGGCAAGATAAGAACAAACCTATAGTTGTATACTGCGGCTTCGTGGGTTGCGCCAGAAGCCATCTGGGATCTGTGATAGCGATGGAGCAGGGATTTAAGAATGTTTACCGGGTTCCCGGCGGAATAGTTGCCTGGCAAGAGGCCAATTATCCAGTTGAAAAATAATCAAACGAGATTAACTATCTGGATGACCATAATTCTGGTGATGGTCACAGTTATGGCGGGTTGCGGCAGTCCGAAAAGTTTGTTCATCGACAAGGAAATAAACCCAAATATAGATGTATTCGGAATCAAGCTCAATATGCCGGAGTCTGAAGTACATGAGTTAGCCGGTTCCAAGGGTGAAAAGTCGATGTGTATCAACGGATATGAATATGATTACGCAGATAAGCTGATCAATATAGGTTTTGATATTGATCAGGGCACGGTAAGAAGAGTCACCACCAAGAACCCGTCCACTTCTATATTTGGAATAACACCGGGTATAGATTTGACAGGCGCGTACGCTCATGTTAAAAACAGCGGTTTCATTAAGGACAGCAGTTCTGAATTCAAGTTTAATAAGAAGAACATCATTCTTACCATTATTTCTATGAAAGGCGCCAAAGCCGACGGTATCACTATCGAAATAAATCCCGATTAGGCAATCTGGCAGGGGGTGTAACCACCCCCTGCACCCTGCAGAACATCACAACTTCACATTTCTTCCACAATCCCTTAAACGATAAATTAATAAGGCGCCCTGATCACAAATTCAAAACCGGATATTATTCTTTCTGTGTCATCAGGGTACATGTTCTCTAAACATGATCTTCCCAACCCGTACTCACACGAATATCCCGTAAGATTTGTATACGAGGGGTTTTAGAGAAAATCTTGACATTCCAAAACGGCTGATATATTATTAATGTAATATGTCCTATAGGATATATAGGATATATAGAACCTCATGGTAAGCTCAAAAACGGGTCAAGTTTCGCCGTCGAAATTTGACCTAATATTATAAAACATAACATACTAAATCTATAGAATAACATATAATAAATCAAACCCCCATGCTGCTGACGCAACTCCGGCAGGAAGATGAAAATTCATCAATAAAATTTGCGAAAAGGGGTTGATCAGATGGCCTGCTTTGAAGCAGCAGTCGATAAGCGGTTCGAAAAAATCTCTAACCAGCACCCGTGTTTCAGCGGAGAGGCGAGTATGAGCAAAGGAAGAGTGCATTTGCCGGTAAGCCACGCCTGTAATATCACGTGCAGGTTTTGCAGGCGGAGCCTAAACAAGGATGAACAACGGCCGGGAGTGGCCAGAGAGATCCTTACTCCGCAAAAGGCGGCGGAACTGGTTGAAAAAGCTGTCCAACTCTGCCCGGATATAACGGTAGTGGGCATAGCGGGACCCGGTGATACACTGGCCACGCCTGATGCGCTGGAGACTTTTCGACTGATCAACATCCGCTATCCGCAACTGATTAACTGCTTAAGCACTAACGGACTTCTACTGGAACACTACGCGCAGGATCTTTGGGCCGCAGGAGTAAAAACTGTTACAGTAACGGTTAATGCCGTTTTCCCCGAAGTGCTCCAGCAAATATGTTCTTCTGTTCTGCTGGACGGCAGACGCTATCATGGACTGGAGGCGGCGCGGATCCTGATTGAAGCGCAGAAACGGGGCATCAAGAGAATGGCGGAGTTTGGCGCTCTAATCAAGATTAACATTGTGCTGATACCGGGGATCAATGACACCCATATTTACGAGATTACCCGGACAGTACGCGATCTCGGCGCAGCTATTGTCAACATAATTCCGCTTATCCCGCAGCATGAGCTGGCTGCTTTCCCTTCTCCCACCTGTGACGAACTGAACCGGGCAAGAGAAATGGCGGAAGAACTGCTGCCGGTATTCCGTCATTGCCGACACTGCCGCGCTGACGCCTGCGGCATTCCCGGAAAAGCAGATTTAGCTGTCCAGCTGTATGAATTCGTTGGCGCTGAACAGACTTTCTCACATGGATAAAATTGTTTTAATTAAACAAGTCTGCCGCACGGTCCGGATATTTCTAATTAACCAGCGCTCTGAAAACCCGGGGTCCAAGGAGGTATTTTATACAAAACCTTAGACTGTAGAGGGAGGCCAAAGGGATGACCGAATCAAAATTGCCGAAAGAAAATAGCGATAATCCGATCTCAAAAGAGGATGTTGATAAATTGCTTCATCTTCTTGAGACCATTAGATACGGCTCATTAACACTGATCATCCAGGATGGAAAAATTGTTCTTATTGAGAAAAATGAAAAAATGAAATTGAAATGATGCGTTAACAAAATAGCTTTCTAAAAAGTCCATTGACATAATTTCCAAAGGATATTAGAATACATAGTAAATCTAGCGATATACAAGATATTAAACTTATAAATTTTTATGAACTTGCTGGCCAGAAAACTGGAGGCTGTGTTCCATCGGCGGAATGCAGCCTTTTTTAGTTTACTCGATTGAGGTAAGAGAAGATGGTTAATTCTAAGGAAATTACCCTCAAGGCATTAAATAGAGTTAGGACGGAAACTGTACCGGTTGGAATATTTCTTGGAGGCGTCTGGCCGATTCTTCATTCGGGACTGACGCTTGAAGAATTGATCGGCGACTCTGAAAAAACCGCCAAAATAAATTTCGAGGTAAATCAAAAATTAGGCGCAGATATCATTATTACAGGGGCCGGGGCGACGGCTATGATGATTAGATCTTTAGGAGGAGAAGTTAGATTCGACGGAAAAGGAGCTCCCCAGATAATCTCCCCTTTAATAACAAAAGAAACTAACGAAGGCGTATCACCTCGTATCGTAGAGGGCAATAAAGTGCGGTAACTCGGGATTTTTAGGCTTTCGGTGTTTAGCATCGTACCCTGCTGTTTAGCCCTTTTTCATAGATTAAAACACCAAATAAACACCATAAAAAAAAGCCGTTCCGGTTCTGTAGCAGTCCGAGAACGGCGCTGTAATTGTCAAGGGGGTATGTTTTCTGCTGGTCATTTGTTCAAAGCCAGACTGATAGCTTCGGTGGCTTTAGCCTTGCTTGCGGCAAAGACATGGCTGTAAACATTCTCTGTGGTCTGGGTGCTGTGATGACCCAGGTGTTCAGCTATCACCTTTGCCGGTACCCCTGCGTTAATCAGCAGGCTGGCATTGGCATGACGGAGGTCGTGGATATGCAGGTCGGGCAGTTCGTTCTTTTTAAGAAGCCTTTTAAACTGCTGGTTTAAGGTGGTACGGTTGTAATAGCCGCCTCTTTCGTTCGTAAAAACCTGCCCGCAATAATCCCACGCTGTGCCCATTCTCAGTTTACGCTCCGCTTGCCAGCGCTTATGGCCCTTAAGCAGGTCGATTAGTTCCGGTGGAGCCTTAAGCAAGCGTTCGCTGGATTTTGTTTTCGGCGCTGTCAGGATGTATTTTCCATGCAGGAGTGTCAATGTGTGTTTAACAGAAATGATGCCATCCTCAAAATCAATATCCTCCCAGCGCAGGGCGAGCAGTTCACCCGAACGAAGCCCCGTGTATAAAAGCATCGTAATCATTACTTTCAGTTGAGCGTTGTCCTGCTCATCCAAAATAGAAAGAAGCCGTTTACATTGACTGTCATCAAGAAACGGCCTTTTCGTATGCTCGATTTTCGGAGGTGTGGTGTTTGCTACCGGGTTTTTCTCAAGCATCCCCTTGCGGACGGCAGTGGTGAAGATTGCCGACACAGCCCCCCGCACTCTACCCACCGTAGATGCCGATAACCCACCTTTTTCATACACCAGATAAAACAGGTCTTTTCTTTTCTTCCCAAGCGCCGCCGAAATCTTTTCAGCCGTTGCCAGGTTTACCCTGCCGCCACTGGTGAGCCTGTATATTATGTTTTCCTGGATGCCCACCAATTTCGCCGTTTCCCGCCTTGTCCCTATCGGTATGCTGTTTGTGTCAATCAAGGCGTAATAGGCCCTGTGGCCTCCGTCCCGCTTCAGGTAATTGAACATTTCGTCCAGCCTGGCTGTCGATATATCCTTCAGTTTCAAATGCCCGAATTCCGGCATGACGTATAAATCTAAAAGCAGCTTCTGATTATAGATGGTAATACCCTTAACCACATTGGGGGCAATTTCAGAATAGTACCACTCTGCCAGTTCATGAAATCGCATATTCTCTCCGAGGTTGGTTACTCCCCGGCACTTTTTCTCAAAATCATGAGCATAAGCCTCGGCCAGCTTCCGCGCCTTGCCCTCGGTTACACCTTCAGGCGGCTTGTAAGTGGTGGTCTTTCTTATCTGCCGACCGTCCATGCCGTACCCTAGGGAAACCATGATTCGAAAGCTATCCCCTCGCTTTTTGATTGACGCCATTAATTCATCCCTTCTTCTTTAATGTAGTGGCTATCCGCGTACTTTTTTTCAAAATCGCAAGCATAAGCTTCAGCCAGCTTCCGAGCCTCGCCCTCGCTTGTGCCTTGCGGTGCCTTGAATGTGGCTATTTTGCGGATGGGCTTGCCATCCATGCCATAACCCAAGCTGACCGTAATGCGGAAAGTGTCTCCACGTTGGTTAATAGAAGCCATTAGTTAATCCCCTTCTTTCTTAACATTTTAATTACAAATTCCTGAACGCTGGCGAGAATATCCCAGCGAGCATAACCCTCCATATCTATCCCTTCCGGGCGGCTTTGTTTTTCTTCCGGCGACTGATTAAGAAGCCGCCGCAGGTTATCCGCTTTAAACGCCATATCCTCAAGGAACTGGTAGAAATCTTTATCGGAAAACAAGTCATTAATAAGCGGCATGATTGGCGTATCCCCATCCTTATCCAGCTTATTAGCGTATTTAAGCATATTTACAGCGGCTTCGGAAAGGCCAAAGGTTTCATGAATAGCTTTGTTTTCTGAACTCACTCCCGTAAGGAGGAAGTCCACAGACACATTAAAATAGCGAGCAATCTTGAACAGATTATCGGCATTTGGCTGGGTTGACCCATCCAGGTACAGGCTGATGGTCTGCGGGCGAATGCCTACCGCTTCGGCCAGAGCCTTCTGAGTGGTCTTCTCCCCGGTTTCCGGGTGGCACATCATCACCTCCCGGAGCGTGGAGGAAAAGATATTGTCATACCCTTTGAATTGATTTTCCATCTTCTTCACACCTTTTACATTCGTTTTTCTTGAACTTTGCTTTACTAGATTCGCTTTTATTGACATTCTGTTTTGCTTGTACTAATGTTATAGTAACAAGTAAATCAGAACTTGTCAAGCGAAACGAAAGAGAATCGCATAAAGGAGGTGTTGCTTCGTGAACGACAAATCGCTTGAGGAACTTGCCAAAGAGGAGCGTCTGAGATACTTCCGGGAGTGGCGGCGCAATAACCCCGACAAGGTTAAAAAGCACAATGAGAACTACTGGCTGAACCGGGCGCAGAAAAGGCTGCGAGAGGAGGAGAACTGTGGAAGCGAAACAACCGAAAATGATGACCATCCGGGAAATAGCGGCAACGGGCATTCTTCCTGAACACGCCCTGCGCCTGATGCTGAAAGCGGGCCAATTGCCGGCCATACATATCGGCAAGAAAGCCTTGGTGAACTTCGACAAGCTGTGCGAGCAGCTTGCGGCTCTGGGTGAAGGTAACTTATGTGAAGGGAGGTGCGGGGATGAAGGTAAGCATCGAATGCGCTAACTGCGGAGTGCCAACCAAAGCTGATGTCGTGGGGATTATCAGGACGCTTATTGAATGTGCTGAGCGTGATTCCATTTATGGCGGGTTCCTATGTAATAATTGCGCCGATGAAGAGAGCGATGAAACCATTTTTGAGGACTAATAGCCACAGGTTGATTACTGCCGGGGAGGAGGTGAGCCTTTGACGCCATACGGAAACCTGCCAGAGCGGATTAAAAAAGAGAAGCGCTTCTGCTGCTTTAAATATGAACAGCGAAACAGCAAGAAAACCAAGGTGCCCTACGACCCGGCAAACGGAAGGCGCGCCAAAACAGACCGGCTTGATACCTTCCGGGATTATGCTACTACCCTTGCCAAGGTGAAAGATTACGATGGTATCGGTTTCCTGGTCGGCAATGACATCAATTTTCTCGATCTGGACAACTGTTTTACGGAAACCGGCCTGTTGAAGCCCTGGGCTAAGGATATCGCTGACCGCTTCGATGGCTGCTATATGGAGAAAAGTCCCTCCGGCAATGGCCTGCGAATTGCCTTTACTGCACCAGGCTTCATGTTTGATAAGACCCGCTACTATATCAACAACCGGAAGCTTGGCTTGGAGGTATATGTAACCGGTGCTACCAACCGCTTCGTAACCCTGACCGGCAATGTCTACCGCGAGGGCGATGTGCTGGAAAAGGCTGATGCCCTGCAAGCCATTCTGGATAAATATATGAAGCGTCCGGTGCAGGTACAGGCACTCCCAGCTGCGGCAGGTCAGTCGTACCTCTATGATGATACAGTCATTGAAAAGGCGTTTTCCTCGGCCCAGGGCGAGAAGTTTATGGCACTGTGGCAGGGTGATATTTCCGGCTATGCTTCCCCCAGCGAGGCGGATTTGGCTCTATGTTCCATGCTGGCCTTCTGGTGCGGGGGTGACATAGAGCAGATCGATAGGCTGTTTCGCAGAAGCGCTCTCATGCGGGACAAGTGGGACAGAGTACAGTCCGGTAGCACCTATGGGATGCTGACCATACAGAGAGCCGTTTCAAGCGTTAGCGATTTCTACAAGCCTTACGGTAAACGCGCTTCTATCGTGGAGGACTTTGCGCCAGGCGAATTTACTCTGACCGATCTGCATCCGGAGAGCAATGAGCTCTATCCATGGACTGACATTGGAGCCAGCCGGTTGTTTGCTGATTACTATAAGTCAGTCGCTCGCTATGTTCCAGAAAGAAAGCTGTGGTACTGCTATGAGGGCGGGATATGGGTTCCCGACACAGGTAATCTGAAGGCTATGGAGTTTTGCAAATCCCTGGCTAACCAGCTGCTCATATATGCCGTAAGCATCCAGGATGAGCGCCAGCGTAACGCATTTATCGATTATTGCCGGAAGTGGCAGGTGCGGCGCTACCGCGAGACTGTCTTAAAAGACGCGCAGAGCGTTTACCCGATTGCCATGGCGGAGTTCGATAAAGACCCGTATGTGTTTAATTGCGCCAATGGTACCTTGTTCCTCAAAACCATGGAATTCAAGCCGCACAGCAGTGAGGACAAGCTGACCAAAATATCCGGGGTGAAGTATGACCCGCAAGCCAAAAGCGACCGTTGGGAGGTCTTCATCCATGAGATCATGAGCGGAGATCAGGAAAAGGCCAGGTTCCTGCAGAAGGCTTTCGGATACGGCATCAGCGGCGATACCAGCTATGAGTGCCTGTTCATCCTTTACGGTGCAACCACTCGTAACGGCAAAGGCACGTTATGCGAGAGTGTCCTGAAGGTCTTGGGCAGCTATGGCTGTACCGCCCGTCCGGAAACCATCAGCCTGAAGAATAACAATAACAGTGGGAGTCCCACCGAGGATATCGCGCGGCTAGCCGGGGTACGCTTTGCCAATATCTCAGAGCCCAGCCGGGGACTGGTGCTAAATGCCGCGCAGGTCAAAACCATGACTGGCGGGGACAGCATTAATGCCCGGTTCCTGCATGAGAATTCCTTTGACTTCTCGCCCCGCTTCAAGCTGTATATCAACACCAATTACCTGCCGGTGATTAACGATATAACATTGTTTACCAGCGGCAGGGTGGTAATTATACCCTTTGAGCGCCATTTTGCGGAGGACGAGCAGGACAAGACTTTAAAGCGGGAGTTCGCCAAGGCAAAGAACCAGAGCGCCATATTGAACTGGCTGATCGAAGGCTACCAGATGCTTCAACGGGAAGGGTTTACACAGCCGCAGGCGGTCAGGGCAGCTACTGAAGCTTATCGTCATGACAGTGACAAGATCACATTGTTTTTCGAGGATGCCCTGGAAGCAAGTCCTAACAGCGAGGTGCGGACATCAGAGGTCTACGCTCGCTACCAGATTTGGTGTCGGGATAATGGCTGTTATTCGGAAAACGCCAGGAATTTCAAACAGGCGCTTTCGGCCATCGCCAGGGTGGAACGCAAGCGGCCAAGGTCAGGCGGCAGTGAAACCACACTATTGATAGGTTATAAGCTGTCGGATGAAGATAGATTTTTGGCTCTTTAAACACCTTGTCGCAGGTTGTCGCAGCAAAAAACGGTTATTTTAAAAAACGCCCTCGTATAGAGAATTTACTTTTTACCTGCGACATCCTGCGACAAAGGATTAAAAACCTTGATATATTGGGGGTTTCGCTCCTGTGTTAAATAAACCGCCAAAAGGAAGGAGTGAATGTTATGTTAAAAAACTACGTTCTAGTTCCGGATAAAAACAACATACTCTGCCCTCACCATTACACCGGTAATGTTTTCTTAATTCGGGATAGAGGAGAAAGCTACCGGTACTACCTGGTGGAGAATGCGGATGGCTCTTTTGACCTCTATAACACTGATCCAAACGAGAGGGTTATTTACCACAAGGTCAGGTGCCCTAGGTGTAGTTCACAGTTGGTTAACGCGAAGAACCGGGCGAACAAGTACCGCTGCCTGATATGCGATGAGAAACCGGATGGTTCACGCAGACACTGACCCCCAGGGGGGAGAAAATACGTGCAGCTTTTTACAGAAGAACGGGCGGCGGGCTTCGCGCAAAAATTCGCGGATTCAAACGGGGTATTAACGCCCAAAAATTAGAAATGGAGGAATATACTATGACAAATACTTATGGACAAAGCTTCTGGAACGTGATGCGGGGAAAGAGTGTCAACCTATCTGCCCTGTCTGACAAGATGGACAGCTATGGGGGCTATCAGACCCCGGAGGAATTCAAGGCACAGCTTGATCTGGCTTTGGCCAAGGACAATGTATTCCGCAGGCTGGGTACAGTGGTTCGCACCACATCGCCGGATGGAAAGATTCAGGCGGTCACCTCCACCGGAACGGCAGAATGGATTGCTGAAGGCGCAGCTATCCCGGAAAGTTTAGACACTATCACGCAGTTCCCCATCAATTCTTACAAGCTGGCCAGCCTGGTCCGGCTCAAGAATTCGTTTGTGGCTGATACCGCTTTTGACATTGAGAATTATCTATTAAATGCCTTTGCCAGGCGCTTCGGCAGAGCGGAGGAAGCTATGTTCCTTAACGGCACCGGCGTTGACCAGCCCACCGGCCTTTTGAGTAATACTGGAGCCGAGGTGGGTGTAACGGCGGCAAGTGAAACGGTTATCGCCTATGATGAGGTTGTGAAACTCTATTTCTCACTGAAGCCTGAATACCGGGCAAACGCCGTATTCCTGATGCATGACGATACGGCCATGGCGCTCCGTACTATGAAGGACAGTACCGGAAATCCTATCTGGAATACCCAGAGCGACACCATCTTCGGCAAGCCGGTTATCACCACACCATCTATGCCGGTTGCGGCGGCAGGAGCCAAGCCTATCGCCTTTGGCGAACTCTCCTATTATTGGGTTATTGAACGCCAGCCGCTGGCTATAAAGCGGGTGAACGAATTGTACAGTATTCAGGAGCAGATTGGCTTTACCGCCTATGAGCGCCTGGATGGTAAGCTGATTCTGCCGGAAGCGGTTAAAGTGCTTAAGATGGCAAGTTAATCGTAATTAAGTCTGTCAGTCACTGAATCCAATTCCGGATTCAGTGACTATTATGAAACGCTCTTATGCAGGTCAATGGCTACTTTGTCTTCTGCCAACCATAGCCGCTGGCTGTATTACTTCTTTGCTCCATGCCGGAATGCGGAATCACCGGTCAGGTTGCGGAGCAGTATTTTCCGTACAGTTTTGTACTCAGTGCCGATAAAGCCCAGCCGAAGGAGGAAGCAGCGGAAGGCATACTTCTCGTTGTCGGTTTCCGTTATCTGGGCCAACACTCGCTTCTGGTTTCTTGCCATTTCACACAGCTTGTAAACGAACTGGGTGTAGGCGTTAACCTCGTCCGGCTCTGTGGTTTCGGGAAACCACGGAAAGCTGACCGTGTCCTCGGTAATAACTGGTTTTGGTGAATCAGGGCCAAAGGCATTTTTGAGCAGGTTGGATTTGCTCTCTGCCAACCGCATAAGGTTATCCAGCGCCTGGTCGGTGAAGCTATCCTTAGGCATGGAAATTATGAGGCCGCCATGCTCTTGGCTGGCTGTGTCTGCGCCAGTAAATCCGCGCTCCTCCAGGAAAGCAATCAGGCTGCTGACCGTTTCCCTATCAAGGCTGCTGCCGATCAGGAGGGTGCCCTGCCTGTCCAGTACACATTCGCCAATCTCGTATGCACAGATTGGGACTCCCTTATATATGGGAACTGCTTTCAATGCCTCGCCTACGGCCTGCGCTAGTTTCCGGCGCTCCTGTCCTTTAACTTTGTATGCGATCTTCATTTCCATATGCAGTACCGCCTTTCTGTTTTGGTACTACATACATCACTCTGTACGGCGAAGATTGCAAGTTTTTTCTGTACTGTTATTAAAAATCTGCAACCATGGAGAAACGAAGGAATGCAGACTTTAGCGATATGGTTTCCTGATATACTATTACGCAAAAGGAATTGGCTTCTAATGCCCATGGTTCAGTAATTGTCGCGGTATTTTGCTAAATATTTATACCCCATGGGCCTATTTAATTAGCGAAATTTCGCGCGAAGGGGGGCGGCGGTCACCAGGAGAAATGTTGTAGAAATATTGATGCCCCTCCTTACAGGGTCAATACTCCCTTTTGAAAGCGTGATTTTGGGCGTGATTCCCTTGGACGTTGCACAGTGATATTCGCACAGGGTAGAGTACCCCAAGAATGAGTATCGCGCTAAGCGATGGAGACGCAGCAGGTTTCGTTTATCTGGATAACACCCTGTTTTAAACGTTTGGCACGGCAATGATTACACCAGTGTTTTCATATATCCAAGAAAGCTATCATATTGGTTGGGTGATAACACAGGAAGCTCTGCTACATCAACACACAAACTTCTTATGACAGTATGACGCAGGTTGACACTACCCTTTTGCAAATCAAGCGGAGTAACATATTCACCCATATTGATTTTTTCTGCAAGGTTTTGGTCGGCAATAACTGTTATTGTGTCATCTTCTATTACACGGAATTTCGCAGCTACATCGAAAAACGCACACTGCTTATCAAGTTTACAAATTTCATCTAGCAATCCTCCCGATTCCTTACATTCCATATCGAAACCTGTAGTGACAGCCACAGTAATGGTTTGCGTAGCTAATTCCCCAGATTCGATCTGTTTATTAAACACGGAACGCGGAATATCAAACACAGGATTCCGTTGAAATCCAGCATCAGTTATTGTAAAGCAAATCACCGTGCCGTCTTTATATTCTCCATTTCTACTGACACGCCCGCTAAGCTGCCAACAGCTTTGTAAAGATCGCATTTCGCAGAATCCATAATGAAATGAAAAATCCATTCCGCATTCAACGCAACTTGTGGCAATCAATGTCCAGTTGTCGTTGTAACAGAATCGTGGATCCAATCTGCGTTTTACTTCATCTAAAACATGCTCTCTATCGCTTGGCGTGAGCGCCGTAGAAAGATGAAGCACATCATAGCCCTCACCACGCATTGTTTTGGCAAGAAAGGCCGCCGATTGTATAGTATCCATCACAACAAGGCGCGAACCGGTAAAACTCATGATAAAACGAATCAATTCGTGAACGCTACTAAAATGCGGAGGCTGTTCTGTCATCACATTGATGCAAACTCTGCTGTTTTCAAATTCACTCAGTTCATTTGTAAGTTCCGAGGTAAGTATCGGTTTGACCGTACGTGAGGAAACATTTTGAAAAATCAAGTTTTCCCAAAACTTAAAAGAGGTTCCAGAGCATAGACAAAAATGGCAACCCCATTGCTCCGTTAATTCAGTAATCCATCTCCAGGCCGGAGGCATAAGTTTTGAGGGCAAAGCCGCATGGCTTTCATCCATGATAATACCGCATCCCGGTAATTGATGGAGTTTTCGTAGCTTTGACGGAATATTGCTTGCTAACGTTTCAAAGAACTGAACGGCCGTAGTTACAATAACAGGCGCAGTCCAGGTTGACGCCAAATGACGTAATTCGATGTTTTCAAAATCAGCTTGATGGTGGTGTTCAGCTACTATGACAAAAGGGTCTTCACCCTCAAGAACAATGGCTTTGCGTAGCACATCAACGGTCTGTGAGATAATGTTTGTAAACGGTAGGACAATGATAATGTGCCGAAGATTATGCGCAATTGCTTTTTGTATCATATGCGCCATAACGGCGGTTGTTTTTCCCGTTCCGACTGGGCTATCGCAATATTCCAGCGACTCGCTGACAGATGCACTTTCGCAACACTCAAACATTTGCCGCCTAAGCTGATTCCGCTTCGTGTCCGGAGCGTCTGCCTGCAAATCATTAACGTATTGCTTGAGTCGTTGCAAACGTTGCTTCCATTGAAGTGGAGACACGACAAGCCGTTCCCCCGATGTATCAGAGTAATCGGCGTCTACCAGGCAGCTTAGCAGTATCCGGTATTCCATTGAAGAAAGCTTAGAAAGCCGAGTTGAATCTAATTCTACACCCTTAATTTCCTCATTATGCAGCCGCAAATACTCAGTTATGTATGCATCTGTTTGTTCTTTTACGTCCATGTAGCGAAAAGGGTTAGCTTTCAAACGTTCTACCATCATATTTGGAAGACCGGGCCAATGATGTGAGTAAACCAGTGTTGCGGCAATTCTACTCTGACAATCATCAAGCAAGAATTTAACTCCTGCATCACGGTGCTCAACAGGTAGTTTATTCGCTTTTGTTTCACAACAAAGCACAGCTTGATTTAACCGATCAAGCTTCCCCAAGTCGTGATAAAGAGCAGCAGCAGCTACAATAGCGCGATAATCATCATGTTTGCCCGGTTTTATAAATGGTAAAATCGCCTCTATGTTTTCACATGCGTTTTTGACCACCCCAGTCACATGATCGCGATAGGATTGGGCTGGTTTTCCGTTTCTCAAGCTATGCGCCAGTAACATTACATCTGCCCCATTAAATCCTTTACCGGCGACGCTTTACCCTCCAACAATTTATTCAGTCCAGCAATGTTTTCAAAAAGCAGCTTTTCATCATAATCCTTCCATGAAGTCGCCGCCCCTGCTGCTCCTCCGATGCGTCGCGGTGTCAGTGCTTCGATTATTTTGAAGTCGCTGAAGGTTCCGCGTGGACGATTATGCTCCACATAAAACGCATGACGGATAAACACTTGGGGACGGACATAGGATGCGGTTTCCGGATAAGCATGAGGGATCAGTCTGAGAAGCAATTTAATATCTTTCTTTGTGCAATGCGTTTTTTGCGCGGCGGTAGCGTTGATGAAGAACGGCATGGTGTACAATCCATAGGATACAATGCGAAATGCAAGCGGCGCCATCTTTTTGCTTTTATTCTCATCTTCGTTGGTAACTTTGGTTGTAGAAAGGCGCTCTATTTTTACAGCATCCACTGATACTCCCAAGCCGAATTGTACAACACCTGAGGCTATGTGCTTATTATTGCTGTCATCATCTTCTTTTTCAAGAACAGTTGAGCCAAATACACGTGCATCCCAGTACATACTTAAAAAATCTTCTGTTTTCATTTTTATCAAGTCTTGAAATTTCACTTTATTTTGTTCAAATATATCATAGGAATCACTACTCAAATTCAAACCAAGTTCTTTCTCAAACTCCTGCCAAATGGGCGAGTTTTTCGCCAACACCAAATCACGGAGTTTTCTTTTGAAAGATACCGGGGAAATTTCGCCACGACCATCCTGACGGGTGCGTGGGTCACTTTCACGGTCGGGATCTCCATTGGGATTTGAATTGACGGCTTCAATCAGCAATAAACCGGTTGCTCTGTTGATTTGTTCAGTCATTATTTTCATCCTCCTTTTTTTCATAAGGGATCGCGGCTAAGTATCCCAGTAGCACTTGTGCCTGCTCTGCAGCGGAAAAGTTTTCAGGAAGTTCATTTTGAACAATTTTTGCGCTGACTTCCGAGAATCGCGCAAGGATCCATTTGGCCAAGCCTGCATCCTCGCCTGTTGCAGTATCTGCCCAAGCCAGATAGATTTTCATGCGCTCTCTAAGGCGGTTCAGTCCTTCAATAGGGTTCTCACTGGCGATTGCAAGCATTTCATTGCCCATGAGTTGTGTCGGAAGAGGCTTTTTTTCATCGCCTCCGTTGCGCACTTGCACACAGTATTGCTTGTGTAGCATGTCCGCAAGCTTTAGGAATTGTCCGACATTAAATGGTGCATCCAACATATAATTCTCCTTTCTGACGCCAAGACGCCACAATAAAATCGAGATGAGAGAAATGGCAATACGTGCATTTTTGACTTGCTTATAAAGTGAATTCGCAGGGGTGATCGCATAGTCGGCTGTCATTTTCTGTCCAATAGATCCCAATAGATAGTGGACTTTGCTGATTGTTATATGTATGATATTGGAAATGAGGTCATCGTCCAAAAAATCCGAATCGGATTGGGGCATATACAGCTGATAGATCTCGTGGAGCGAAACACCACTTTGTTTAAGCGGTCTAGAAGAGTCAGAACGAGTGTAATATAATTTCATAAGTTGGCAAATTTCGTTCGGCCCAGGACATATAGGTTTATATTGTCGGATGTCTGTTTTCTCTTTGACACGAACAACAATCGGCGGATAGTTTTTTGACGCCTCCGCCCAAGCAAGCATGTTATCACGAAATCGCTGTGCGGAAAGAGAATTGCCATAAACGATCTGCTTGCGTCCCGGATCGAGGGTGCCCAGTATGATCAGATTAATTTTCGATTGGGGGTTTTTATCTGAAATATTTTTAATGCTCCCGAGCACTTGTTGACACAGAGCATCAAATGCCGTTTCCGATTCCTCGTAGTCCGTCGGATCGTCCAGAATCTGTGCCAAAAGGGCATCGTTTTGAGGATCATCAGTCAAATATGCCAGTAGTAAATTTGGCTTGTCACCATTACTGTCCGCCATAGCCTTCCATGATTTATTTTCTCTCGATTTGTCAGTCAAAAACGCTAAGGCATCACTGATCATCGCAACTTCATCTTTTCCAGCCTGAAATGCTTTGGCGTCGCTCATTCCGTAACGAATTAAGCAAGGAATGTCGGAGTTTTTCGCATACAAATAGGTGAGTCCCAATATAGGAAGATTGGGATTGGGATATGTCTTACCTATGCTATCCTGAGGCTTTCCGGAAAGCAAACCTCGCAGAGAATTTGCTTCTTGCGCTTCCATTAGTTTTGTTTTGTTGAGCAGGGAAATCAAAGCTTGCGCGGTTTCAGGGGCAATCACCTTATTGTGAAAATCATTCGTTTCATACACATCATAGTAGGTCAGACAACCTGCGACATACTTTTTTGATTTTTTATCCCATGTACCCAAGAGTAATTCCTTGACAAAATCAATCATTCTTTCATCACTGCAGGCTGAGATGTAGTTTTTCAGGAATAATACTATTTTCTCGCAGAACTGCTTTGATTCGTTGGATTTTGGAAAACAGCTGATTAGTTGCCGAAGCGCGGCTAATTCGTAAGCATCATTAGATAAAACAGGCGTCAGTTCGTTTATAGACCAATCGGAAATACAGATGCCTGAATCAGCTTCATTCAACTTATCAAAACATAAGGAATTTAGCAGAGAGCTTTTTAGAGTCAGGTTTGCCTTCTTCCATATTTCTTCATCTATTCTTTTGCTCTCGTCAATAGGCAACAATGGCTTCTGAATTCTTATTGCCGGAAAGGATTTGTGATTCTTCTTGCTATGTTTCCATAAACGTGAAGTTTCATCTTTCTGCAAAATCCTTACTGCACGAGGATTACCGTTTCTATCCAGCTCAATAAGCATACATGTCGCTTTTCCGACAGTTCCTATGTTCGGATGTGTTGCTGATTTTAACAATCTATGATGATCTAACGCAACTGCGAGTTCATACAGCTCATTCAGCATATAGAAGAACACCCCCTTCTATCTTTACATTCTGCATAAACTCCGGGGCGACCGTACCATCAGTCGGTTTGTCATACAGCGTGTTAAGCATAGACGGGATTGTAAGGTTAATGGATGTATCTGCAAATGTGTCAGCGCGAATTGGGCCGAAATAATTTGGCACAAATTCTTTCCAGCCCAGAAAAGGAGTAGAGTAAAGTTGCCCAGATACAAGTCTTCGCATAAAAACTTCCTGTAATTGGTGCTGTGGATTGTTTTTTCGTTGAGGCGGCAAATATGAGAGAATCACGCCATGTACTTTGTAGCATACATTCTCAAGCACGGTTGAGAAAATCTGAAAGTTGCCAGTTCCACTTTTCCGTAGAGGTCCACGATAGTTTGTCGTGTATTTATGGAATACAATTGGATTACAGATTTCGACTCGTTGTGGTTCAAAATACGCCTCTTTTGACATGACAACGCATTCAAATATAGATTTAAGCGCCGATTTTGTTGGGGCCGGATATGATACTGGAGAAGATCCTGTATCTGGCCGCGTGAACATTGCCGCAGGCCCTGCAATTTCAAAAGCGACCTGATACACCTTTTCAATCATATGCTGCACTCCTTTCTTATCTTTTTCGGTGCATTACTAATCTTCGGCATAATACGGCACGAAATCCACTATACTGTCCCTTTTAAGGCGCGTGATGATGTTTGCGCTAAATCCTGACTTTCCAGCAGGCTCAACATTCGTCATTTTCTTGTCTATCAATGGCTTTAACAGTAACATAGCGCCATTGGCAGAACCTCAAAAACGAATATTTGTTTCGTATTATATCATGAATGAGTGAATTATTTTGGGTTTAAATGAAAATATACCCAAAATCAAAAGCAAGGCTTGCAAGCACCAATATCTAGGGCTTATAGAGCCTTTCCGTACGATTTCAATCATTTTTGTTTAATAAATTCAAACACCAAATAAACACCAACCACCCCTCTGCATTCTCATAAAGTGCCGTAAATTTGGGATAAATATGCCAACGTCAACTTTCAAAAGAGGAGGATTTAAATGATCTTGATTATTCTTTAGTCGTCAAAGACAGCGACATAATTTGGCTTGCCGAAAGCGCCAGGAAATTAACACAGCTTTGCGGGGAGAGCAATTTGGTATTGGCAAGCGGCCGCGCCCCATTTACGCTTGCTACCCAGATATACGGATTGGAGAATTTTTCAAGAGCAATGTATAAAAACAAGAAATTTGCCCATGAAATTCTCGAGTTTACTACCAATCTCTCCATTGCCTATTTTGAAACCATGATTGGGAAAGGACTGGTTCAAGGAGCATTTGTTGCTGATCCTACCGCATCGGGAGATGTGATCTCGAAAAGGCATTTTGAGGAGTTTGTCTTGCCTTATTTAAAGAGAGTAATCCTGGCAGTCAAGCGTTTTGATAAACCTGTCGTGCTGCATATTTGCGGCAATATAAGCGACAGACTGAAACTTATTCCTGAGACGGGTGTTGATTGTTTGTCCATAGATACCAAAGTAGATATCGAAAAAGCAATCATAGAGATTGGCGATCATATATGCATTGCAGGAAATGTTGATCCTGTTAATGTTCTGGAATTTGGAGATTGTCATGAGGTGATTGAAGCTACCAAAGAATGCCTGAGGAAGGGAACCGGGAAAGGAGGTTTTATTTTAATGCCGGGCTGTGATCCGGCAGGAGGAGTTTCAGAGGAAAATATTAAGACATTTGTTGATACCGCTCATAACTGGGATGTATGAAAAAACAGGAGGTAGGAAATGAGCAGCAATACTGTAATCCAGACAACTGAAAGCAGATCGGGGCTGAAAAAATCTATTTTAGCGCCGATTGAAGTGCTGGCCCAATCAATTGCCAACATAGCCCCGAGCGCCACGCCGGCGCTGGTTATTCCACTGGTATTTTTCTTTGCCGGAAACGGTACCTGGCTTTCTTATTTGTTTGCCACAGTGGCAACGGTGCTGGTTGGCGCAAATCTTAATCAATATACCAAAAGATCAGCTTCTCCGGGCTCGTTATATTCGTTTGTAGTACAGGGACTGGGTTCAAATACCGGAGTTATTTCGGGATGGGCGCTTGTTTTAGCTTATTTGCTGACGGCCAGCGCAGTCCTGTCGGGCTTTATCAACTATGCCAACGTTTTGTTATCTTATGCGGGAATAACCATTTCGCCGCTTGTTATCGGTTTTGCCGGGGCAGCGGCGGCATGGTTCATCGCCTTCAAAGACATCAAGCTTTCCGCCAGATTAATGCTGACTTTTGAGGCAGTATCACTTATCTTGATCTTTGTTTTGGCTGTTGTTGTGCTGGCAAAAACCGGTTTTAAAATTGATGCCGCACAATTTAAACTCCAGGGGGTCACTCCCTACGGTATCGGGTTAGGGTTGGTATTAGCATTTTTTAGCTTCGTGGGGTTTGAAAGCGCCGCATCATTAGGGGATGAAGCAAAAAATCCTTTAAGAACTATTCCCGGAGCAGTAACCATCAGTGCAATTTTTGTCGGAGTCTTTTTCATTATCCTTTCTCATACGGAAATATTAGGTTTTGCAGGGCAAGCCACAAAACTGAACGAATCGGCTGCGCCGCTGAACGACCTGGCCATATTTTTTGGGGTAAGCGTTTTTGGTCCCCTTATTTCGATCGGAGTATTGATAAGTTTCTGGTCATGCTTTTTGGCTTGCACCAATGCCGGGGCGAGGATTTTACTCTCCATGGGACAACACGGCTTGTTTCATTCTTCAGTTGGAAATACACATGAAGAAAACAAAACACCCCATATTGCTATTACAATCACAACCGTTTTAGCTGCAGCGGTAACCTTTATTCTGATCATTAACAGGGGTGGGCTGCTAAATATCGCTGAGTTTTATAAGAGTAACGATCTGATTATCAGTATCTATAGTTGGACAGGAACAATCGCAACCTATGGATTCATTTTAGTCTATGCCCTGATTGCAATTTCCGCGCCAATCTATTTATCCAGGGAAAAAGAACTGAAGACTAAACATATCATAAGTTCCGTTGTTACCGTCTTAGTGCTTTTAGTCCCAATTGTCGGCAGTATCTATTCAAATCTAACGGCTCCTCCGCCCTTCCCATGGTTTATCTACATTTTCCTCGGCTGGTTGGTAGTCGGAGGATTATGGCTCTTCATCCGAAAACTCCAGACACCGGATGTTTCCAACAACATTTCCGGCCAGGTGGAAAATGTACACCAGTATTTTAGAGAAATCAGGGCGGGTGGAGATGGTGAGGGAATTTAGGGCCATCAGTAAGATGAAAATTCAACAGCAAAGGAAGGGCAACGCCTTAAGTGCGATTTTGAGCCTTCATTCAAAGAACGAGTGAGCCCGAGGGTAAACGAGTTCGTACAAGTATAAGGGGCGATTATTAAGCACGTAGGCAGTTGACCTCCCTCCAGGATAATAAGTTTTCAAAGATAGAGTGGATATATGCGAAAGGTGGCGTAAAACGATTATGCAGGATCCGGATAAATTTATTCTCGAAAACAACATTCATACGGTCGAAGTTGGTTTTGCTGATATCAACGGGGTATTCAGAGGAAAAAGGCTTCCGTCAAGACATTTTCTTAAAATTGCCGAAAGCGGAACAGGATTGGCCAAGGCGCCTTTCGCCTGGGATATCCAGTGCGGGGTATATGACGATATAGAACTGGCCAACTTCAATAACGGTTTTCCGGATATGACGGCAAAACCGCTGCTTGATACACTGCGCAAAATACCCTGGCGGGAGGGAAGCGCCGTCGTGCTGGCAGAACTGGTCGATGAGCATGGACAACTGCTTGAAGTCAATCCGCGGGAGGTGCTGAAAAGGGTATTAAAGAGGTATTCCGACCTGGGATATAGACCCCTGGTAGGTTCGGAACTGGAGTTCTACCTTTTTGATTCTGATAGAAAACCTGTTTTTAAAGGAATACAATGCTATTCATTATACAGGGGGGCTGAACTTGAGTATGTCATCCAGGAGATGAGAAATGGCCTGGAGGGTTTAGGAATTGAGCTTGAGGCCTTCCATATCGAGTACGGCCCAGGGCAGGTCGAGGTGATCCCGGAGTATGGTGATGCGCTGGAAATGGCGGATAAAACGGTACTGATCAAGAATTCAATTAAAGAGATTGCCCGCAAGCACGGATTATTCGCATCCTTTATGCCCAAACCCTGGCCTGGGGAATCAGGGAATGGATTTCATGTACACCAAAGTTTATGGGATCTTGATTTGAAGCAGAATTTTTTTCAAACGGACAAAGCACTGGCTGAAAACTATCTGGCGGGGCTGTTGAAGCATGCAAGAGATCTTGTTGTGCTCGGTTCCCCGACGATTAATGATTACAAACGGTTTCAGCCAAACTCCTTTGCGCCTACCAATGTGACCTGGGATCATGACAACCGGACGGTTACTACACGTTCTTTATTAGGACCGGGTATCGGCAGCCGGTTTGAGCAAAGAAGCGGATCCGCTGCTGCCAATCCTTACTTGATTATTGCGGCAAGTCTTGCCTCCGGGCTGAACGGAATTGAGAATAAGCTGCTTCCGCCTGAAAGGCTGGAAAAAGAGAGCGTTCAGTTTCCTAAAACACTAGATTCAGCCCTGGATTATTTTGAAGCCAGTGAATTGGCTCAAGCGTATTTTGGCGAAGCGTTTGTGAAGCTGTTCGTGACTTTGGGAAGGCATGAAGTCGAGCTTTATCAGTCAGCAGTGACGGATTGGGAATGGGACAGGTACTTTGAAATTATCTAAATTGGCCATAGTAAATGGAGGAAATTGTTTTGAGCTATCTTGATCAAAAAGTTGCGCCCAAAAGAGAAGAACGGCTTGGAACCTGTGTTGATTTTGGAGGAAGCGCCTGCGATTTGAAAAAGAGTTTCAACGGCGGATGTCTTCGAAACAATGATCGCGGCTTTTGCCAGGGTTCCATCTGCCAGTTGCTGCCGGGGCTTTCCATGTTAAATACGATTCCTGATTCTGTTGTCATTGTTCATGGTTCACTGGGGTGCGGCGGCGCCGGACATTCGCAAAGCGCGGCGGTTCGCGGCCGGCAGATTCTTGCCGGCAGTACAAACCCAAGAGGAACATTATGGCTGTCCACAAATCTCAATGAAATGGATGTTGTGACCGGAGGCGAGGCCAAACTCGCCGAGGCGATCATTGAAGCCGACCGCCGCTATCGTCCGGAATCAATTATCGTTGTGTCCAGTTGTGTTCCCGGTATTATCGGAGATGACCTGGACGGGGTGGTTGCCAGGATCCAGCCGCAGGTCAACGGCGTTATCCTTCCGGTTCATTGCGAGGGTTTTAAGACCAAAGTAATGGCAACGGCTTATGATGCTGTTTATCATGCAATTTCCCGGCGCCTCCTGGAGAAAGAGGAAGAAGAGGTCCGGCTTATTCCGGATGAACTGGAGGAAGCCGCTGAGAAAATCCGCCGCAGCAGGCAGGTCAACCTCATGAATGTCTCTTCGGGAACTCCGGGAGATGAAAAGGAACTAACCCGCTTATTAAACGCTCTGGGACTGGAAGTTAAAATTTTCCCGTGCTTTACGCATCCGGATGATGTGAAATATGCCGCCGAAGCGGCGTTGTCAATCAGTACCTGCCCGACGCATGATGACTATTTCTTAAAATATTTGCAGGAGAAATTCGGGGTGCCCTACTTGCTGCGCTATATGCCCATCGGAATCAAGAATACGAACTCCTGGCTGCGGGAAGTTGCAAAATTCTTTCATCTGGAAAAGGTTGCTAAAAGGATTATAGAGCGTGAAACGGATGAGTTGGAACTTGCCCTTCAACCGCTCCGGCAGACTCTCAAAGGGAAGAAGGCGATGCTAAGCGCCGGAGAGGTGCGTACACTAGCAACTGCCGGCTGGCTGCAGGAACTCGGCCTGGAGATTATAGCCGTCAGGCCGTATCATTATGATGAATTCGGCGAACCAGCTTTAGATAAGTTAATCGAACACGATCCGGGTCTTCAGGCGAATGTTGGAACTGTCCAGCCGTTTGAGACGGTAAATATCATTGAGAAAAACAAACCGGATATTTATCTGGGGCATAATTCCGACAATATTTGGGCGGCAAAATCAGGAATCCCCGTCTTACCCGTTTATGGAGGACCGAATACGTATGTGGGATATGCCGGAGCTTTTGATTTTGCCAGAAATATCAACAGAGTGCTGAAAAATCCTTCCTTCAATCAAAATCTAATGAAAAACGTCAGACAGCCTTATTTCAAGAGCTGGTACACCGATCAGCCTTATAAATACATCGTGCAAGGAAGCGAAGACTTATGAAAAATCGATTTATTGAACGTCCCAGATCGTTTTGCGCGCTTGGCGGGGCAATGTTAACAGCCGGCGCCATACCTGGCGCCGTACCAATTCTTCACACGGCAATGGGCTGCGGCGGCAGTATCTATTGGAATCAGGTCGGGAGTACAGGCTATCTGGGCGCAGGGTATTGCGGAGGGATGGCTGTTCCCAGTTCTAATGTTAAAGAAAGAGATATTATTTTCGGCGGAACAGACAGACTCACCGAGCAGATCAGCAATACGGTCAAATTGGTTGAAGGCGATCTGTATATTGTCCTGACAGGGTGCATGACGGATATCATCGGGGATGATATTCAGGCGGTAATCAGAGATTTTCAGGCACAGGATGTCCCGATCATAGGGGCAGAAACCGGCGGTTTTAAAGGGGATGCCTACAAAGGCTACGATTTGGTCCTGCAAACGCTAATTAAAAATTTAATCGAAAAGAAGGAACAAAAGGTTGATCATAAAGTAAACCTTTGGGGAATTGTTCCGGCGCAGGATGCGTTTTGGCGGGGAAATTTAAACAATTTAAGGGTACTTCTAAGCAAATTAGGGTTGGAAGTCAATTCATTCTTTACGGAGAACGATACGCTGGACGGCGTAAAAAATTCGGGCGACGCCGCGCTCAATATTGTTGTGTCGGAATTTTACGGAATCGAAGCGGCAGACCTTTTCCTGGAAGTTCATGGAGTACCTTATATCACATCCGCCTTACCGATAGGAGCAACGGCCACTGAAGAATTCCTTCTTGAAATCAGTGAAGCATTGGAAATTGATCAGGATGCAACCAACAAGGTAATTGAGAGAGAAAAAATTATTTATTACAAGTACATTGACAGGATTGCCGACACGTACAACGACCAGGATTTTCAACGCTATGCTGTTGTGGTGGGCGACGGAAATTACGCTGCTGCTCTGACCAGATTCTTGGCCGATGACTTGGGGTGGCTCCCTGAACTTACCATCGTAACAGATGATTTTGAGGATGAGAAAAAGAATAAGATTGACAAATACTTGGAGCGCCTGAATTCCGGCTACAAAACGAAGGTAATTTATGAAACGGATGCTTCAGAGATTCAATATCATTTGAGCAGACACTGGCCTGTATCGAACGGACAGAGGTTTTATGACGCTTTTAGTCCTGCATTTGTAGTGGGCAGTCATTTGGAACGTCAGCTTGCTAAAAATATCGGAGCTGCGCATTTGACGGTGACCTATCCTGTAGGCAATCGCGTTGTCCTAACCCGGGGATATACAGGATACCTGGGCGGGCTGAATATGATTGAAGACATATTAAGTGTACTTGTCTTTGAAAGGTAAAAAACAATTACAACAGCTTAACAACAGCACAAGCAAAGGCCATGATTAACATCATAAAATATATATGATTAACAGGATTTAGGTCTGACCAAAAATGTTGGAGGCGAAGTCTATCATCTTCTTGAGAGAAGTGTGGATTTAGCCTTTTTCTTATTATTTGGGAGGTTTAGAAATGAGCAAAATAAATCTGAGTGAACCTGAAGTACAAGCACGTGAGAAACGGCTGGGCTCAATAACAGGCTTTATTGGAACAGCTTCCCAACTTGTTCATTGTTCGCGCAATAAGGAATTGGAGGATGCCCCAAGAAGTTTCAGCCAATGTATGGGTTGCAGTTCTTCTACTGCGTTATGCCAACTTTCCCTGATTCAGGATGCAGTCGTGATCAACCATGCGCCTGTCGGATGCTCAGGTGATTTTGCTAAGTTTGACTTCTTAAATATTGTAGGACAAGTAGAAAGAAACTTGCCTAAAACTCAAGGAAGATATTTCAGCACCAACCTGGAAGAAAAAGACACCGTTTTCGGAGCGTCAGAAAAGTTGGAATTCGCAATTAGGGAAGTGTATAAAAGGGTAAATCCCAGAGCGATGTTTATTACAACCTCCTGCGTGTCGGGAATTATCGGGGATGATGTGGAAGCCGTGGCAAATGCGCTGACGGAGGAGCTGAAAATCCCGGTTGCGGCTTGTTTTTGTGAAGGTTTCAAGTCCAGAATATGGACCACAGGTTTTGACTCGGCATTTCATGCTATCGTCAGAAAAATTGTCAAGCCGCCTCAAAAGAAAACGAACAAAGTAAACATCATCAACTTTTTTGGCAGCCATATATTTGATGAACTGCTCGGCAGGCTTGGATATCAAGCTGATTATATAGTACCCTACTCGACAGTAACTCAGCTGGAGCATATTTCTGAAGCTGCCGCAACCATCCAGATTTGTCCGACACTGGGGACGTATCTGGGTGCGGCTTTGGAGCAGATTTACGGTGTACCGGAAATAAAATCGCCGCCAGCCTATGGGATAAAAGGTGCGGATAATTGGATGCGCGAGTTGGGCAGAGTTCTTCAGAAACAGGAAGAGATTGAAGAGATTATCAAAAGTGAGCATGAAAGAGTAATTCCCAAGATCAGTGAGTATCGCGAAAAATTAAAGGGGAAATCAGCTTACCTGACTGCGGGAGCGGCTCATGGGCATGCGATCATTGCTCTTTTAAGGGAACTTGGGCTTGAAGTGAAAGGAGCGGCAATATTTCACCATGATCCGTTATATGACAATCAAGACCCGGCTTCAGACGTCTTGGCGCATGCCGTTCATACCTACGGAGACGTAAAAAACTACAATGTCTGTAATAAACAAACATTCGAGCTGATCAATATTTTGAACAGGGAAAAGCCTGATCTGATGGTCGCCAGACATCCAGGCATGGTTATATGTGGCGCAAAACTTGGTATCCCTACCTTTCTTATGGATGATGAGCAATTCGGTTTTGGCTACCAGGGAGTTATCAACTATGCTGAAAAAATACTGGAAACCCTTGATACTATTGAATTTACAAAAAATCTGGCAAAACACAGCAGGCTGCCCTATACGAAATGGTGGCTGGAGCAAAATCCGTTTAAGTACCTTGGAGGTGGATACTGTGCTAAAAATTATTGAGCAGCCCAGATATTCCTGTGCTTTAGGGGTTCAACAAACTGTAGTCGCCATTGAAAGAGCAATTCCGATTCTGCATTCCGGCCCGGGATGCTGCAGCAAAATCACCGGAATTATCGGCCAGGGAGACGGATACGCTGGAGGGAACTCTATTCCCTGCTCAAATATCAGTGAATCGGAAGTGATTTACGGAGGTGAAGAAAAGCTCAGGGGAGTTATTAACGGTTCTTTTGAGGTAATGGATGCAGACCTTTTTGTCGTACTTACAGGGTGCACCGCTGATATCGTCGGGGACGATGTAAAAAGGGTGACCGGCGAATATCAGGTACAGGGAAAGCCCATTGTTTTTGTCGAAACCGGCGGCTTTAAAAGCAATAACTATGTTAGTCACGAAGCGGTTGTCAATGCCATCGTCGACCAGTATGTAGAGAAGTATGCCGCTGATAAATCGATCATCAAAGGACTCGTCAACGTGTTTGCTACGCTGCCCTACCAGGATCCTTTCTGGAATGGGAATCTGGAGGAGATAAAAAGAGTGTTGGAGGGAATCGGGTTAAAGGTCAATGTACTTTTTGGTCCGGGTTCCGGAGGAGTTTCTGAGTGGCTGACTGTACCAAAAGCACAGTTTAATATCGTTTTAAGCGCCTGGGCAGGACTAGGCATTGTCAAACATTTGGAAGATAAATACGGCACACCGTATCTTCATATACCGTATTTACCGGTTGGAGGAATAGAAACTTCCAAGTTTTTGAGGCTGGTTGGCGGATTTGGGAAAATTGATCCGGGAATTATCGAAAATTTTATTCAGAGGGAAGAAAAGAAGTTTTATGCGCATATCGAAAGAATGGCGGATTTTTTGCTTGAATTCAAATACGGATTGCCAAGGAAATTTTACAGTATTTTAGATGCCTCTTATTCCATAGGGATTTCTAAATATCTTCTCAATGAACTGGGAATTATTCCGGCAAAACAATTTATTATTGACAATACGCCCGAAGAATACCAGGCATTGATTAAGGAGCAGTTCCGGCAAATATCTGAATACAGATCTGCTGATGTGTTTTTTGAAATAAACGCCGGCGCAGTACATGAACAAATAAGACAAGACAACATTAAAAACAGGGTGTTGATACTTGGAAGCTGCTGGGAAAGCAACCTGGCCAAAGAATTAAAAGCAGATCTGCTGATCTTAAGTGTTCCGGTGACTTTTAGATTAGTTTTAGACTGCGGTTATTTTGGATACAAAGGAGGTCTTAGAATTATCGAGGATATCTATGACAGGGTACTTGAGACATACAGGTAAAAA
>DFZT01000051.1 GCA_002382755.1 Firmicutes bacterium UBA4049 | reverse complement strand
GATAATCAAAAATCCTTTTTTGGTTACCGGCTAGTTCGGGTTAGGCTATAGCGAAGGCCAGCACTGGTGAGGCCCCGCTGTTTCTCTAAGAGTTCGAGTATCTCGTATCTTTTTTTACTTCCGCCAAAATTTTTTTTATTTCTCCAAGAGTCATGTATTTCCTGGCAAAATCAATCCCGAGTTCAGCGCCGAGATCAGCGAGAAGATTATCGTAATAATTAAACAGGTAATAGTTTCCCTGCATATGGCTGCAGGAAGCCTTGCCAAGGCCTTCCAGTATCGTCATTACTGAATACTTCCTTTTTATCCTGTATTCAAGCAGTCTGGCGATCACAAGAGACACAAAACAGGTAAGGAAATGCGCCTGAATATGTTCCTGTGCAGAAAGATATACCGGCCTGCTCTCAAAATCACTTTTCGTTATCTTAAACGATTCTTCTATCCTCCAAAGACCGCGGTAGATTTCTATAATCTGTTCATCAGGCATTCGATATTCACTAGTGACAATGGCATAGTACCCGTCCAACTCCTCTTCCTGCCGTAACTTTTCTTCATCAAAAAGAAGGTGTCTCTTTGCATCTTTCATTATTTCACCTGTTTTGGCGTCAAAAGAGATATTTTTTACATATTTGGCCGCACCATGAGAAGTAGCAAGGTTATATTTATGTGGATTCTTAATCAGGTCTTTTGCCTTTTGCAAAGCTCCGGCACGTTCAGCCCTGGCTTTTTCCGCATATTTTTTGCTATAGAAAACCAACTGCTTTTCGTCCGCGGTCACCTTCTTCTTACCACCGCCTTTAGCAGTAATGGCGACCTCTCTTGGATAGAGTCTGGATTTTATCTTAAATTCATCATTTATCTTGATATAACCGTCTTCATCCAGAACATATGCTTTAAATGCAGCATCTGCGCCTCGAATGGAGTAGCTCAATATATAACCGTTTCTTGCGGATAGAGTATAGTAAATGTTATCTCCTGTTGTTATGCCTTTATCAGCCACCACCACGATCCTTCCAAGAGAGAAATCCCGTTGGATTTTTCCGAGCACTGGGATCAGGGTCTGCTTGTCAAGAATGTTGCCGGGATAAAGACCATATGTAATGGGGATGCCGTTGTTATCCATGAACAGTCCAATCTGAACAATCGGATCGTGCCTGTGCTCCTTTGAAACACCTTTTCTGCGCAGATCATCCTGCTCATCAATTTCAAAGTAATAATTGGTCACATCATAATAAACCAAAGAAGTATCGCGGTTATATTGATCCTGAATACGTTTATGCATCCATAAAAGAAGTTCGTTCTTGCGTTTGTTCAAAAAAGAGAGGCAACGGTACACGTCATCTAAAGAGAAATCTGCATTTTCAAAAAACATGCTGCGGTTTTCAAAAGTTTTCTTTTTGGATGAAGGAAAAAGCAGACGGGAAAACACAAGGAGCTGCATAATAGCGTTGGCATTATATCCCTCTTTCGAATGACGCTGTCTGTTAATAAGGAAAGTATGAATTCCTAGTTCATGGTAAATCTTACTTAAACAGGCATAGCCAAAATTCTTACGGGTATCCATGCCGGAGACGAGCTTTTCATTTAGGCGGACATTAAAAATTACAGGGGTCTTTTCAGAGGATCTCAGTTCGTTCATTTTGCGCACTTCCTCCGAAAAATATGAAATCGGGTCCGAATATTGTTTTTCAAGGACATCGAGATACCCCAGGGTTTTTACATTGACGGTTTTGGTTTTTCCGGTTTTCTTGTCATAATAACCTGTCGCGATAGAAAGATGTACCCTGCCATTTTTTTGTCTGGATTTCTTCAGATACAAATTCCAGCCCCCTTTCTGCAACTATTTACTGCTATTATATATCATAACGCACAATAACGCAATACCATAATGACATAAAATTAAAACAAAAATTCCCGGTTTCATTAGTATCTATAATGATTCCGGGCTATTGAATCTCTATGTGTGCTGTAAAACTAGGGTGGCCAGGGATACAAAAAATTTCTTGGATAAAAAATGGTACTATAAAAATGGTACTTTTGTGTGATATACACAGCAAAGTAGATCTGCGATACTTTCCGTACAGCGGGCTTTTTTTGTTCTTAGCTTATTCTTCTATTCAAGGGAGGAATCAGCATGGGTAAAATGCGCTCGGTACAGCGCCTGGAGGGATACAAAATCGCCGTGGAACTGGAAAACGGCTCCAGCTTCGTTTATGACCTGAAGGCCAGGCTTTCCGCGGTGCGCTTTGCTCCCCTGGTCAACCAGGAATTTTTTCAAAGCGGCAGGCTGGTGGGACGGGACTGCATCCGCTGGAGCGACAGCCTGATTCTGTACAGCCATGAGATGCTGGACGGTATGAAAAGATGATGATGTAATAGGGAGGAGGTAACGGAGTAATGATAAGATTTTCTAAAAAATTGGCTTGCCTGACACTTTTTCTTGCATTTGTATTTTTGATTGAGATGGTACTGTGCGATATTTCCCCGTGCGCCGCCGCGCGGGCTGCTGACCCCAACATCCTATTCAAACTTACCGAAAGCCAGCCAGGAAAATAACGTAATCAAAAGCCTTTCTTTATACGGGCAGGAAATGAACGGTTCTTCCTGGTCAATGGCCAAGATGAACATGTTTCTCCATAAAATCCTTGAGACAAAGCAGATTGTTGATCTTGTATGAATACTACAACTAAGCTGTTGGCAGCGGGAGATGCAACAAATCTGATCCGGGTAGTCCAGAATCATCTAGCAGAGGAACACTAATTGTTAATTGACTAAACATGAAAGAAGGAAAGAAGGAAAGAAAGAAAGAAAGAAAGAAAGAAGGAAGGAAGGAAGGAAGGAAGGAAGGAAGGAAGGAAGGAAGGAACGGATATGCGTTATTCTTTGGTAGGACTAGACTGCCCGAACTGCGCCGCGAAACTGGAGCGGGAACTTCGTAAAGTAAATGGTTTGGAGAATATAACTATCAATTTTAATACATTGAGCGTCGAACTGCCGGAAGTATTGGCCGAAGAAGCCCGTACCATCATTAAACGGGTAGAACCGGAAGTGAAACTGCAAATAGCTGAAGGGTCACAGTCTTTTTCATCAGCGGAGGAAGCGGAAGAACATTATAGTATTTGGATAATTATCGGAGCAGGTTTACTATTTGCCGTTGGAATAATATTTAACCAATCACTGCATAATACGCCGTTCTCATGGGCTGAGTATGCTGTTTTAATTCCGGCCTATCTCCTGGTTGGTTGGCCGGTTATCCTGGCCGCTTTTAGAAAAGTGGCGGGCGGAGAGTTATTCGATGAAAATTTCTTGATGACTATTGCTACCGGTGGAGCTATAGCGATCCACCAATTGCCGGAGGCAGTGGGTGTGATGCTTTTTTATGCGGTTGGAGAATACTTGCAGGACCGGGCGGTCAACCGCTCACGGCGATCTATCTCCGCTTTGCTCAATATTCAACCGGAATATGCCAATCTTAAAGAAAATGGGGGAATACGGCAAGTAAGACCTGAAGAAATCGAGATAGGTCAGATAATTATAATTAAACCTGGTGAAAAAGTTCCCTTGGATGGCGAGATTATTGATGGAACATCATTCGTAGATACATCAGTCTTAACCGGAGAATCTGTTCCGCGCAAGGTAGAAATTGGCGAAAATATCTTATCCGGAATGATCAATGGTCAGGGACTTCTTACGGTCATGGTCTCCAAACCGTTCAAAGATTCGTCGGTAGCCAGGATCTTGGAATTGGTCGAAAAAGCCAGTGAGAGAAAAGCTCCCACTGAACAGTTTATAACCAAATTTGCAAACTTATACACCCCTATCGTTGTCGGGGCAGGCGTCTTGATTGCGGTTATTCCGCCGTTGTTGGTCCCGGGAGCGGAATTCAGTGAATGGATTTACCGGGCGCTGGTACTATTGGTTATTTCCTGTCCTTGTGCGCTGATGGTTTCTATCCCGTTGGGCTATTTTGGCGGAATTGGAGCCGCCTCGAAAAACGGAATCCTGGTTAAAGGAGCTAGTTATATAGATGCCCTGGCGGAATTGGATACGGTCGTTTTTGATAAGACTGGCACCTTGACCAAAGGGGTTTTTCGAGTGACCCAGATCGTATCCAAAAATCATATTACCCCGGAAGAAATCCTGTCGGCAGCGGCCGGAGCGGAAATATACAGCAATCACCCCATTGCTCAATCAATCTTTGCTGCGTATAAGGAGAAGACCGGGAAAGAAATAACAGATGACCAGGTTAAGGATTTCCATGAAATTGCCGCCTACGGAATCAGCGCCTGTGTAAATGGGCACAGGGTTCTGGCGGGAAATGACCGGCTGATGCACAAGGAAAATATAGCCCATGAGGATTGTGATGTTGCAGGAACCATTGTTTATGTGGCTATTGATGGGGTTTATGCCGGGTATATAGTTATTTCTGACGAATTAAAACCTGATGCAAAAGATGCAATCAGTCGTTTAAAGCAGCTAGGGATCAGGAAAACTGTAATGCTTTCCGGTGATGATAAAACAGTGACAGAAAAAGTCAGTCAGGAAATAGGAATTGATGCATATTTTGCGGAATTACTGCCTGAAGATAAGGTTGAGATGGTTGAAGAATTGGAAAAGGAGATAAAGCATCGGGAAAAACAAAAACTGGTATTTGTCGGTGACGGCATCAATGATGCGCCCGTTATTGCCAGGGCTGACATCGGAGTGGCAATGGGCGGATTGGGCAGTGATGAAGTAATTGAAGCCGCAGATGTGGTTCTGATGGAGGATGCTCCTTCCAAGTTGGCAGGGGCGGTGGTAATCGCCAGAAGAACACGACGAATTGTTCGGCAAAATATCTACATGGCATTGACAGTTAAAGCCTTCTTTATTTTGCTTGGCGCCATCGGTCTGGCTAGTATCTGGGAAGCTGTTTTTGCTGATGTGGGGGTGACATTGCTGGCTGTATTGAATGCCAGCCGGACACTGCAACGCCGAAAAAGATCTGTTCCAGCCTGAAATCTTAAAACGGTTCCTGGGGAATGGAGGTCGCGGCAATGGAAAAATTAAAGCAGTGACATTTGTATGTTTCCATGTTGAAAGTTATAATAAAAAATGATTGTTGAAACCAATAAAGAGCCGGAGTAAATCCTTAAAAAAGGTGATTCAAGAAAACGCCGCGGGAGAATTGAAAGAGAAGGACGACCAAATGGCCTATAAAGACTTAAGAGATTTTATAAGTGTTTTAGAACAAAGGAATTTATTAAAACGAATTAAGACTGCGGTTGATTGCGAGCTGGAAATTACTGAAATAACCGATAGGATTTCCAAGACCGGCGGGCCTGCTCTTTTTTTTGAAAATGTTCAAGGTTCCCCTTATCCGGTAATAATCAATGCTTTTGGGAGCATGGAACGGATGTGCCTGGCCCTTGAAGTGGACGTTCTGGATGAAATAGGGGAGAGGATCCGTCAAATGCTGCAGCCTCCTGAAATTAACGGCATCATCAATAAGCTGATGGCTCTTCCAAAGCTAAGTAAACTCGCTTCTTATTTTCCGGTATCGGTAAAGAAGGCGCCCTGTCAGGAAGTAGTGGAAAATGACAATCCGGATTTGAACGTACTTCCTGTCTTAAAGTGCTGGCCCGGTGATGGAGGACGATTTATCACCCTTCCGCTGGTTTTTACAAAAGATCCGGTTACAAAAAAGCAAAATATGGGGATGTACCGCATGCAAGTTTATGACGGGAAAACCACAGGCATGCACTGGCATCTTCATAAAGACGGCGCTTACCATTTTGCGCGGCATTTACAGCAGGGGAGCGGTAAAATGGAAGTAGCGGTCGCTCTTGGAGGAGACCCGGCGACCATTTACGCAGCTACTGCGCCTTTACCCCGGGGTTTTGACGAAATGCTTTTTGCCGGTTTTTTGCGCAGCAAGCCGGTGGAAATGGTCCGCTGCCGGACTGTGGACTTATCAGTGCCGGCTCAGGCGGAATTTATCCTTGAAGGTTATGTTGATTTGTTGGAAAAACGCCTCGAGGGACCATTTGGAGATCACACGGGTTATTATTCAGCGGAAGATTTTTACCCGGTGTTCCATTTAACATGCCTGACCCGCCGTCGTGACCCTGTTTATCCGGCGACAATAGTTGGACGGCCGCCGATGGAGGATTGTTATCTGGGCAAGGCTACGGAACGTATCTTTTTACCGCTGCTGCAGATGCAATTGCCGGAAATGAAGGATCTTAACCTGCCTTTGGAAGGCGTATTTCATAACTGCGCCGTAGTATCCATCAAAAAGCAATACCCGGGGCATGCAAAAAAAATTATGAATGCGCTTTGGGGTATGGGATATATGATGTTTACCAAAATGATTATTGTAGTTGATGACTCCGTTGATGTTCAGGATATGGCGACTGTTTGGTGGAAGGTATATAACAATATAGACGCCCGTAGGGATGTCGTAATCGCGGATGGCCCGCTGGACGTGCTTGACCACGCTTCGCCGACTCCAAATTATGGCGCCAAGATGGGAATCGACGCTACCAAAAAATGGCCGGAAGAAGGGCATCGCAGACCCTGGCCGGACGACATCATAATGAGCGAGGAGATAAAAAACTTGGTCAATCAGAGGTGGACCGCTTATGGCCTGGACTAAGCTGCGCAAACTGGCCGAACTTATCAAGTGGGAACATACGATTTTTGCCCTGCCTTTTTCATATATGGGCTCATTCCTGGCGGCGCAGGGTTGGCCGGCCGGCGTTAAAATTCTTTGGATAACTGTTGCTATGTTTGGAGCCCGCAGCACAGCAATGGCTTTTAACCGGTTAATTGACTGGCGGATTGACGCGCGTAACCCTCGAACAGCCGGGCGGCACCTGCCTATGAAATTGGTTACAAGTACTGATGTTCTGCTCTTGATTACCGTTTCGCTGGGACTGCTTATTCTTGCTGCGGCGCAGCTCAATCCGCTTTGCGTGAAGCTGCTGCCCTTTTTATTATTGCTTGTAATTTATCCCTACACGAAAAGATTTACCTGGCTCAGCCATTTCGTACTGGGGATGGCGCTCGGCTGCGCTCCAATGGGGGGCTGGATCGCGATAACCGGTAAAATTCATCCGGCAACAATACTGCTTGGGTTAATTGTCTGTTTCTGGGTCGCGGGATTTGATATTATTTACGCGACCCTTGACTACGATTTTGACCGCAAAGAAGGGCTGTATTCAATTCCCGCCAGGTTTGGCATAAAAAATGCGCTGTTAATTGCCCGCTTATTGCACGTAATAGTGGTTATTTTGCTTATTGTTTTAGGAATCTATTTACGGTTGGGTTATCTTTATGCGGCAGGTGTATTGATTACCGCTGCATTGCTGCATTACGAGCATTATCTTGCCAATCCTGAAGATTTAAGCAAGGTAAACCTGGCTTTTTTTAATGTAAACGGAACTATTAGTATTATTTTATTTGTTGCAGTATTTTTGGCAATAATTATGTGACAGGATAGTTATGTGACAGGAAGGAGGAAATGATATCGGACGGTATATAGTGGCCATCAGCGGCGCGAGCGGTTGTATTTACGGCTGGCGTCTTGTTGAGGTATTAGCCGATCAGGGACATTCCCTTTATCTTTTAATTACCGACCCTGCGAAACAGGTGATGGCTTTTGAGATGGATTGGCAGATCAGCGGGGATGTCGCAGAGCAGCAGGCAGCCATTACCCGGCGCCTGGGACCCGGACGTTCACAGAAGATCAATTATCTCGATTACCACGATCTTACAGCGGTAATCGCCAGCGGATCAGTCAAAAGTGACGGAATGATAGTTATTCCTTGCAGTATGGCCACGATAGCCGGAATTACTCACGGCCTCGCCCGGAATTTGGTTGAGCGTGCAGCGGATGTTGTATTGAAAGAGAAGCGTCCGCTTGTTCTTGTCCCGCGGGAAACGCCCTTGAATCAAATTCATTTACAAAACCTTTTATCGCTTTCCAGAATGGGGGTTACGATTCTGCCGGCCATGCCCGCATTTTATACGAAGCCCCGGACAATAACCGAGCTTGTCGATTTTATTGTCGGCAGGGCAATGGACCAATTGGGGCTGGAGCATCAGCTCTACGAGGCGTGGGGAGACATTTGACATACAGCGCAGATTGATCCGGCAAGTTGGTTTTTAGTAAGAGAGAATAGAGAAGAAAGGAGAGAGGATAAGTGATTCAGAAGAGCAAGATATTTTTTTTGTTAGGGGTTTTATTTCTCGGGATAATAATGCTGGGAACCGGCTGCGATAATAAAAAGGAGCATGCGAAACCGATAAAAATTGGTGTCCTGCCGGTAGAAGACTCTCTGCCATTTTACGTAGCCCAGGAGAAAGGTTATTTCGCAGAGGAAAATGTTAAAGTAGAACTGGTTCCTTTCCAGAGCGCTTTAGAACGTGACAGCGCTTTTCAGGCCGGGGCGATTGACGGGGAAATAACAGACCTGATAGCCGCAGCCTTGCTGAAAAATGCCGGTGTTGACCACCAGATTGTTACAACTACGCTGGGAATAAAACCGGGCGAGGGACGGTTTGCCATTCTGGCCGCTCCCGGCTCCGGTATTAACAAAGCAGAACAGCTAAAAGAAGTGGAAATTGGTGTTTCACAGAACTCCATTATCGAATATGTCACTGATCAGTTACTGCAAAAACAGGGGTTTAAGCCCGGCGAAATAAAAAAGATCGTTGTTCCCAAGATACCGGTGCGCATGGAAATGCTTTTCAAAAATCAAATTAAAGCCGCCACTTTGCCGGATCCTATGGCAACCTATGCCGAATCCAAGGGAGCGAAAGTAATTTTGGATAATAGTAAGGAAGATATTTCTCAGGTTGTTCTAATTTTTCATACAGAAGCGCTAAAATCACGGAGCAAAGAAATAACCGGAACTCTGCAGGCTTATTCCAGCGCCGTAAAAGAAATAGACGCCAATACGGAAAGCTACCGGGCTCTGTTCACGGAGAAAGCCGGTGTTCCGAAAGAGATTAAAGACACATACCGGATACCTCGCTTTTCTTTGCCGGAAACGCCCACCCAGGCGCAGTTTGACCGGGCAGTTAACTGGATGCTGAACAAGGGTCTATTAAAGAAAGCATTGAGTTATGAAGACATGGTAAGTGGTGGTTTTATTGGCAAATGAGCTGGTAAAGATAGAAAAACTGCAGGTTTCGTATAAAAAGTCCGGTTCCCTGGCGCCCGCGCTGGAAAGCGTCGACTTGTACCTGGAACAGGGGCAGACATGCACGGTTATAGGACCGTCCGGATGCGGCAAAAGTACACTTTTATTTATTCTGGCAGGGTTGTACACCGATGCTGAAGTGGAAATCAGAGGACGTGTCTTGAGTCCTGAAAAGCGCAGGATGGCGCTAATCTTGCAGGATTACGGCTTGCTTCCCTGGAAAACAGTTTGGGATAACGCAATGCTGGGTTTGAAAATCAGAGGGATGTCAAACAAGGCAAAACAGGGGATTTTAGAAAAAGTACTGCGAGATTTGGGAATATGGGAATTTAAAGACCGTTTCCCCGCTCAACTTAGCGGAGGTCAAAGGCAGCGCGTGGCAATCGCCCGCGCGCTGGCGCTGGAGCCTGAACTTCTGCTCATGGATGAACCCCTGTCTTCCCTTGATGCGCTTACACGTGAAGCGCTTCAGGAATTGCTGCTTGATATTTGCCAAAAAACAAAAATGTCCCTGATCCTTGTAACTCACAATATTGAAGAAGCTGTACTGCTTGGACGGCAAGTATTGATCATGTCGCCGGGACCGGGACGAATTTTAAACGTGCTGGAAAACAGTTCTGCAGGCAATATCGGCTATCGCAATCAGCAAGCCTACTTTGAACAATGCCTGAAAGTCAGGAAATTACTGGAACGGGGCATAAACGATGCATGTTAACCCTTCCGTGAAAAGTTTCATTAATTATATTATCGCTATTCTTTTTTTGATATTGCTTTGGCAGTTCATCAGTCTTTGTATGGCTGACCCTGCGTTGCCCGGTTCTGTCCAGGCGATACGCGCCTTTGTAACGGGACTTGACAACGGCATTTCCAGAAATCTTCTTTTCAGTGCTTTTCGCGTAGTTATAAGCATTTTGCTGTCGACATTGCTGGCAGTCCCTTTGGGGCTTCTGTTGGGCAGGGAAACTCATCTTGACCGTTTTCTTGGTCCGGTAGTTTATCTAATCTACCCGATACCTAAAATTGTTTTTCTTCCGGTTGTGCTTTCCCTTTTTGGCCTGGGTAATTGGGCAAAAATTTTTTTGATTTCGCTAATCATATTTTTTCAAATATTGGTAACGGCGCGAGACGCGGCAAGATCAGTGGAAAGACTTTATCTCTATTCGGTAAAGTCCCTGGGCGCCTCACGAAAAGATCTTTACCGGCACGTTATTTTACCGGCTTGTCTTCCCGAAATATTCACCTCTTTGAGAACAGGCCTCGGCGCGGCTATTGCCGTCCTGTTTATGACTGAAACTTTTGCCAGCAGCGAAGGAATAGGATTTTATCTGATGGATTCATGGTCGCGCCTGTCTTACAACGAGATGTATGCCGGAGTAATAGCAATGAGTCTTCTGGGATTTGTTCTATATATAATTTTAGATTGGCTGGAAAAAAAGATTTGTCCGTGGAAATTCTTGTATTAATTAAGGAGGGTGATCAATGGGACAGAAATTAATCATCCGCTGGGGCTTGAATATTGCGGGGATTATTTTGGCCGCTTATCTTGTCAAGGGCTTTGACGTAACAATTTTGGCGGCCATATTCGGCTTTGTTTTACTTGGTTTTATCAATGCTACAATCCGCCCGGTTCTTATTTTGCTGACTTTACCCATTAACCTGATCACTCTGGGCTTATTTACCCTGGTCATCAACGGGTTGATGCTGTGGCTGGTCAGCGCGGTAATCAAAGGCTTTAATATCGCAAACTTTTGGGTAGCCCTTCTTTCAGCTTTGATTATTATGATCATCAGTTCAATAATCAGCTTTTTAATCAAGGATTAAAATCAAAAAGCGGGCTATGAGCAATTGAACAAATGCCCCGTAGTATGGGGTTTTTTGTTTTCCACAGCAACCACTATTTACATAGAGGTAAGTATGTGAGGATGACGAATAATAATATTAAAAATTGAAGGGGTTGAAGTTTATGAAGACTTTTTTTAAGCGGCGCACCCGTTCAAGAAAAGGAATAATTGCCAAAGTATTGTTAACCGCTCTTACAACTACAGCCTGTACATATCTGGTTACCAGATATTTGAAGAAGCATCCTGAGTCAATAGAGATAAAAACCACTTAACATTTGATAAGGAGAGGGGTACCGAGCTGAACCCCTCTCCTTTATTTTGACAATTCACTTGTTTGCTCCAAACACTTCCCTCGCTATCCTCGGGTTCTCTCGTTATCATCCGGCAATTTGTAATGCAGGGCTTCAGTGGAGAGGCTGATCTAACCGCGGTTTTTTCAACGAAATCTTAACACGAATGTCTAAAGGATACCAGCGCCGTCGCGTATTCTGAATCACCTTTAGCCAGACCTCCAAGTAGATTGAGAGCAAATGGAAGGTTGCTGCGATCTAGCACGGCCAAAGTTTACAACTATGCATTGACACATCAAATATATTTGATATTATCTAAAGTGGTTGGTGAAATAATGGACATTTTAAAAATTGCCAAAGCTTTGTCTGATCCCTTGCGCCTGGAAATTCTCAGGCGAATCGCCGGCAAAAAATGCTGTGAAGATAAGTGGCTGTGTGTCTGCCACCTGGTTGACGATACTGGATTGCTTCAATCAAGGGTCTCTTACCACATCAAGGAATTAAAGGAAGCTGATCTTATCCGGGAAGAAACCAGGGGCAGGTGGAACTACTATTATTTTAAGGAAGAAACATTGAAAAAATATCTCTCGGCCTTAAACGACCAGTTTCAATTATAGTTTGTACCATTAAAAATTTAAGTTTGAGGTATGAAACCGGGCAGCGGGCTGCTTAAAAGGTTAAAATGCACCATAAAAGGAGGATGGGCAGTTTGGCAGTTGAGGAAGATACTTTGCGTGAAACTTGTTGAGGCCCTGATCTGCAGGAGGAGGTTCCTCCCCTGCCAACCAATGCCGGGTGGATCACCGGATATAAAACTACTCTGGCGGGAAAAATTCCGATCATCTCAACAAAACTTTCTGCAAAGGACATTATGGGTTCCTGGAAAGTGCGCTGGGGGATAAACCGGATGGAATATAAAGTTGCTCCCGGATTATATGGGATTGGGGAACCCGGCGAAGATTCGCCGGTACTGGTAACAGCCAATTATAAAATGACTTTTGACCGTTTGAGAAAGGAGTTGTCAGGAGTCAATGCCTGGGTGCTAGTTATCAACACGAGGGGAATCAACGTCTGGTGTTCCGCCGGAAAGGGAACCTTCAACGCAACGGAGATAGCCAGGGTGATTGCCATGACCAACCTTTCCTGGGTTGTTTCACACCGGACGCTGGTTTTGCCGCAGTTAAGCGCTGTAGGGGTGGCTGCCCACAGATTGTTAAAAATATCCGGTTTCAGGGTTATCTATGGGCCGGTAAGAGCCTGCGATCTTCCTAAATTTCTTGGCGCAGGCATGAAAGCTTCTCCACAAATGCGCAGGGTTAACTTTGGTTTTGCAGACAGGCTTGTACTTATACCCATAGAATTGGTCAGGGTTATCAAAATAGTCATTGCCGCTTACCTGGTCATATTCATTTTAAACCTTCTTAAAATCTGGTCCGTTTCTTATTTGGCAACACTGCCTTACCTAGGGGCGGTTGTTGCAGGCTGCGTATTGACGCCTGCCCTGCTGCCCTGGATACCGGGCCGTTCTTTTGCCTGGAAAGGGTGGCTGCTTGGCCTGCTCTGGTCTACTGCCGTTATTTTATACTCCTTCCCGGCTGTGCCGTCCGGCTGGACTAAGGCCTTGGTTTACCTTCTTATTTTACCGGCGCTGTCGTCCTATCTGGCAGTAAATTTTACCGGCTCAAGCACATTTACTTCCTTATCAGGTGTTAAGCGAGAATTAAAAGTTGCGCTCCCTGCAGCGATAATTTCAGCTGGGCTGGGGGTTGTCCTGCTTTTTTTAAATCAGTTTGTTCTGTAAAGAGGTGTCTTCTTTGAAGTATCTTAAAAATGTGGTTACACTGGATCTTGACGAAGAGAAATGCACCGGATGCGGGATCTGCGCCGAGGTTTGCCCGCACCAGGTATTTAAAATTATCAACAAAAAGGCTGCCATTCAGGACAGGGATTCTTGCATGGAATGCGGCGCCTGCGCGATTAACTGCCCTTTCTCCGCCATTTCCGTAGCTGCCGGGGCGGGCTGCGCTCAAGCCATAATTAAAGGGAAATTAGGTAAGGGTGAAATCTGCTGCTAACTGAGTCAAGTGTAGCAAATACTTAAAACATAAAGAGGGCCTATTGTGCCAACCAGGAGATATAAACCGTCAGTCGGCCAAATTGTCTTCATTTCAATAATAACCTTTTTTGTTCACTTAGATTCCCCGTCCATATTCGTTTGTGTCAACAACCCCGTCTCCCTGGCAATGTGGGACAGCCTGCGCAGCGCCTTTAGCTTTAATGTGTCGCCCGTTTTAGCCCTGCGCAGGGCGTTCTCAAGAGATGAAATTGACTTTTGATAGTTTGGCCTGTCCACCGGGTAGGGAATCCCGTCTTTGCCGCCGTGAGCAAAGGAGTAGCGGACGGGATCCCGGAAGCTTAAATTTACGCCGTAGGCCACTTCCGCAACCAGGGCCAGCGCCCTGATTGTGGCCGGTCCGGCGTTTGTGGCGGAAAGAAGTTTTTCAAAATCTGCGGGCTGGTTCTGGTAGGTGTTCAGCAATACCCTGTTGATGTGCGACGAGGAAGGTATGCTGTGCCGGTAGGGCAGGTCGAGAGTTTTAAAAGACTGGCTTTCAGTGATCTTTTTAATTTCTTTCAGGATGGATTCCGGCTTTTCCCTGGACAGGAAAGCCACCGCATCCCTTGCCTGATCGTTTTCCTGCGCCACCATGTTCAGAACATTTACGCTCCTGCTGCCGCAGACGGCGGCGTGTGGTTCGCAGACAAAATCGGTTAAGCCGCTGCTGAGCCAGTGGTAGCGCCGCGCCCAGCCTGTTTGGTCGTTTAATCCCTGCTGGACGACAGACCAAGAGCCGTCTTTGAGAAAAACAAAAAAGTGGTGATAAATCTGGTAGCCGTCCTGGACAGCGGCGCTGTCGACCTTGGCCGCCATTTTGCTGGCGTATTTGAGGTCTTCAAGTGTGGAAGGAAGCCCGAATTTTTCACAGGCCAGGTCTATCTCATGCGGTGTCTGGCGGGAAGTCTTTCCCTTGCCCCCGGCTAGAAACAGGCCAAGTTCACCCTGCCGGGGGGCAAGCCCTTCTTTGAGGGCGGCGCACACGGTTGTTGTCAGGCCGGAGGAATGCCAGTCAAAGCCCAAAACGCTGCCGAACGCCTGAAACCAGACCGGGTCGGAAAGGCGCCTCAAGACTTCTTCCGGCCCGTATTCTTCGACAATCACCTGGATGATTGCCGTTCCAAGCGCCTTCATCAGGCCAAACAGCCAGGAAGGGCATTTCCCTGGATGCAACGGCAGGTTTGCAACGCCTGTCCGCATAAAAATCATCCTAAAATATCTGATTAATCAGCACATACCCCTGTTCATGTCAAAGTTCCAGTACTTACCATGTATCTTTTTAACTTCGTTAACGTCGTTCATAAACATGGGGGATACGGTTGCAGTCCTTTTAACGCCTGTATCTTCATGGACATTAAAATTTAAGCCGGAAAGAGCGTTGAAAATAGCGGCCACCGAAAGGGCCTGGCCTTCCAGATTGTAACCGCCTTCCAAAGTGGCTGTAATGCGGCCGTCGCAGCATTTGTCCGCTATATTCATGACGATTTTGGTCAGGTTTTCAAAGCCCAGCGAGGTTAAACGCATCGCCCCGATGGGGTCGCTGTGATGGGAGTCCTGTCCGGCGGAAATCAGGACAAACTGGGGTTTGTACTGCAGGGCGGCAGGGTATAAAATTTCCTGGAAGACCGTTTCGTATTCAGCGTCACCCATCCTTGCTTCCAGGGGGACGTTGATTGTAAACCCTTCCCCTTCTCCTTTGCCGACGTCTTTTGTCCAACCGGTGCCGGGGAAAATCCAGCCCTGATGAATTGAGAAGTAGAGCACCTTTTTTGTATTATAAAAGATAAATTCTGTTCCGTTTCCGTGGTGGACGTCCCAGTCAACAATCAGGATCCTTTCCAGGCCATATGCTTTTTCCAAGTAGCGAGCGGCTATGGCCACGTTGTTAAAAAGGCAGAAGCCCATGGCGCGCTCCGGCATGGCGTGGTGGCCCGGCGGCCTGACCAAGGCAAACGTGTTCCGGAATTTTCCCTCCATCACTTTGTCGACAGCGCACAGGAGTCCCCCTGCCGCCAGCATGGCGGCGTCATAAGAACGCTCCGAGGTATAAGTGTCCGGGTCCAGGTTTCCTCCCCCGTTTAAACAAATCTGCCTGATGCCTTCAATGTGGGCGGGAGAGTGTACCATGGCGACTTCTTCCACTGTGGCGGGGCGGGGAGGTATGCTTTGGATATAGTCCAGGATTCTTGCAGCATTTAACTTGGACATGATTTTTTCCAGGCGTTCCGGGCATTCGGGATGAAATGACGTATAATGATCAAGATAGAGCGGGTCATATACATACCCTGTTTGGCTCAATAAAAACACCCTCCTTTTTAAATTCTAGCACGCGGTTTTTACTAAACAAGTCCGGCGCGGCCAAACCCGATTTAGGCCAGCAGGGCGGCTACAATGCCGACTAAAAATATCCCGTCAAACACTCCGGCGCCACCGATGCTCAGGACATGGCCGCCTATGTCCCGGAATTTGTTTAGGTTAAGCAGGTCCGCCCCCGCAAGAGTTCCCCACACCCCGGCGATATAAGCGACCGGGGCGGCGTATTCCCTGGCCAGAAGGACCGCTGCGGCAGCCGCCACAAGCGGAGGAATAAACGCCGGCAGGGAGATGCCCATGCCGGGGACCGGACGGGCCAGGGCCTTTGAAACTATCGCGACGATTACAGCAGCCAGAATAGTCGGCAGAAGAGGCGACCGGTGAAGAAGATAGAAGCTGAACAAAACGGGTACAATAGCGCCTCCCAGGTTGACTGCAATAACCTGCTCGCTTACCCGCGGCGGGTAATAAAAAAGGTAATTTAGAGGCGACATCCGTTCTTTGATTAGGCGCCGGGAAACTGGAATGTTGATAATCCCCCCGATCAGGGAAAGGCCTAAAAGAAGAACAGCTCCATGAGGAGACAAACCCAGCTTGGCAAATGAAAATGCCGCAATCTGGAAAAATAACATAAAAACCAGAAAGGGAAGCAGGACGAAAAAGGCAAGATATAAAACCGGCACTCGGCAGCGCCCCTTTATATATTTTAGCAATTCTAATATTATCTTAAACAGAGAAGGAAATAAAGTGAAGCGTATCGAATAAAAAATTATAATTTGTGGGACGACCATGCGGTATAATTTTTTTGGCCGCAGGGTCCAAGAAAATTTTCCGGGAGGGGATAAGTTTGAATTTATTGATTATGGGACCGCCGGGCGCCGGCAAAGGCACACAGGCTGAAGTGCTGGTAAAAGAGCTTTCTATTACCCATATTTCCACGGGCGATATGTTCCGCAGCGCAATCAAAGAAGGAACGGAAATGGGTAAAAAGGCCAAGGAGTACATGGATCAGGGGGGACTTGTGCCTGATGAGGTAGTCGTCGGCATGGTTAAGGAAAGACTGGCAATGCCAGACTGCGCCAAGGGATTTTTACTTGACGGTTTTCCGCGCACATTGCCTCAGGCGGAAGCGCTGGACGAAACACTAAAAGCTTTAGCCATTAAATTGGACGGCGTAATCAACATTGATGTGCCGCGTGAAAAACTGCTGGCCAGGCTGACCGGTCGCAGGATCTGCAGGGGCTGCGGGGCAAGCTACCATGTTTTGTTTAACCCGCCCAAGAGCGAAGGAAAGTGCAATTCCTGCGAAGGCGAGCTTTATCAGCGCAGCGACGACAACGAAGAGGCCGTTTCCAACAGGTTGGATGTCTATGAGTCACAGACCCAGCCGCTCATTGATTACTATGTAAAAGTAAACCTGCTTAAAAATATCAACGGCGACCAGGATATTAAGAAAGTCCTTGATGACGTCCTGGTCAGCCTCAAAGGTTAGGATTGTTGGTAAAAGTATAAATTACCAGGCAAGTTTTTAAAACCCCGCCAATATAAATCAACTAAGAAGGATTGAGGGAGGTGGGGTGTAAAGAGAGACCTTGCCGCAATTTGTAGCCGATTAAACTGACAAAGTCTGGGAGCGCCTGTTTTGATACAGGCGCTTTCAATATATTCACACGGGTGCAAGTATAGTTGCTTTCTTGACGTTTGACAGTATTTTTAATATGATGAAATTGTAAAAATGTGTAATTGATAACTTTAGGGGGAAGGCAAATGAATGAGCGGGAACTGATTATCATAGGCGGCGGGCCTGCCGGTCTAGCGGCCGGGTTATATGCGGCGAGGGCAAAAATTGATGTGCTGATGCTGGAGCGGGCAATGCCTGGCGGACTTGCGGCCAACACGGAGTTCATTGAAAATTACCCCGGTTTTGCCGAAGGGATCGGCGGCGCCGCCCTGACAGCCCGGATGGAGGCGCAGGCCAAACGTTTCGGGTTGGAAATTATCAGCGCTGATGTCACCGGGATGACTTTCCGGGACGGAAAATTTGCCGTTAAAACTGACGAACAGGAGCTGTTCAGCCGTTGTGTTATTCTGGCCACCGGCTCACAGCCGCAGATGCTGGGTGTTCCGGGCGAGGAAAAACTAAGAGGACGCGGCGTCTCCTATTGCGCTACCTGTGACGGGGCCTTTTTCCGCAACAAGGAAGTGGCTGTGGTCGGCGGCGGCGACGCAGCTGTTGGCGAGGCTGTCTTTTTGACCAGGTTTGCCAAGGGAGTGAACATAATCCACCGGCGCGGCGAATTGAGGGCAACCAAGGTTGAACAGCAGAGAGCAATGCAGAACGAGAAGATCAAATTTTTCTTGTTTAATACCGTACAAGAAATTATAGGGCAGGAAGAAGTGGAAGGTGTCGTACTCAAAGATACCCGTACCGGCGCCACTCAGAAGATGGATTTAAACGGCGTTTTTATTTATGTGGGCCAGAAACCCGATTCGCAGCTGGTCGTTGAAATGGCCGAAGTGGACAATAACGGGTTCATTATTACGGATGACAATATGCGGACGAGGCAGCCGGGGCTTTTTGCGGCGGGGGATGTGCGCCGGAAGCTGCTGAGGCAGGTAGTTACGGCAGTGGCTGACGGGGCAATCGCCGCAGTAGCCGCCGGGAAATATCTCGAAGAGATCGGGGAATAAAGACTGATTTGGATTAAAAAAAGAAAGAGCTGTATCTGAAGATACAGCAGAGAAAGGGAGAGGAGATTAGGTTGTATTCAATCTGGTTAATCTAATTATAATACAGTCTAACAAGGAGAAAAGTATTTACCGGCCAGTGGTTAAAATTGGTCCTCAAAAGTTTATATTACTTTTAAACGGTATGAAATGTCCTTTTATTCTGAAAAACATGGAAATGGCCGCGGCCGGGAACCGTTGGTGCCCGATTTTAACCTTCTAAAGCCAAAAAAGTTCCACTCGAAGGAAATTTTCGTATTTTCAATATTTTCCGTAGTGTCCATCAATATATGCTACGGCCCTACCTCCCGGAATTCAGGAAAGTCCCCATGATTTGGTTTAATACCTGGACCTCCTCCGGCTTCATAGTCTGGTCGAGATTATCCATCAGGTTTTTGATTAAGTTCATCAGCGTATCCTGGTCCATCATCGACGCCATCTGTTTCAACATGGACGGATCAAAATTTTGAAGCAGGCTGCGGATCAGTTCCGAGAAATTATCCATGTCAAGCGGAGTACTTGTCATTTATGTTTTTCGCCTCCCAAGCTATTCTTTAAATTTAATAACAGATTATTCCCCGGACCGCTTTATTGCTACCAAAAAGATTAATCAACCAGGCAGGATTATTTTACAAAAACATCGAAGAAAACTTAAATCCACACTTTTTACAATCGGAGAATAAGAAATGCTTGGCTCCTTTGTGGTCTGCGATCTGGAAACAACGGGTCTTTCTCCCCGGCAAGATGAGATTATCGAAATAGGCATGGCGCTTGTTGAAAACGGTGAGGTCGCCGCAAGCTACCACAGTCTTGTGCGGCCTTCGCAAAAACTTCCGGTAAGTATACGCCGCCTGACCGGCATAGACGATCAGATGCTCGCCTCCTGCCCGGAGCTGCCGGAAGTGCTGCCCCGCGCCCTGGAATTTCTTGGCGGCTATCCGCTGGTCGGCCACAATGTGGGTTTTGATAAAAGTTTTCTTGAGGAAGCGGCCGGCCCGCTGAAAAATCAGTCATACGACACGCTTGAGCTGGCCCGGGTCGTCCTTCCCTTTTCGCCCGGCTTCAGCCTGAGCGCTCTTTGCCGGTTCCTGGGTATTAAGAATGAAAAAGAACACCGGTCGCTTTCCGACGTTTTGGCCACGGTCGAGCTATACGGGAAATTGGTTGAAGCCCTAAAAAGGCTTGATACCAGGGTTATTTTACAAGTTACTGCTTTTCTTTCGCAGGCGGGTTCTTCCTGGGTTAAGCCGCTATCGGGCGCATTGAAGGATTTAACCGGCGGTGCTGCGCAGAAAGGAAACGGCGAGCCGGCTGTCTGCGCAATTCCGGAATTAAGCCGTCCGGAGCAGTATAATGTAAAAACAGCACCTGCAGAAACCTCTTTCCTGCCTGAGTTCGAAGACCTTCCCTCCCTGTTTGAAGCGAAAGGGCGGCTGGCCTTAAACCTTGCGGATTACGAATACCGTCCCCAGCAGGAACAGATGGTCCGTGCGGTCAGCAGCGCGCTTACAGGGCGGAAGTATCTCTTAATGGAAGCCGGAACGGGCACGGGCAAGTCCATAGCCTACCTGATTCCGGCGCTGCACTGGGCATTAACCCGCGGCGAACGTGTGGTTGTATCGACACGGACAATAAACCTTCAGGAGCAGCTGTGGTCAAAAGACATCCCCGGCCTGCTCGGCGCCTTAGCCTGGCCTTGTAAGGCCGCGCTGGTCAAAGGCAGGTCAAACTACCTCTGCCTGCGCAGATGGTCCGGTGTCCAGGCTGCCGCAAACTCCCGCCCCGAGGAAGCGTCGTTCTACGCCCGGGTGCAGGTTTGGGCGGCGGCGACTGCCGCAGGCGACAGGAGCGAACTGAATATTTCCTCATTTGAACAGGATTACTGGTCGAACATCTGCTCCGACAGCGAAAACTGCCTTGGCACGCTCTGCCGCTGGTTCAAAGGGCAGTGTTACGTAACCAAAGCGCACAGGGCGGCGGAGGCGGCCAATCTGATTATTACCAATCATTCACTGCTTTTTTCCGATATCCGCATGGAGAATAAAGTATTACCCGATTACGGTCCTTTAGTAATCGACGAGGCCCACCATCTCGAGGATGCCGCCACCGAACAGCTGGGGCGCCAGGTGAGCTGGGGCGCCGTAAGGCGCTGGACGGGCATTGTGAGCAGGCTGCTTGGGCAGCCCGATATTCTTGTGCCCAGCGCTGATTTCGAAATGTGGCGGCAAACCCGGCAGGAAGCGCGCAATGCCCTTGCGCTCCTGATCCGTGATGCGCAGCTCTTTTTCGAATCTGCACGCGTACTGGTTGTCTCCCGGGCATCTTCCAATAACCAGGGCACGGACCGCCGGACGCTCCGGATCAGGCGAACCGGCCTGGAAAACTAGGTTGTTTTTTTAGAAGCGGAATACTC
>DFZT01000024.1:28562-44752 GCA_002382755.1 Firmicutes bacterium UBA4049 | reverse complement strand
CCGGTACTATTACTGTACCCACATCGCGCCCTTCCATTACTGCATTACTTGATTCAGCCATCCTTCTTTGCTGGTTGACAAGCTCTTTTCTTACACCCGGCACACGGGCAACAAGGGAAACGTTCCGGGATACTTCCGGCGCCCTTATCTCAAGGGATACTTCTTTTCCATCCATAAACACACGGGTACTTTTATCGCATCCGGCGAACAATTCAATTTTGGTCGAAGCCGCAAGTTCGGCAAGCGCCCGTTCGTCCTCCAGATTTACATGCCGCTGCAGCGCGCTCAATGTTACAGCCCTGTACATTGCCCCGGTGTCAACATATACATAATTCAATTTTTCCGCAACAAGCTTAGCTACAGTGCTTTTACCGGCGCCGGCCGGTCCGTCAATTGCTATACAAAAGGGCATCAACCTTTTACCGCCAGCTAATATAATAATCTAATTTATTGCAAGGAATTCGACATAATAAACCGGTTTCCTGTTTTCCTAAGTAATTTTACAGCAAAAAATATTACCTGTCATTCCCGTTATTCAACTCCTTTATCCAAGCCCGCAAAGGGTCTTGAAAAATCCGGGAAAAGAAACATCAACACATTCCGTATTGTTAACGACAGTTTGCCCTTCAGCCAACAGCCCTGCGATTGCCATAGCCATGGCTATGCGGTGATCCCCGTAACTTTCGCATTCAGCCGCTTTCAATGGACGGCCTCCCCGGATTGCCAGCCCGTCGGACAGTTCCTCCACGTCTGCGTTAAATTTACGCAGTTCCCTGGCCAAAACAGCTATTCTGTCGCTCTCTTTTACTTTTAGCTCCGCTGCGTCTTTAATCAGGGTTTCGCCTTCGGCAACCGTTCCCAGCACGGCCAAAACGGGAACCTCATCAATAAGCCTGGGAATAAGTTCCCCGCCAACCAGCGCCCCTTTTAATCTTGAATATTTAACGCGAATGTCGGCTACAGGTTCGCCGCTAACCTCCCGCTTGTTAAACAACGTGATATCCGCGCCCATCTGCTCCATTACTTCCAAAATGCCGCAGCGTGTAGGATTAACCCCGACGTCCTTTATTGTCAGATCCGAGTCCGGAACTGCTGCGCCTGCGGCTAAAAAGAAGGCTGCCGAGGAAATATCCCCGGGAACAACCACATGCCGACCCTTCAATTTTTGTTTCCCCCGGATTCTAATCGCCTTACCGTCAACAGTCAATTCCGCTCCAAAAAGCTTCAGCATGCGTTCCGTATGATCCCGGGACTGAAACGGTTCAGAAACTTCTGTTTCCCCGGAAGCAAGCAAGCCGGCCAGTAAGATGGATGATTTCACCTGGGCGCTGGCTACGGGCAGGCTGTACTTAATACCGACGCAATCCCCTCCCTGTATGGCTAAGGGAGCCAGCTTCCCTTGTTGACGCCCCCAAATCCGGGCCCCCATCAGTCTTAGCGGAACGGTCACCCGGCTCATCGGCCTGCCGCGCAGCGACGCATCTCCTGTTAATACACTAAAAAAAGGCAGTCCGGAAAGGATGCCTAAAAGCAAACGCATTGTTGTTCCGGAATTTGCCGCGTCAAGCGCCTGATCCGGTTCCCGCAGAGCCAGGGGCCCGTTCCCGTGAACAACCAGACCGCCCTTTTCGTCGGGTCCGTCAAATTCGACGCCAAGCAAACGAAAACAGCTCATTGTAGCCAGGCAATCCGCGCCTGTTAAAAAATTTTCAATATATGTATCCCCCTCGGCCAGCGAACCCAGCATGACCGCCCGGTGGGAAATAGACTTGTCACCGGGGACGGAAATGGTTCCGCGTAAACCGGCGGGTGAATTAATCCTGAATTCCATGAACTACCCCTTTACTACCTGCATTCCTCTTTTACGCAGTTCTTCAACAGCCAAATTCTGCTCATCCTCGGCAGCGAAAGCAACTCTGACGCTCCCGCCAACTCCCTCTCTTACTCTCAAAATTTCTATATCTGCGATATTTATTCCGGCTGCGCCAAGCTGCGCCGCTAGGTCGGCTATTGCACCGGGCCGGTCGGGGACTGAAACCATTATTGGATAAAGCGCCGGCAAATAACCTTTTGTTTTTGCCGGCGCGTGCCGCCGGACTTCCCTGGCCTCCTCCAGGAGGTCCAAAATCCGCTGGCCGTCTCCCGCCGCCACGGCATTTTCCAGTAATTCGAGCTGCCGCCTGAAAGACCCGCACATATCCAGCAGCATATCGCTGTTGGAAAGGAAGATATCCCGCCACATGAGGGGATTGCTTTGCGCGATACGTGTGGAATCCCGGAAACCGCCCGCCGCCAGGGGTAGAAATTTTTCCCCGTCGGAAAGACTGACCAGGGTCCTGACAAGGGCAACCGCTGTAAGGTGCGGCAGGTGACTCACCGCCGCAACGGCGCGGTCATGTTCTTCGGGCGCCATTTCAACTACCCTAGCCCCAACACCTTCCGCCATATTTTTAACTCTGTCACAGGCAAACCGCGGCGTATTTGGCAAAGGGGTTAAAATATAATAGGCGTTCTCGAAAAGGTACGGGTCCGCGCCCTTTACCCCCTGCTGTTCTGATCCGGCCATTGGATGGCCGCCCACGAAAAAAACCCCGGGCGGCATCAATTCCGCGGCGAAACGCACTATTTTAACCTTAACACTGCTTACATCCGTGACTACAGTCCCCTCTGTCAGGCTGGGAAGCATCTCTTTCAGCAAACCGTTTACCGCCCCAACATGTGCGGCCAAAACAACCAGATCAGCGCCGGCAACGGCGGCCGCCAGGTTTTCCGCCGCCTCATGGATCGCCCCGCATTCAACAGCCAAACGTAAGTTTTCAGGATTTCTGCCCACACCCACCACAGTAGACGCAAGCGAGCGGCCAATCAGAGACAGGCCCAAAGACCCGCCGATCAATCCCACGCCAACGATAACCACTTTTTTAAACATTTATGGGTCCAACCCCTTTAAAAACACACTCTGCTCGCATTCCTCACACTTCCAAGCCGCCACAGAACTCACCTCCCTGCTGCAGCGTCTTTAATATTTCTAACCGCCTGGGCAGGATCGGGGCTGCCAAAGATCGCCGAACCGGCAACAACAACATTTGCGCCGGCCTCGATAACCGAAAGGACAGTTTCAGGGCCTATTCCGCCGTCAACGCTTATCTCGGCAATATAACCAAACTTGTCAAGCATTTCTTTAACAGCTTTAATTTTAGGTATAACTTCAGGAATAAACACCTGCCCGCCAAAACCGGGGTTTACAGACATGATCACAATCAAGTCGACAAACGGCAGGACATACTCCAGGCAAGAATGATGGGTCGCCGGATTTATTGCTATTCCGGCTTTCCTGCCGCGGTCCTTGATATATTTCAAAGTACGGTGAAGGTGCCTGTCGGCCTCGGCATGAACTGTGATCAGATCCGCACCTGCTGCAATAAAGCTGTCTAAATGCCTGCCCGGTTCCTCAATCATCAGGTGAACGTCGATTGGCAGGGACCAATACGGGCGAAGGGCTTGTACAACCACCGGCCCAAAAGTTATATTCGGCACGAAACAGCCATCCATCACGTCAACATGCAGGTAATCGGCCCCGCTGTTTTCTATTTTCTTTACCTCCGCCATGAGATTGGCAAAATCGGCGGAAAGAATCGAAGGCGCTATTTTAATTATTTCAAGTATCTCCTTTCCCGCTCAACAACTTCATTCAACAGCCTCAGGTAATTATTATACCGCAGGCTGCTGATCTCTCCCGCTTGAAGAGCCTTTTTCACTGCGCAGCCAGGTTCCTGCAGATGCAGGCAACCAGTAAACTGGCATGTGTAGATATATGGTTCAAATTCGGGAAACAAGCCGGCAAGCTCAACCCGATTCACTTCCGGAAGCCCGAGCTTTGAAAAACCTGGTGTGTCGACCACAAACCCTCCTTCGGGAAGAGGCAGCAATTCGACATGCCGTGTTGTATGCCTGCCCGTGCCCGCTTTGCCGCTGATGGCGTTGGTCTTAAGCATTAAGTCCGGTGAAACAGCATTTAAAAGGCTGCTCTTTCCAACACCGGAAGGACCAGCCAGCACGGTTATGCCGTTTGCAAAAATTTTGCGCAGTTCGTCTATTCCCGTTTTTTCCTTGGCGCTGGTTAAAAGTACACTGTATCCAATTTTCAGATATATTGCGGCAATCTCTTGAGTTTCTTCAGTCCCGAGGTCGATCTTGTTGAAATTAATATATGCTTTGATTCCCGCATCCTTTGCTTGAATAAGAAAACGGTCAAGCAACAGCGGGTTGGGGTAGGGATCACGGGTTGCCAGGACGATAACAGCCTGCTCTACATTAACAACTCTCGGGCGTAAAAGGATTGTCCTCCGGGGTAAAACGTTTTCAATAATACCGGATCTTTCATTCTGAATTATAAATTCTACGTAATCACCAACCAGCACACGCTCCCGGCCGATCCGGAAACGTCCCCGCAGGACGCACTCCCATACTGCATTTCCCGCCCTTATGTAGTAAAAACCTCCGTAAACCTTAACTACTACCCCTTGAGTGAGCACAAAAACCGCCTCTTATTGTTTGAAAAAGCTAATCATAGGTTTTTTCTTTAACCAGCGAGCCGTCAATGTAGACCCTGATTATGCCGCGCCCGTAAAAACGGACGACTTTGTTTACTTCATCGCCGGAAGCCTGCGGACTGACATAGACGTCTCTTGTACCCCTTATATCTTTAAGACTTATCCTCACTTCGTGATTTTGCCCGTCGTCGGGAACCGGTATCTTTACTTGAACTTCCGTAGGTAAAGGGCCTGGCCCCCTGCTGACAACAACCTTGACGGCTGTATTTTCCGTCACATCACTGCCTGCTTTAGGCTCCTGCGATATAATCTGGCCGGACAGATAATCGGGGCTGTCATAATTTGCCCATTGAAAACTTTCGTCCAGTTTCAGATTTATTTTTTTTAACTCCTCCCCAGCCTGTTCTATGGTCAGTCCAATAAGGCTGGGAACCCGCGCCCGGGCTAAATTTTTACCCTGCGAAACATAAACTGTAATAAAGCTCCCGGCAGGTTTTTCCGCGCCGGCGGTTGGGTACTGCTGATAAATGCATCCTTCGGTAACATTGTCATTATATCCTTCTTGAACCGGTTCGCTTATTTTCAGTCCGGCCCGGGCTGCCCGGACTTTAGCGTCAAGAAGGGTTAACTTATAGAGGTCGGGTACTTCACGGAGATCTTTGCCCAAACTGACGGTAAGCTTGATCCGCCTTGGCGGTTTGACCTTGGGATCATCCGGTCCTATATCCTGAGCAATAACATAACCTTCTGCTATATCGTCATTATGCTCTTTGACAACCTGAACTCTAAGACCCAGGTTTTTAAGCGTATTCTCAGCTTCTTTCTGGCTTTTGTTAACAACATTAGGCACCTGGACTTCGGGAACATTAAAATAAAACTTATTAAAAGCAAAAGCAGCCCCGGCTAAAACAAAAATTAATACAAGGCTGCCAATCAGCACACTCAAAGAGCGTATTTTTCGTTTTTTTATAACGGCAATATCAGGTTCCTCCTTTTCTTCCCCTTCCAATAAAGGCTCAAGCAAACCTGTTGCTGTATTTTCAAAGGCGCCGTTTTCCGCCGGTTCACCTTTGCTTTTCGACAGCGCTTCCCGCAAACACAGGGATAGTTCCCGCCCGCTCTGAAATCTTCGGGAAGGATCCTTGGCTATCGCGCGAAGAATTACTCCTTCCAGCTGCGCAGTTATCCGTCCATTTAATTTTGAAGGGGGCTCGGGCTCGTCCTGGATATGCTTTAAAGCCACCGCAATCAGATTGTCCCCTTGATAGGGAACGGAACCCGTTAACATTTCATAAAGCACAACGCCAAGCGAATAAAGGTCGGACCTGGGATCGGCCAGCTGCCCGCGTGCCTGTTCCGGTGACAGGTAGTGCACCGAACCGATAAAGGAGTCCGTATATGTTAGCGTGGTACCCGTTACATCACGCGCAATGCCGAAGTCGCTTAATTTTGCCCAGCCTTCCCTGGTTATCAAAATATTATGCGGCTTTACGTCCCGGTGAACTATATTATTTTCATGAGCATGCGTCAGCGCCTCACAAATTTGACAAACTATATGAATTGCCCTTGCCGGGGCCAAAGGTCCTTCCCTGGTAATAATTGCCTTCAGATTATCCCCGTGAACATATTCCATGACCAGGTAATGTATGTTTCCGTCCTGGCCGACATCGTAAAGACTGACAATATTGGGATGGGAAAGACTGGCGATTGCCCTCGCTTCACGTTGGAAACGTCTTACAAAACCGTAATCGGTTGTATATTCCGGCCGCAGGATCTTGATCGTCACGGGCCGGCCAAGGGAAGCGTCCAGCCCTTTATAAACAATAGCCATTCCCCCGCTGCCAAGTTCCTCAATTATTTCATACCTGCCTCCAAGCGTCTTACCAATCATAGACTCCAACTCCATAAACCCTTATGGTTTGACTTCTCCAATAGGTATATATACGCAAGACTAACGCGTTTTTTAGTATTATTAAACTAGTCAACAGCTACAATAATAACCGAAATATTATCGGTTCCTCCGGAATTTAAAGCGCATTGAACCAGCGCGCCCGCCGCCTGGTCAATGTCGGCGGCGTTTAAAACTGATTGCAGAATAACCTCATCACTGACAAAACCGGATAAGCCGTCGGTGCATAGAAGGATTATATCCCCCGGCAAAAGCTGAAGATGATCAATGTCGATTTCCATGTTTAGTTCTACGCCCAGAGCCCGGGTCAGGACATGACGGTAAGGGTGGCTTATTGCTTCCTCTTTGGTGAGGACCCCTTCGTTCTGCATCTCCTGGACCATCGAATGATCCCGGGTTAACTGAACAATAGTTCCGCGCCTGAACAGATAAATCCTGCTGTCGCCTACATGAGCCAGGTAAAGTAAATCGCCCCGCACTATAATGCAGCTTAAGGTCGTGCCCATACCGTGGTAATCCTCGCTCTTGAAGGAAGTCACGTAAACTGCTTTGTTAGCCCTTTTAACACCCTCCGCCAGAATCACACCGAAATCCTGATTTTGGCCCGAATAGGAAATTAAAAAGCTTTCCAGTTCCTGCAGGATTAAACGGCTGGCTACCTCGCCCGACCGGCTTCCGCCCATACCGTCGGCTACGGCAAAAAAGCCTATTTCCGGACGGGCGCAAATGCTGTCCTCGTTTACAGTGCGTACGCTGCCGATATCACTGGCCTGGCTCCACCTCATAAGCCCACCTCGTTCATTTTAGGTAACCGGTTTTATTGGTTTTATTTTTCCACTTTTTCCAGCAGTTTTACCAAAGGCATGATCAAATCCATAGGCAGAGGGAAAACAATCGTGCTGGCCTTGTCTGTTGTAATTTCCCTAATCGTCTGAAGGTAGCGAAGCTGCAGGGCGCCAGGCGCCTGTGAAATAATGTTAGCCGCCTGGGCTAATTTTTCAGAAGCCTGGTACTCACCGTCGGCATGAATTATTTTCGCGCGGCGTTCACGTTCGGCTTCCGCCTGGGCAGCCATAGCCCTTTGCATGGTTGAAGGAAGTTCCAAATCCCGGATTTCAACCAGGCTTACTTTAATCCCCCAGGACTCAGTTCCCTCATCAATGGTTTTTTGCAGCCGCTGATTTATTTCCTCTCTTTTGGCAAGTATTTCATCCAGCTGTGACTGACCCATAATACTGCGTAATGTAGTTTGAGACAGCTGTGAAGTAGCCCGGATATAATCCAAAACATTTACAACGGACTGAACCGGGTTTACTACCTGGAAATAGACTATGGCGTTTACCTTAATTGTCACGTTATCATTTGTGATGGTTTCCTGGGCCGGAACATCCATTGTTATTACCCTGAGATCAACTTTCTGCATGCGTTCAATAAAAGGAATCAACAAAATTAATCCGGGACCCCTTGATCCTACTATACGGCCAAGGCGAAAAATTACACCCCGCTCGTATTCCTGCACTATTCTGATAGCCGACCCCAAAAGAACCAGAATGACAATGATTAGAATTGATGTGAAAAAAAATCCCATTCTTCGTACCTCCTTTTTAACTGTTATTCTTTTTCTTAACCGTTAATTTTAAGCCTTTTACCGAACTTATGACAACCTCTTCACCTTCGTCAACCGCTCCTTCTTCAGAAACGGCATTCCACAAACCGCCTGAAAAGATAACAATCCCCGCCGGGTTTAGCGGTGAGCGCGCTACAGCCGTCTGTCCAATTATCCCTTCCGTTCCTGTAATTATATGCCGTTTTTGCCCTTTGACAACCGCCAAAAGCAATAAACCAACCAGGGCCATGAAAAAAGCTGTTGTAACCGCGATTAACCAGGGACTAATGGCAAATCCCGTCCCGCTGCCTGAAAAAAGCAAAACTGAGCCCATCACAAATGATACGGCGCCGCCGGCGCCTATTACACCATGACTGGTTACAAAGGCCTCGGCGGTAAATAGCCCGAAGGCAAGAACTAAAAGCATTATACCAACCCAGTACGCGTCAAGTGTCCCAAGGCCGTAAAGGCCCAGAAGAAGGCCAAGAACGCCTACCAAACCGGGAAATACAGCTCCCGGATGGTATATTTCCGCGATCAGGCCTATCATGCCTAAAGTGAAAAGAAGATAAGCAACTTCCGGATTGCTTATCGCCGTTAAAATTTTCTCGCGAAGGTTCATAGCCACAGGAAACAAATCTGCATTGTCCGTTGTCAGGATAATTATCCTGCCGTCCCGGATGGTTAATTCTTTTCCGTTTAAATCCTTAAGCAGTTCGTCCATTGTGCGGGCGCGTGCGTCGATGAGCTTGATTTTTAAAGCTTCCTGATCAGAATAGGATTTGCTTTCACGTACGGCAAGCTCCGCCGCCTGAACATTCCTGCCGCGCAGCTGTGCAAGCGAGCGAACCCAGGCCGCGGCGTCCTCGGTGATTTTCTGGCTTGAGACATCGGATACGGATTGTTCAGTTTGTCCGGTGGTTGAAACAGGATGAGCTGCGCCAATCCTGCTCCCGGGCGCCATAACAGCATAATGAGCAGCTATGGTAATAAAGGTCCCGGCGGAACCTGCCCAGCCTCCCTGGGGCGACACATAGACAATCACGGGTACCCCGGCGTTCAAAATATAACCGACAATCTGCTGCGTTGAACTGTACAAACCGCCGGGCGTATCCAGTTTAATTATGCAGGCAATGCCTTCATTTTCAGCAAGCTTAATCCCCCGCTGAATATAACTGGCCGTCACCGGCACGATTGGACCTTCAACGGTAAGCGCTACAACACGGTTATGATTAACACCGGCACAGGCTGTACCTGCCGTCAGCAGCCAAAAAAGCAAAAGGGTTAAATAAATTAATGCTTTTATTTTTTGTCTGATCATCCAAATCTCTCCCCAAACTTGAAATGTATTCTGACAATATTGACAATTTGAGGAAAATTACAGATACCGAAACTATCGGTAATTATACCATAAATAAAAAACCTGTGCCAGTTTCCTTACCTTCTTGCAAAAGATACGCAATAATGCCCTTTGCTGAAATAAGCCGCTTAAACATGACGATAAACAAGGAGGCTGCTGAAAAAGGCAGCCTTACGTTAATAATTTTACCAATTAAAAACATTTTCTCTTGTTTCGGTAAAAATAAAAGTTATATAATGAATAATCCTACGGAAAAAGGGAGAAATTTAAAACCTGTGAAAGGGCTGACTCATAAGTGACAAAGGAAACCGCCAGGCAAAAACCTTACCCGGTGCACGTTCTGCCGGGACGGGCCCGAATTGCCGCTCCGGGCCTGCCAGACAACCCCTCTTTATGGGCAGACTTAACCGGACACTTAGCTCGCCTGCCAGGGGTATGTAAAGTCCGGGGAAACCCTGTCTCACACCGTTTCCTGATTGTATACAATCCCAATTGTCTGAGCCTTACGCAATTGCTGGAGGAAATTTTCCGGTTTTCCCGGGAATTACCCGGATTTTCCAGTATCCCAGGAAACCCCGGAAACATTGGAACCGGGCCGGCTCCAGTTAATGGTGCTGTACCGGAAGCTCTCGAACCGGAAGATTTACCCCTGGCTCATCAGTTTCTTAACGTAGCAGTCGGCGGGGCAGTACTGGTTGTTTTAAGCATTAAGCGTTTCACAAAGGGCGTTTCGCCGCTGGCGGAATCGCCGGTGTTGTTTCACTTGGCTTCAGCAACGGGCATTATAACCGGTTATCCTTTACTCAAAAGCGGCCTTGCCCGCTTATCCGGCCAAAAGAAAATTACAGCAGACCTGCTGATGAGCGCTTTGTACCTGGGAACGCTTTTATTAAGAGAAAGTGTTCCGGGTTTGCTGGTCATCTGGCTAGCCAACTTCAACAGTCTGCTGCAAGCAATTTTGATGGCCGGCTCCCGACGTCTCATTCAGAGCAAGACGACCGACGGCCTCCAGGAACTAGAGCTGGCAGCCTGCTGCAAACCTGTGGAAAACACGCCGCCAATACCGGCCGGGGAACAGAAACAGAGCTTACCCTTATCCCCCGCCGTTCTTTACGGCAACCGGATAATGCCCATAGCAGGAGGCTTTGCCGCACTTAACGGCCTTTTGAACCGCAGCTTAAACCGCAGCCTATCCACGCTTTTGGCCGCCTCCCCGGCCCCCGCCGGTCTGGCCCACCCCGGAGCGCTTTGCGCCGGCCTGGTCCTGGCCCGAAGGATCGGCGCCCTGGTTACGGAACCCGCCTCCTTAACCCGTCTAGCTCTTGCCGATACACTGCTGCTGGCAAACGGCTGGGGAATAAAGATAACAGTTCAAATTGGCAGTATATACACTTTTTTAAATACTGAACCGGACGAGGCCGCTGCCCTGTTTTTCACCGCCCTGCAGCAAAATAACCACCCGCTGGCAGATCTTTTTATCCCCGGACCAGCCGGGAAGCGCGAAAAAACATTAGAGATAGAGGAAGCGGCTGTCGCAGACACTATCTTTGAAAATGAAGGAGAAACAATCCTGCTAGGCAGCGCGGAATTTATACAGTCCCAGGGAATTAGCGTTGCTCCCGGTATTTTTAAGGCTCGCCGGCTGACCACCCTGGGCGAGATCCCCATTTTCCTGGCCAGCAGGAGCTACCTGATTGCCCTCGCCGGAATCAAATACCAACCGGCCGATGCAACTGCTTCAGCCTTGCAAGAATTGAACTTACACGGTGTCAAAATAATGGCGGCAGCCAGGCAGCCCGGTTTTTATTCACCCCTGGAAAGGGCAACCGGCCTGGCGGCGTATTCCCTGCAGGAAGCCTCAAGCCTTCTGGATAAGCTGCAGGCCGCCGGTAAAACTGTTGTGGTCGCCGGCGCCGAAAAAACTTCCGCCCTTTTTCTCAAAGCGGATGTGACCATTGGCTCCAGTCAAAATGCGCTCTCAGGAGAGTCCGCAACTCCCGGGATAATTTTCGCCCGGCCGGACCTTGAAAAACTGGAACAGCTCTTCATCATTTCCTCAAGAATAGCCCTGCGGGAAAGGGAAGGTGTCACCCTGGCAGCTCTTTTCAATTCCATAGGTCTTCTCTTAAGTGTCTCCGGCCGCCTGACCCCAATCCCAGCTTCCTTGTTCAGCAATCTGACCAGTCTTATAGTCCTGCTGAATTCCTACCGGTTGCTTCTTTTTTCGGAGAACAACAGGACGGTCGGCACCATACGGCAAATTTCAGGGAAAAAACCTTTGTCCCCCGGTGAAAAAGAAACCGCAGCATGCCGTATGCAGCCGCTCTCGAAAGTAACCGCGGTCCTCCCGGTAAGTCAGCTCCCCGGCGAATTCGCCAGCCGTACCGCTTTGCACCCGTCCGCCGCCGAGCCCCGGGTAGTCCGGCTACCTTCATCCGACCAGTCTGTCCGGGCTATGTCGTTTTCTGCTCTAGAAGCGGAAGAAGTCTTAAAACTCCTTAACACTTCCATCACCGGATTGACCCGGGAAGAAGCAGATCGTCGCCTCGCCAGATACGGCTTGAACCAGCTTCCGACTGCTTCCCCGCCGGGCCTGCTGGTCCGTTTACTGAACCAGTTCAAGGATTCCCTCGTGCAGACCCTACTGGGTTCCGGCATTGTATGTATTCTTCTGGGAGAGCTTTCCGATTCTCTGGCTATCCTGGCTATCCTAGGCTTCAATGCCCTTCTCGGCGCCCTGCAGGAACACAAGGCCGAAAATTCTCTCCGGGCCCTCAAAGAAATGGCCGTTCCGCATGCGCAAGTCATGCGGAACGGGGAATGGCAGCGCCTCCCTTCCTCCCTGCTGACGCCGGGAGACATTATTTCTCTGGCGGCCGGGGATGGCGTCCCGGCAGACGCCCGGATTCTGCAAGCCTCCTCCTTCCAGGTAAACGAGTCTGCCTTGACTGGAGAATCATACCCGGTAGGCAAAGAAAATGCGCCCCTTCCCGAATGTGGCATTTTATTCGACTGTCGGAACATGGTTTTCCTGGGTACGGCTGTTAGCAAGGGACGGGCTATAGCGGTAGTCACCGCCACCGGCAGGGAAACAGAAATGGGAAAGATTGCCGGAATGCTGAAAAATGAAGAAAACGCTCCAACCCCTTTGCAAGTCAATCTGTCTGTAGTAGGCAGAAAGGTCCTCACCGGCTCCCTGGCTGTCAGCGGTCTTGTTATTCTGGCCGGGGTACTGCGCCGGCAACCGCCCCTGTTCATGTTCCTTACAGGTGTCAGTTTGGCTGTGGCGGCTATTCCAGAGGGGCTACCGGCCATCGTTACCATCGCCCTGGCATCCGGAGTACACCGGATGGCCAGAAAAAACGCCCTCGTCCGGCGGCTTGAGTCGGTGGAAAATATCGGTGGTATAACGGTAATCTGTACTGATAAGACAGGAACCCTGACCAAAAATGAACAAGTCGTACAAACAGCGGTCTGCGCCGATAAAAGCCGCTGGGATAAAAACACGGATGGTGTTTTTATCCCAACCATCTCCCGCCCGGATAAAAGCGCACTCCTTTTTCTCCTCACTGCCGGGGTCCTGGCTGGCAACAGCTGGCGGGAACAGGAATCTGTGGATCCGTTGGAAAAAGGCATCCATATGGCGGCTGCAGAGATCGGCCTGTCGCTTGACGAACTGCGCCGCTCTTTTTCTCTGGTGGAAGAAAGTCCTTTTGATACGGAACGTCGCTTTATGAGCATGGTTTACCAGCATCAGACCACAAAAGATTTTTTTTCTTATGTCAAGGGCGCCCCAGAAGTAGTCATCAAGCGCTGTACCAGTTATCTCACTGCTCAGGGTCCCGTTCCCTTCACTACGACAGTCCGCCGGTCTTTTGCAGGCATTAATTCCCGGCTTGCGGCGCGCGCTTTAAGAGTTCTGGCGGTGGCTTACCGCTCCCTGGGCCCCGGCCCTTCCGGGAAAACCGGCGCGGATGCGGAAAATAACCTTATTTTTCTTGGCCTGGTGGGAATGTTCGACCCACCTCGGCCGGAAGTATACTCAGCCATCCAGAAATGCCGAAGCGCCGGTGTCAGAGTAGTGATGATTACCGGAGACCAGCCAAATACCGCCCTGGCTGTCGGCCGGATACTGGGTCTAGCTCAAAATAAAGAACAGGTTTATACAGGAAACGATCTGGAAAGCTCTGAAGACACGCGGTTGGCAGAGATCGTCCGGAATGGGCGCATCTTTGCCCGGATGCTGCCCGCCCACAAGCTGCGCCTGGTGAAGGCCTTACGGCAGCAGGGCGAGCGGGTGGCTATGATCGGCGACGGGGTCAACGACGCTCCTGCGGTACAGGAGGCCGACGTAGGCCTGGTCATGGGCCGGACAGGTACGGACGTCACCAGGGAAGCGGCGGACATTATTTTAGCCGACGATAATTTTGCCACGGTTGTAGCCGCAGTTGAACATGGACGGGGAATCTACGACAGTGTCCAGCGCTCTGTCCGCTACCTGCTGGCCACCAACCTGGGTGAGATTTTCCTGGTGCTGCTTCCTGTTCTTGCCGGGCAGCCCCTGCCCCTTTTACCCATTCAGCTGCTTTGGCTGAATCTTCTCGGCGACAGCTTCCCTGCCCTGGCCTTGAGCCAGGACCACCCCGTACGCAACGTTATGAACCGGCCGCCGCGCGAACCTAAAAGCAGCTTTGCAGACCGGGATTTTACAACTCTGATTGTATCAAGGGGTCTTGCCATCGGAATCAGCAGCCTGAGCACTTACTGGTGGGGATTAAAGAGAGGGGACTTGGTTCGGGCGCGCACCCTGGCCCTTGCTTCCGTGACTACAAGCCAGCTGCTGCACGCTCTGGACTGCCATCAGGAGCAACCCTCGGAAAAAACGGACCGGCTCCTGTCCGGAGCTACGGTGTCCCTATCCGGCGGATTGCTCCTTGCCGCCCTTTATTACCCGCCAGCTGCCGGTCTTTTTAAAACCAGTCCGCTTGGGCTGCTGGATTGGATGGCGGTGGGTTTGGGCGCCGGGCTGTCCAGCGCGTTGGATAAAGTACTGCGGTCCGTTTTGCCCAAAACAGCCCGGCTGTTCCCCTTATTGAACTGCGCTGCAAAAAATGCACAAAATGAAAAACGGAACGAAGGTTTGGATAATAAAGGTGAAACGGCGTTATAAAAGCGCCAATATAGACGATTTACGAAAGAGTTATCAGGTAAAACCGGGAATAAAATTCATCAGCCGGTCACGTTAAAATCAGCCCAGTCAAAGAGGAGGGCTGATTTTTAATTATTAACTTATTATTAACTTATTTTTAACTTTATTTTAAGGTAACTTAACAGATTATTAAAAAATGTAACATACAATATTTCTAAGATAATAAAAAAGATGACAGTCAGTATCGACATCGCTACTACCACAACGCCAAGCGAGGAGGTTGATAATTTGACTTTCAAAAAATTAAAAAATCTCTTTTTTTGGCTGGCTTTAACCGCCCATCTTCAGGTTAGGGCGTCCGAGGAAGAATTTTTCGTCTCCCTCGTCGAAGAAAGCCAGCAAACTATACGGCAGATATGCGAAGACTTTTTTGAAGAAAAGAAAAAGGAAATCCCTCTTCTTAGCCAAAAGATTTGCCGGGGAGAGATCACACCGGAAGAAGCGGTTAGTGTTCTCTACAGCCCGACGGCCGTCAAAGAAATATCCGGTCGGGTGAACAAGCGGCTTAAGCAACAATATCACCTCTTTTTCTTCCTGCCGGATGAACTCTTTGACTTATCCGAACTTATTCCCTCCGCTCAGCAGAAACTAGGCGCCGTACTCCTTGACATCCAAGAGCAAAAAGTATTTTCCCAGTTAGGCTGCATGTGCTATGAAAAAACTCTGAAGATGCTTTTCCCGGCCGTCCCGGGGAAAAAAGATGTGGCAACAAAGCTGTGGTCATTTTTATGTGCATCATTTTCCATGAACCACACAGTTGAACTGGAAAAAAGACTAACCGGCCTATTAGCCTGGGTACAGACCAAGCTAAGCCATGCTCTGGAGCAAGAACTGGCGCAAACAGTTTACAATGCCTGGGATGCTTCCCGGAAGCGGAGATTTACCGAGCTGGCTGTCTAAAGACAGCTGTTAAATTAACTTCTGTTTTATTAAACTTCGGAACAGGTTGCGGCCACTACGCCACTCACTTCCTTGGGGGGTTCTTCTACCAGGTCGCTTACTTCCCCACAGCAATTTGACTGGTGTATTTTTTGATTCCGCTCTTGTTTAGCCTGCTCAATCAGTTCCGACCATTCTCTGGTTGTTTTTTGCGCCATTCCCTGCAATTCATCGCCAACCAACAGTACCCCTTTCACCATGCCGACAAACAAGCCCCGTAAACCCTTGCGGACTACAGGCAGACTGGTGCCAATGATAAGTCCGGCCGCTAAAAGCCCCCATGGCGAAACCCCTTCCAGTAACGCTTCCGGTCGTATTAATTTCATCTTTTTCACCTCCTTTTTTAAATATAATTATAATATTGAAAATATTTCGATTAAATATGCTTCAATATTTTTTAATGTACCCAATATCTAACGGGGCCAGATATTTTTAAAGGAAACCACAGAAAATAAATTACGTCTTGTTTCCTTACTTCTTTTTTTCAAATAAGCAAAAAACTCCCTTAAAAACTCTTCCCAAAGAGCAGTGACCTTCTGGGTTTCATCCCGGCCACTGGCCATAATTTCCAGGCTTTCGTCAATGATCTCCCGGATAATCTGCAGCGCTTCTGC
>DFZT01000024.1:0-28449 GCA_002382755.1 Firmicutes bacterium UBA4049 | reverse complement strand
GACGCCTGCAGTAATTAAAACCCCCCGTGTATCAAAGTAATCTGGCAAAGAGGTTCCCCTTTTATTGTTCAGCAGGTCGATCAGTTCACCGGTGGTCAAATCCTGATCCCGGGACCCCTTCAACAATTCTACCAGCGTCTCTCGCACTTCCGGGTGGCGGCTGCGAGCCAGGCGATCTTCCAAAGCGCGAACAGCCTGCAGTTCCCTTAATAGTTCCCGGCGTACGCCTGGAGTCATCCGCCGGCGCCGTCCGCCGTTCCGCCTGTTAATTAACTCCTCGGCCAACAATTCCGGGAGTTCATCATCATAATAGTATCTTCGCATTAAAGACCCTCCCGCAAGTCAAACCCGACCATTATTTTAATTATTTTGGCAATAAAACAAAAACTCCAGTAACCTTTATTCCTCCGTTGTAGATCGAACAGTGTTTGAAATCAGGGCTCCGAAGTCAAAAAATTTCTTTTTTTTATTCAATTAACTTATAATACACGTAAGATTAATTATCTCAAACTCAAAAAATAAAAACAACTTTATCCCTTCCTTTTTACAATCCGGGAAGGTTGCTGAATACCAACATTTACCTTTCATCTTATGATTATGCCGTAGATCATACATGGTGTCAAGTACCTATATGTAAAAAAATCGTAACTGCTTAGCCACGTAAATTTGTTCTCTTAAACGGCGCCTAAATAACGAAATAGCGCTGGACTCAATGTTCCAAATCATGTAATATCCTGACTTTTGCAGATAAATAGGCGAAAAACAGCCTCTAGACCTTATGTTTACCGGCTTTGAGGCTGGTTCTTTTAATCGAAAAGTTATTGCGCAAATTCGAATATGTCAATAAAAAATGATCCATTCATCGTTCATGGTAAATCTTACTTAAACAGGCATAGCCAAAATTCTTACGGGTATCCATGCCGGAGACAAGCTTTTCATTTAGGCGGACATTAAAAATTACAGGGGCCTTTTCAGAGGATCTCAGCTCGTTCATTTTGCGCACTTCCTCCGAAAAATATGAAATCGGGTCCGAATATTGTTTTTCAAGGAGATCAAGATATCCCAGGGTTTTTACATTGACGGTTTTGGTTTTTCCGGTTTTCTTGTCATAATAACCTGTCGCGATAGAAAGATGTACCCTGCCATTTTTTTGTCTGAATTTCTTCAGATACAAACTCCAGCCTCCTTTCTGCAACTTTTTACTGCTATTATATATCGTAACGCATAATAACGCAATGCTATAATGACATAATATTAAAACAAAAATTCCCGGTTTCATTAGTATTTTTAATGATTCCGGGCTATTGAATCTCTATATGTGCTGCAAAACTAGGGAAACTAGGGGGTAAATCTCTATATGTGCTGCAAAACCAGGAGAAAACTGAGCGGCAACACTAACCCTTGATTTTCTTATCGAAATATATTAATCTAAGATAAAATTATTGTCAAAACGTTGGAGGCTTTAAAAGGTCTAATTCTGGGAAATATAGATACAGAAAACATCAGTAAATGTTCAGGTTTTCTTGCTAAGGGATGAGGCGGAATTCTTTCAATGGAGCTTTTTAAGGACATAAAGGACGAGCTGAAAATTGTAGAACGTGAATTGCATGCGGCTGTTCAGTCTCAGGATCCTTTAATGACCCAGACTTCTACCCATTTATTGAAGGCAGGAGGAAAGCGTTTGCGGCCTGCCTTTAGTTTGTTGGCCGGCAGATGCGCTGATTTTTGTTTTGAACAAGCGCTGCCTTTAGCTGTAGCCCTGGAGTTAATCCATATGGCTACCCTGGTCCACGATGATGTTGTTGACTGCTCTTCAACACGCCGGGGCGCCAAAACCGTAAGGGCTATTTGGGGGAACAAACTTTCCGTTCATATGGGGGATTATCTCTTTTCAAAGTCCCTGCTGCTGATCTCCAAATATGACAGTCTCTTTATCAACAGGATTCTTGCCGATACCAGCATAAGGATGTGTATAGGTGAGATTGAACAGATCTCAAATCCTTTCGATATTCAAAAGACAGTAAAGGATTATCTTTTTACGATATATCGCAAGACAGCCCTGCTTATCTCGGCAAGCTGCCAGCTGGGGGCTTTTGTCTGCGGGGCTCCAAAACAGATGTATGAATCGCTTCGGCGGTACGGCCACAATATTGGCATGGCGTTTCAAATCACCGATGATGTTCTGGATCTGGTAGCCGATGAAAAATTGCTGGGTAAGCCTATAGGCGGCGACCTGCGTCAGGGGATTATCACGCTTCCGGTTATTTATGCCCTGAAAAACAGCCCGAAGAGGGACAAGCTGAAGGACATGGTTTTGCACCAGAACAACGGTTATGAACCGGAGGAAGCCGTCAGGCTTGTCAAGGAATGCGGCGGAATAGACTATTCAGGCCAGATTGTTCACAGATATGTAACCAGGGCAAGAAATGAATTATCCGCTTTACCTAATTTTAACGCTAAAATTGCTCTTGCCTCCGTCGCTGATTTTATTGGCGCACGCAGGTTTTAAATTGGGAATGATTATATATGGCTCATTGCTACCCTGTTTCTTTAATAACGAAAGACCGCAAGTGCCTGGTAATTGGCGGGGGCGCAGTCGCTGAGCGGAAAGTTTTTTCTTTGCTGAAAAGCGGCGCCAGGGTAGAAATAATAAGCTTAAAAATTACTTCAAAATTAAAAAAACTTGTTCAAAAAGGATTAATCACTTATTACCAGGGGGATTATGATTCCGCCGATCTTGCCGGAACCTTTCTGGTAATCGGAGCCACCAGCAGCAAAGACGTTAACCGCAGGATAGCGGCGGATTGTTTTGAAAGAAACATACTGGTGAATATTGTGGATGATCCGGAAGTGTGCAGCTTTTTCGTACCGGCTGTAGTTAAACGTGGCTCTTTTCAGATCGCGGTCTCTACAGACGGCAAAAGTCCTTTATTGGCAAGGAAAATTAAAGAATCGCTGCAGAAAAAATACGGCCCGGAATATGGAAAACTTACCGATCTGCTCGGCCAAATCCGCCTTAAAATGCTTGGCTCGGCTAAAAAAAAGGATAAAGGCCGTGTTATTTTAAATAATCTTCTTGATGATGATCTTTTGGGAATGATGGAACAGGGTCAGTGGAATCAAGCGAGGGAGCGTATAATAAACGATGTTTATCGTGGCGGTAGGCGTCAATCATAGAACGGCGCCCGTAGAGATAAGGGAAAAGCTTTCTTTTACTGAACAGTTGACAAAGGAAGCCCTTGACGCGCTTTGCTCACACCCCGTTATTGATGGATGCGTGGTTTTATTTACTTGTAACAGAACGGAAATATATGTTGCTTCCAGGGAACTTGACGAAGGAATCGGCGTCGTTCAAAGTTTCCTTTTCCGCAAGTCCGGAACGGATATTTCGCAAATTAAGAGCTATACGTATGTCCATATTCTTTATGATGCAATCCGCCATCTGTTCAGAGTTGCGTCCGGCCTCGACTCAATGGTTTTAGGAGAAACGGAAATCCTGGGCCAGGTACGAAACGCTTACCAGACGGCCTATGCGAACGGTTCCACCAACAGCTGTTTAAACGCTCTTTTTCAGCAGGCCTTAACCGTCGGCAAGAAGGTTCACAGGGAAACGGCCATCGACCAAAACGCTGTTTCAGTCAGTTACGCTGCCGTTGAATTGGCCAGGCAGACCCTGGGGGATTTAAAAGGCCGATCTGTGCTGATTCTGGGCGCCGGCAAAATCAGCGAGCTTTCCGTGCGCTATCTTGTAGCCAATGGAGTAAACGGAGTAATCGTATCCAACCGTTCCTACAAGCGCGCTTTTGAGCTGGCTGCGGAATTCGGGGGCAAAGCAGTAAGATTTGAGGAATTATACCAGCATTTGATCAAATCGGATATCGTAATCAGCTGCACGGGCGCTCCCCACTATGTGGTCCATCTCCGGCAGGTGGCTGAAGCGCTTTGTTCAAGTCCGGAAGCAAAGATCCTGATTGTGGATATTGCCGTCCCGCGTGATATTGATCCTGCGGTGGGCGAGTTGCCGGGAATTTCTTTATACGACATTGACGATCTGCAGCATATCGTCGACCGGAACCTTGCTCTAAGAAGACAGATGGCTGTTAATGCCGAAGGTATAATTGAGGATGAATTGGATCAGTTTATGAAATGGCTGGGTACGCAGTTCGTGGTCCCGACAGTCTCCGCCTTAAAGCAATGGGCGGAAGAAATTAAACAGAAAGAACTCCGCCGGGCATTAAACCGTCTTGGCGAGCTGTCGTCTCATGATCGTAAGGTAGTCGGTTCTTTGGCGAATTCAATTGTCAATCAGCTTCTGCATGTGCCGATAACAAGATTGAAGGATAACGCTTTAACATCTAAGGGGCATCTTTACACCGAAGTTCTGCAGGTCCTTTTCGGCTTGCAGGTTGAAGAAGAGCAGTCCAGGGAGTACAGGCTTAAAACGATGAACGACGGAGGTAAAGTTTGAAGCGGGAAATAAGAATTGGGACCAGAGACAGTGTTCTCGCCCTCCGCCAGACCCGCTGGGTGCTAGGGGAGCTGCAAAGTTTAGAGCCGGGTTTGTTGTTCCAAATAGTCGGAATCAAGACCCGTGGCGACTATGTTCAGGATGTGGCCCTCGCTAAGATTGGCGATAAGGGCCTGTTTACTAAAGAACTGGAAATAGCCCTGCTGGAAGGGAAAATAGATCTTGCCGTTCACAGTATGAAAGATCTTCCCGCCAGTCTGCCCGAAAAGTTGTCTATCGGCGCTGTATGCCGCCGGGAATGGCCGGGGGATGTTTTAATCGCGCCTGTCGGAGTAACCCTTCAGAATCTGCCGAAGGGCGCCTCGATCGGCACAAGCAGCTTAAGGCGAATTGCCCAACTGCTGCATTACCGGCCTGATTTGAAAATGACAACTATACGCGGCAACCTGACCACCCGTCTGAAGAAGCTCTCGGAAGAAGATCTGGATGCGCTCATACTGGCTTTTGCAGGAATTAAAAGACTTGGCTTCGAAGAAATAATTGTCCAGGAAATACCCTATTCGATTTGCATACCAGCTGTTGGACAGGGATCAATCGGTATTGAGATACGGGAAAATGATGAGGAAATATACAGGATAATCTCACGCCTGGATCACGGGGACTCAAGAGCGGCCATAACTGCCGAAAGATCTTTTATGAAGGAACTGGAAGGCGGATGCCAGGCCCCGATAGGCGCTGTCGGCCAGGTTGAAGGCGATTCCCTTATTCTTGAAGGAATAGCGCTTACCCTTGACGGTAGTCGCTCTGTCAGAGAAAGAACCACCGGTCCTAAAGAACAGGCTGCTGTTTTAGGAAGGGAACTTGCCCAAAAACTGTTTTCCAGGGGCGCGGCTTCAATTTTGAAGTCGGCCCGTCAGGAGTTTGATAATCAGTGTTAGAAGGTATAGTATATCTGGTCGGCGCCGGTCCGGGTGATCCGGGGCTGATTACCGTTAAAGGCATCCGGTGTTTAGAGAAAGCCGACGTTATTGTTTACGACAGGCTGGTTAATCCCCAGTTGCTTTCTTTTGCAAGCCCTGAAGCCGGGAAAATATTTATGGGGAAAGAAACTACCGGTCTGGCCGGAACCCAGGACGGAATAAATTCGTTGCTGATTGGCCTGGCCAGGGAAGGGAAAACAGTCGTGCGCCTTAAAGGCGGCGATCCTTTTATTTTTGGCAGGGGCGGGGAAGAGGCGGAAGCCCTGGCTGAAGCAGGCGTGCATTTTGAAGTCGTGCCCGGTGTCACGTCGGCCGTGGCTGCGCCGGCTTATGCCGGAATTCCCCTTACACACCGCAGCCATGCCTCGTCTGTAACAATTGTTACGGGGAATGAAGACCCCGACAAGGAAAATTCGTTGATTGCCTGGGACAAAATAGCTGCAGGATCAGGAACCCTGGTCTTTCTGATGGGAATGGCCAACCTGAAAGCCGTCTGCGGGCAGCTTATCAAACACGGGCGCAATGGCAATACACCGGCTGCTTTAATCCGGTGGGGCACATGGGCGGAACAGGAGTTTTTACAGGGGACGCTCGCCGATATTGCTTCACAGGCCGAGCGGGAAAATTTTAAAAATCCAGCTGTGATCGTTATCGGCGACGTCGTCGGTTTGTATAAAAAGCTCTGGTGGCTGAAAAAAAAGCCCTTGACCGGCAGGCGTATTTTAGTCACCCGTGAAGCACAGCAGGCTGAAGGCCTTGCCCGTCTTTTAACGGAACAAGGCGGGGAAGTAATTGTTTTCCCCACCATAGCGATTACCGGGCCAAATGACAGTGGTCCGTTAGATCAGGCGCTGGATAAAATTGGGCGGTATAACTGGATTATCTTTACCAGCAAAAATGGTGTAAAATATTTTTTCAAAAGAATGAACGAACGTTTAATAGATATCCGGGATTTAAAGGGAATTAAACTCGCGGCGATCGGTCCCAAAACGAGGGAAACGCTGGAAGAATGCGGTCTCAGGGTCGCTTTAACACCGCCGGTGTACATAGCGGAAGAGATCGTGGCCAGTATCAAGACTATGATTAAAACGGGAGATCGTATTTTGCTGCCTAGGTCGGACAAAGCCCGCAAATTTCTGAAAGAGGCTTTAGCAGGCCTTGGAGCGGAGGTTGAGGATGTAATCGCTTACCGGACCCGCGCGGCCGGGGGCGATCCGGACTATCTGAGGCGGATGCTGGGGCAGGGCTTTATTCACCTGATTATATTTGCCAGCCCGTCTGCAGTGTATAATTTTGTACAGTTGCTTGACGTGTCCGATTTGACCGCGTTGATGAAGAACGTGCAGGTGGCCTGCATCGGCCCAGTGACAGCGCAGGCTGCGGCTGAATCCGGCTTAAGGGCTGATATTGTTGCCCGGGAATATACCTCTGAAGGACTTATTGAAGCGATTCTAAAAAGCAATTAATATAAAAAGCAATTAAGGAAAGGCTCTGGATATAAATTGATCAGCATTACCAAGCTTCTTTGCGGTACTGAATATTATGGCGATTCCCTGCGTTACAGCGAAAGCTCCGCTTTGCAGCACTCCGGCGCGGCTGTGGGGTATGGCCCGGTGGTCGCCTGGAACATAACCCGCGCCTGTAATCTTAAATGCAGGCACTGCTATGCGTCTGCGCGGTCAGGTCCGGGAGAAGAATTAACCTATCGGGAAGCGGTCGGTTTTTTAGACGATCTTGCGGCGTTCAAGGTCCCGGCGCTGCTCCTTTCAGGGGGGGAGCCGGTTTCACGTCCGGACTTTTTTGACCTGATCAGCTATGCCGGAAAACTGGGTCTTCGTTTGACCCTTTCAACCAACGGAACGCTGATCACCCCCGACGTTGCAAAAAAGATTAAAGATGCGGGAGTAAGTTATGTCGGCGTCAGTTTGGACGGCACGAGGGAGATCAACGACAGTTTCCGGGGCCTTCGCGGCGCTTTCGACTCCGCTTTGCAGGGGATCCGAAACTGCCTTTCCGTAGGGCAGAAGGTAGGCCTGCGCTTTACAATAAACAGGCATAACCTGTCTGAAATAGAATCCATATTTGAATTAATTGAAACAGAAAATATCCCCCGGGTTTGTTTTTACCATCTCGCCTATGCGGGACGGGGTACTGAAATGTCCAATCAGGATATAACGGACAAGGAAAAGCGTGCTGCGCTGGACCTGATCATGAACCGGGTTTTGGATTATCACCGCCGGGGGCTGCAGAAGGAAGTTTTAACAGTAAATAATCACTCCGACGGTGTCTATGTATATTTGAAATTGCTGCGGAGCAGTCAGCCCAGGGCCGGGGAAGTATACAGGCTGCTCAGGTTCAACGGGGGCAACCGTTCGGGTGTAGCCCTTGGCGCTGTGGACTGGGACGGCAATGTCCATCCCGATCAGTTCACCCTCCAGCACACGTTCGGAAATATCAGGGAAAGACCATTTTCCGAAATCTGGCGGGATGCAGGCCACCCCGTCATGGCCGGCCTTAGAAACCGCCGTTCCTTATTAAAAGGAAGATGCGGCGCCTGCCGCTGGCTTGAACTCTGCAACGGGAACTCACGCACACGGGCTGAAGCCGCCTGCGGCGATTTCTGGGCTTCCGATCCTGCCTGTTACCTAAATGATCAGGAAATCGGACTTTAAAGCAACAAGTATGAAATAAAGGGATGGTATTTGATGAGTTATCCTGTTACGCGGCTGCGCCGCTTGCGCAGCGATGAACGCATGCGCCGTCTGGTCAGGGAAACATCACTTGCAATTGAAGATTTAATCTATCCTGTTTTTGTAACCCGCGGCAAAGGAGTCCGCAAGGAAATCGAATCTATGCCCGGAATTTTCAACTTTTCTATAGATACGCTTCTTGAGGAACTATCGACGGTTAAAGACCTCGGGATCCAGGCAGTGTTGATTTTCGGCGTGCCGGCTGTAAAAGACGAAATAGCTGCGGAAGCTTACAATGACGAAGGAGTTGTTCAGGAATCCCTCCGTGTTATCAAAAGAAAGCTTCCCGAGCTGTTTTTAATTACGGATGTGTGCCTTTGCGGTTATACGAGCCACGGGCACTGCGGCATAGTCAGGGACGGCCGCGTGTTAAATGATCCGACTCTGGAACTGCTAGCCCTGACGGCACACTCACATGCCAGGGCAGGTGCGGATATGGTTGCGCCTTCGGATATGATGGACGGCACCGTCGGCGCTATCCGCAGCCATCTTGATCAGGTGGGCTATACTGATACCCCGATCATGGCCTATTCGGCCAAATTTGCCTCTTCCTATTACGGCCCCTTCCGCGAGGCCGCCGCTTCCAGCCCGAAGTTCGGCGACCGCAAATCTTACCAGATGGATTACGGCAATGCCCGGGAAGCCATGCGAAAGATAAATATTGATTTGGAAAGCGGGGCTGATCTGATCATGATCAAACCGGCCCTTGCTTACCTCGATATAATCAGCAGGGCAAGAGAAAACATTGACTGTCCTTTGGCCGCCTACAACGTCAGCGGGGAATATGCCCTGGTCAAGGCTGCTTCCCGTCTGGGTTGGCTTGAAGAACGCGAAGTTGTTTTGGAAAACCTGACCGCAATCAAACGCGCCGGTGCTAACGTTATTATAACTTATCACGCCAAAGACGCAGCCCGCTGGCTGCAGGGAAGGGGATAATCAGCTTGCTGGTTTCCTGGAACACAACCAACGCATGCAACCTGCGCTGTCTGCACTGCTACCGCAACGCCGGCGAAATAAAAGGCGCTGAACTAACGACAGCGGAAGCTATGGCCATGATTGAAGGAATTGCCCGGTCGGGTTTTAAAATAATGATTTTCAGCGGGGGAGAACCACTTTTAAGGCCGGATCTTTACGAGCTTGTCGAATATGCCCGCAAAAGCGGTTTAAGGCCTGTTCTTGGCTCAAACGGAACGCTTATAACAGGGGATGTGGCGGCGCGGCTTAAAAAAGCGGGGATTATGGCTGCGGGAATCAGCCTGGACAGCCTGGACATAGAGCGGCACGATTACTGGCGAGGCGCTCAAGGCTCCTGGCAGGCTGCTGTGGAAGGTATGCGGGCCTGCCGGCGGGAGGGCCTGCCGTTTCAAATCCATACCACGGTGGTTGACTGGAATTACAATGATGTGGAAGCTCTGACAGATTTTGCAGTAGAAGAAGGGGCTATTGCCCACCACATTTTTTTCCTGGTGCCTGCAGGCCGGGCGGCGGATATCAAAGAAGGCTCCCTTACGTCCGGGCAGCATGAGGAATTGCTGCATAAGATTCTGAAAAAGCAAGAGGAAGTAAAAATAGAGTTGAAGCCGACCTGCGCCCCTCAATTTATGCGGATTGCAAAGCAAATGGGGTTGAAGCTTAGATTCAGCAAGGGCTGCCTGGCCGGTATCGCTTACTGCATCATCAGCCCGCCGGGGGATGTGCAGCCCTGCGCATATTTGGACATACCGCTTGGCAATGTTAAGGAACTCCCTTTCGGCGAGATATGGAAGGAAAACAGCATTTTAAACAGGCTCCGTACGGAAAAGTATCAGGGGTCGTGCGGGATCTGCCAGTACAGGAAGATCTGCGGAGGCTGCCGGGCGAGGGCCTATTTTTATACCGGCGACTACATGGGCGAGGAGCCGTGGTGCGAGCATAAGCAAACATTGGCCGGCAGGGATGAATGACAATGTTTGATCAAACCGACAGGGATTTGCTGAATATCGTTCAAAGCGGCCTGCCCGTGGTAGCTGATCCCTACCGTGCACTGGCTGAGGAATTGCATGTAACCGAAGAGGAGATTATCAGACGCCTCGGGCACTTGAAAGAAGCGGGAATTATCCGCCGTTTGGGGGCGGTTTTCGATTCCAGGCGGGTCGGGTACAAGGGAACGCTGTGCGCCCTGAAAGTACCCCCGGAGCGGATAAGTGAAGTGGCTGCGGTAATCAACAGTTTTCGGGGAGTGACACATAACTACCTCCGTGACCACGAGTTTAACATGTGGTTTACAGTGTTGGCGGAATCCCGGGATAAGCTTGACCAGACAATAGAGAATATCCGTGAACAGACGGGCATAAAAGAGTTACTGTCGCTTCCTGCGGAAAAGGTTTTCAAAATCGGTGTTCATTTTCAAATCACATAGGTGTTTAAATGCTTAATGAACAGGAAAAGGAACTGGTCAGGGAACTGCAGAAAGGTTTGCCGCTGGTCGGCCGCCCGTTTCTGAATATTGCGGACAGGCTTGGCGTAAGTGAAGAAGAGGTCGTCGCGAAAGTAAAAGATCTTCTTTCCAGGGGGATTATCCGCCGTTTCGGCGCTGTGGTCAAACATCAGGATGTGGGCTATGTGGCCAACGCGATGGTTGTCTGGCCTGTTCCCGGAGAAAGGATAACGGAGGTCGGCCGGGTGATGGCTTCCTTTTCGGAAGTGACCCATTGCTATAACCGCCCAAGCGCGCCTGGGTGGCCTTTTACACTGTACACGGTAATCCACGGGAAAGAGGAACGGGACTGCCGCAGTATCGCGGAGAAGATTTCTTCATCAACGGGGATCACAGGTTACCGGATACTTTTCAGCACCGCGGAATTAAAGAAAAGCAGCATGGAGTATTTTCTTGATTAATACTANNAAAAGGCAGGAATAAACGATGCAGGAAAAAAGATATCTTAATTCGGCCGCTTTATACAACCAGGCCAAACAGTACATTCCGGGCGGTGTCAACAGCCCTGTCCGGGCATTCAAAGCGGTTGGGGGAAACCCTGTTTTTATCAAAAAAGGCCGGGGCAGCAATATTTTTGATGCTGACGGGAACAAGTACATAGATTATGTATGCTCCTGGGGACCCTTGATTCTCGGACACTGCCATCATGAAATTGTGAAAGCGCTGAAGGAATGCGTGGAACTGGGGACAAGCTACGGCGCCCCGACTGAACTGGAAATAAACCTGGCGAGTGAAATTGCCGCCGCCGTACCTTCTATTGATATGGTGCGCCTGGTCAATTCGGGCACGGAAGCGGTAATGAGTTCCTTAAGGCTTGCCCGTGCTTTTACAGGCCGGGATAAGATTATCAAATTTGAGGGCTGTTATCACGGCCACGCCGACTCTATGCTGGTTAAGGCCGGTTCGGGTTCGATGACGCTTGGTTTGCCGGACAGCCCGGGGGTGCCCGGGAGCGCCGCGGCTGAGATAATTGTTTCAGACTACAACAACCTGGACATGCTTGAGGCTGTTTTTAAGAAGGAAGGCAAGGATATTGCCGCTGTGATCGTTGAGCCGGTTGCCGGAAATATGGGTGTGGCGCCGCCCGAACCGGGTTTTTTAAAGGGCATCCGTGATCTGACCGGAAGCTTTGGTTCTTTACTCATTTTTGACGAGGTTATCACTGGCTTCAGGGTCGCGTACGGCGGAGCGCAGGAACTGTACGGCGTCAAACCGGACATAACCTGTCTTGGGAAAGTGATTGGCGGAGGCCTGCCGGTAGGGGCATACGGCAGCAGGCGGGAAATTATGGAACGGGTAGCCCCCCAGGGTCCGGTGTATCAGGCCGGAACGCTTTCGGGAAACCCGCTTGCCGTGACGGCAGGTTTGGCGACTTTAAAGATTCTAAAGCAAGACGGTTTTTATGATCATCTGGAAAGCAAAGGAGCGCGCCTGGCCGGCGGCCTTGCCCGGGCTGCCGCTGAATCCGGCGCCGGGGTTACAATTAACAGGGTCGGCTCTATGGTTTCTTTGTTTTTCACAGCGGACCGGGTGAAAGATTATAATTCCGCCTGCAGGTCAGATACGAATCGTTACGCGCAATTTTTTAAGAAAATGCTTGATCAGGGGATTTACCTTGCGCCATCCCAATTTGAAACCTGGTTTATTTCTTCCGCACATAGTGACGAAGAAATTGATCTGACCATTCAAGCCGTGCAAAATATTCTGTAAAAAAAAATAATTTGACAGGTAATGAGGCGCTGATCTATCCTAATAAGTATCAATGTTCTGATTATTCGTAATTGACCGGGGAGTTTTGAATGTGAAGGCGCCCAGAATACCTGAAGCGACTGTCGCCAGGTTGTCGTTATACTCAAGATTCCTGGAGAATCTTAATCAAAAAGGAATCGGTTCTGTCTCATCCGGGGAAATTGCGGAGGGATTAAGCATTAACCCTGCCCAGGTAAGAAAAGACCTTGCTTATTTCGGAGATTTTGGCACACGCGGGGTAGGGTACATAGTAAAGGATTTATTAAGCCGCACTTTAGATATCCTCGGCCTAGATCAAAAATGGCCCCTGATCCTTGTTGGGGCAGGCGCCTTGGGTTATGCAATCTGCGGTTACCAGGGCTTTAATAAGCGTGGCTTTTCAATTGCCGCGGTGTTTGACAACAATCCGGTGAAAATAGGAAAAAGGATTGGCAGGGTTGAGATTTTGCCGATGGATAAAATGCCGGAAATAATAAAAAGCCGGCATGTACGGATAGGAATCATCGCAGTTTCTGCAGACGCCGCCCAGGAAGTAGTGGATCAGATGGTTGAAAACGGGTTGGAAGGTGTTCTTAATTTTACACCTGTAAATCTTGTTATCCCAGATGGTGTTGAGGTGATCAATAATGATCTGTCGGTTGGGCTGGAGTCGCTTACTTTTAAACTGAGCCAGAAGGAGTTTTAAGATGAGACCGGTTCTTTATGTTGGAGTTATCGGCGCTGGGGAATGTACAAAAAAGGAAGCGTCTCTCGCTGAGGAAGTTGGTTTTGAAATTGCCAAAAGGAGCGCGGCGCTCATTTGCGGGGGCAAGGGAGGCGTTATGGAGGCGGCGGCAAAAGGGGCCTGCCGGGCGGGAGGAATTGTAATCGGCATTCTTCCAGGGAGGAATCGCAGCGAATCGAATCCTTTCCTTACCATAGCCCTGCCGACCGGTCTGGGAGATGCCCGTAATGCAGTAATAACTTGCGCTTCTGATGTGCTTATCGCTATTTCAGGAGGCTATGGAACCCTATCCGAAATTGGACTTGCCCTGAAAATGGGCAAACCGGTGGTGGGCCTTTCCACCTGGGAAATGAGACGGGGCGAGCAGGAATTTGACGTCCGCCAGGCATACAGCCCAATGGAGGCTGTGGAAGCAGCCTTTCTTTTAGGCCAATCAAAGTAAAAGGGGTAAAGGAATGAGAGAGAACTACAAGACAATTGAAGTCAGAACCGAGCGTCATACTGAATTTGTAGATATTACTTCACGAGTCAGAAGAATAGTTGCGGAAAGCGGGATAAGTGAAGGGATTTGCGTCCTTTATGTTCCTCATACAACGGCCGCGCTGTTAATAAACGAAAATGCGGATCCCACCGTTGTTCAGGATGTAGCTTCAAAGCTTGAGAAAATGGTTCCTTGGGAGGAGAATTACCTGCACCCGGAGGGCAACTCGGCCGCACACATAAAGACCAGCCTGATGCAGACTTCCCATATAATACTGGTTGAAGGCGGAAAGCTGCTGTTAGGGACCTGGCAAGGTGTTTTTTTCTGTGAATTCGACGGCCCAAGGCAAAGGGAAGTCTTTGTTAAACTAATCTCTTCCTGATTTAAAAAGATCAAAAAGATCAAAAAAAATAGCTGGCCATAATGCCAGCTAGTCGGGCAGGAAGCTGCATCGCTATTCCTGGACATTAATTGTAATTTCTTTGGGCTTGACTTCTTCTTCCTTGGGAAGGATTATTTCCAACAGCCCGTTCTTATAGTTTGCTTTTATCTCACCAGATTTTATCGGAGTGTCTATTTTGAAAGAACGGTAGAAGCTTCCGTAACTGCGTTCCACCTTGAGATAGCGGGCGCCTTCTTCTCTTTGCTCGCTCTTGCGCTCTCCATGGATGCTCAATTCATTATTTACAAAGTGAACTTTAATATCTTCTTTTTCAATGCCGGGGATTTCCGCCTTAATAATAATTTTCTCCGCACTGTCCTGGATATCTACAGGAAACGTCCATACATCGCTTTTTCTGGGAAACGGAAAAGTATCGTCAAAAAGCCTGTTGATGGACTGACGCAGATTGGACATGTCTCTTGGATCCCATTTAGTTAAATCCATAATTATCTTGCACCTCCATAAATAAGAATAAAATAAAAGTACTTTTAACTAAACTTAGTATTATATTTTTACCAAAAAAATATCCGCCAAACACCTCCCCGACTGGATTTTTTGTGCAGCTGCTTAACTTGTATTTATTTTATATAATGACAATAATATTGTCAAGTATGTTTACAATAATTATTTTACATAACTTTATTTATTTAAGTAATGCCGGGAAGCAAAAACCCCCTGTATTCACAGGGGGGGAGAGATATATTTAGATTTTCTTTTTAGATTGGTTCTATTGCTTTTTTGGCGCCGGCAATGCGGATAGCGGCCAGAAAATCAAACCAAGGCCAAGGATGATATTGGTGACTGCGCCAAGCCAGGGAACACCGGGCATGCCAAATAAACTCATAATGCATATTCTGATAAATATACCAGAGAAAATCAGGACAGAGAAAATGTGCTATAATTATGTTCAATAAGGGCTTGCTCAAAGTGCGGCAAGAATTTAAAAGGACAGGAAAAGCTATAAGGGAAGCTTCGACAGCAGTATATTTAAGGAATTAAAAAATAGTTTGATGCAGATTGTGGACAAAGCCGGGGCTGAATAGTTTGTTGGCTGGAGGTTTAACTGTGGACGATAAACAACATCTGGAATGGATAAAAAGTTACTTTAAAGAAATCTGTCAGGACCCAAATTACGATAATTTTCTTGGAATTGAAATGATTGATCTAAAAGAAGGTACAGTTAGTTTTAAATTAGCGGTTTCTGACAGGCATTGCAACATATACGGCACTGTGCACGGCGGCATCCTTGCTTCAATTTCCGATATAACAATGGGAGCAACCTGTTTAACTTTGGGAAAAAGCATTGTAACAATCGATCTTAACATAAGCTATATAAGGAATTCGCAGAAAGGAAGCATACTTACATCAGTGGGGCAGTTGATTGGCAGCGGCAATTCAATTATTCGGACGGAAGGCAAAGTTTTTGACGAGCGGCAAAGGCTTCTTGTTGTATCTCGCGCTTCATATTTTATAACGGGCAGCTTTTTAAAAAATGACCATCCTTGATTGGTTTGGAGTGCGTAAAACTTAAATTGTTTTAAGGGAACACCTGGATGAAAGCTGATAAGAAACTGTTTGTTAACATCGGAAACACAGCAATACCCTATACACTTACAGAAAGCAAACAAGCCAGGCGCATCAGATTTACCATTGATCTCAACGGTCTCAGGGTTGTCAAGCCGTACAGCGCCAGGATGAGTGATATTGCCCGGGCGCTGGAGGCTAAAAGCAGCTGGATATACAAACATTACATGGAATTTCAGTCCAGGAAGGCCGGTGAATATAAAAGAGAATGGGAAAGCGGTGAAAAGGTCCTCTATAAAGGGAAGGAATACGAGATTGGAATTTTTAAGCATGAGGACAAGCGCACAACCATTAGCTTCAACGGGACGAGGTTTGAGATATTTATAAATAAGGATATCGAGGCGGACGAAAGAAAGTTCCTGGTAGAAAATATACTCAAACTCTGGTATAAAAAGGTTGCCAAAATCTATCTTAAAGACAGGCTTGGTTATTTTTGCAAAATCACCGGGCTGACATATAATATCATGAGGATCAAGGAACAGAAAACACGGTGGGGAAGCTGCTCAAAGAAAGGCAATCTTAATTTTAACTGGAAATTGATCATGTCTCCCGAGTGGGTAATTGATTACATTATTGTCCATGAGGTTTGCCATTTAAGATATTTGAACCACTCTAAAGATTTTTGGAACATGGTGGCCCTGTATATGCCCGGTTATAAAAAAGCACGGGAGTGGCTTAAGGAAAACGGTCCCGGGCTCAAGCTGTAAAATAAATTATGACCTTCAATTAACAAGTATGTCCAATTAAATTATCGCAATATTATAATATTTATTTATATAAACAATATATTGCACAACTAAAATACATAGCTTATAATTAAATAATAAGAATACTAAATAGCTCGGGTACATTTTTTTGAAAAGGAGGTTAGAAACGTGCCTGTAGGAAATTTTAAATGCAGCAATTGCGGGAAAAGGTTTAAAACGCTGGTAACGGGGCCGGAAAAAGCAATTTCCTGTCCTTCCTGCAAAAGCGAACAAGTCGAACAGCTCGACGGCAAAAAGACTTTCTTAAATTCCGAAGACCCAATTGAAATCCTTGTTGCATCAGAGCCTGATAGAAAAGGATATGTCGTAAAAAGCTATAAATACGATGATGATACGCTATCCGGGAAACCAAAGGAAGGCGGGTGAAGATAGCGTCCATAAAAGAGCCGTAGGCTCTTCAGGGCAAAAAAATTACCAGACCAATGTTTTGGTTTAAACATATATAAGATGCCGATAAGGGGACTTTTAAAAGTCTCTTTTTTTATTACGCACTAATTATACTCATTAAGTTGAATCGCTGGAGCAGGCGTTTTTAATATTTTTATGTTAAGATAAATGGAAATAAGAGCGTCAGCTGTATTGTAAAGCAGGAAGAGGGTGCGGAGGGGTAAATTAATGTTTGATTTAAAAAAGTCCTGTCACAACTCAATATAACCGAAGAATATTTTATAAATAAATTGAGTATTTCGGCCTCGTATTTGACTGAAGTCAAATGAGAAGAACCCGTCAAAAGCAGTTTGAATTATACAATTCGTTTATAACACTTAAATTTAACGCTTGAATTTGATGAGGAGTTGTTTCTTGAATTAAATGATTTTTTTACGGAGAATTTTTTCCCAGCAAGTAGAAGACGGAGGAGGCTTTTAAATGATTACATTGGTTAAACAATATTTATTATATTTAACACGCTGGCAGTTAAGTTCACCAATTTTAGCGCTTTGTTTAATGTATTTACATTATGGAGTCACTTGGAATACAGTTATAGCCAATCTTGTCGGCGGGCTGATTTTCTTTTGGGTAGACAAATTTATATTTACATCAAAAGCTATAAATCCTCAATGGGAAGTAGCGGAAGATATTGTTTGCGCCGATTGCGGCAGGCTTTCCAGAGGTTACAGAATTGTCAGGGCAAAGGGGTATGATAAAACAAAAGATAAATTTCCGGAATATAGGTGTGAAAAGTGCAGCACAATCAAGTTTCAAAAACAAAAAGAACAGGGAATATTTTAAATAAAAATGTTGCAAGTAAGACAAACCATATACCATTTGACAGTTAGCTTTATCCTTTTCATTGAGAATATTTTTTATTAGGATTTTAACCCTCTTAAACAGCTCTGATGTTTAGCAGACTTCTTTTTTACTGTTTCCTGGTGAAGTTTTATTGACCTCCCCGGCAAGGGATGTTATAATTCTTCTTAGCCTTCGATTTAACAAAAATACATGCGGCAGTGGCGGAATTGGCAGACGCGTAAGATTCAGGTTCTTATGGGCAGTATGCCCGTGGGGGTTCAAGTCCCTTCTGCCGCACCAAAAATGTAAAAATCTACCTTTAAAAGGTGGGTTTTTTGATTTATATGGAAGGCTTTCGCAACCATTTTATTGAGTTTGTATTAGTTAAATGTTAGAATAACTAATCAGGAAAGGTTTGGTTTTAATATTTTTAAGCAGGTGAGTGTTTTGGACGATATGACTAATATAAACGCAGCGGCGGAACTAATCAGCAAAGCAAAAAAGGTGGTTGCCTTTACAGGCGCCGGTGTAAGCACGGAATCCGGGATTCCCGATTTCCGCAGTCCGGGAGGCATCTGGGAAAAATACCAGCCTGTCTATTTTCAGGACTTTCTGGCCAGCGAAGAAGCCCGCCAAAAATATTGGCTGCGCAGCAGGGTCACTTATCCCATTATCAGGGACGCCAAGCCGAACCCGACTCACCTGGCCCTGGCCGAACTGGAGAAGATAGGCAAGCTTGACTGCATCATAACTCAAAATATAGACCGGCTGCACCATAAAGCAGGCAGTTCTGCGGAAAAAGTCATTGAAATTCACGGTGTGAGCGCTATTGTAAACTGCCTGAAATGCCATGAAAGATATCCAAGGGACGAAATTCAGGCGCTTCTCGAAGAAAAAGAAGAAATCGTCGCTCCGGTTTGCAAAAGCTGCGGCGGACCCTTGAAAGAAGCGACCATATCTTTCGGCCAGGCAATGCCGGCCAAAGAGATGGCTGAGGCGGAGTACAAGGCGCAGAGCTGTGATTTGATGCTTTCTTTAGGATCGTCGCTGGTTGTTTATCCTGCCGCTTACATGCCGCAGTATGCTCAGGGCGCCGGCGCCAGATTGATCATTATCAATATGACACCAACCCCTATTGATCATGCCGCCGACCTTGTTTTTCAAGCTAAAACCGGAGAAATACTGCCTAAAATAGTTGAAGAGGTCAAGATAAGAATTGGCGGTTGATCTTTTATAAGGTGTTTTTGCTTAAAGTTACCATGCCTGTCTTATTTGAGGTATGACTGCTTGACACGGTTTAGCGGGTGTGTTAACATACACTCTAAGTAGTCTATATAAGTAGTCTAAAAGGCTATAAGATTTATTATTTTTAGGAGGAAAGCAAGTGCAAGGTAAAGTAAAATGGTTTAGTGCAGAGAAAGGTTACGGCTTTATTGAGAGGGAAGATGGCGGAGATGTCTTTGTACACTATTCGGCCATCCAGGAGGAAGGATTCAAAACTCTCCAGGAAGGTCAGGCGGTGGAATTCGATATAGTCGAGGGCGCCCGTGGACCTCAGGCAGCAAATGTAGTCAGATCGTAACTAGACTCCCCAGTCCTGAAAAAAGCGGGGCTGGGGATTTTTATTTTGAGGCGGGGGTCCAGCGGGAATAATATATCTAGGTAATACAGGAGGTGGATGTTGCGTGAACATTCAGGTGAGGGGCAGGAATGTTGAGGTTACCGAGGCTTTAAAGGATTATGTAATTAAGCGCGTGGGCAAGGTGGAAAAGTATTTGGATAACATCCGTGAAGCACAGGTGACACTTGCAGTTGAAAGAGGCTTTCACCGTGTTGAGGTAACAATCCCGGTAAACGGTATGATTTTGCGTGGTGAGGAAGCCACGCCGGACATGTATGCTTCTGTTGACCTGGTAGTGGAAAAGCTGGAAAAACAGGTTCAGAAATACAAGGGGAGGCTTATTAAGCGCTCTGGGAAAGTTACCGGGGAAACACCGGTTCCGGGCGAACGGCTTGCAGATCATGACTACCCTCAGATAGTGCGCACAAAACGCTTTGCCATTAAACCTATGGCGGTGGATGAGGCAGTGCTGCAGATGAATCTTCTCGGTCACAGCTTTTTTGTATTTTCAAATTCAGAGACGGAACAAGTCAATGTTTTATACAAACGCAAGGATGGCAATTACGGTTTGATTGAACCGGAGTTTTAGAGATCTTGAAGTTTTTATAAAAAATGATACAATTGTGACTAGTAAAGGAGGAACCAGAAGGTTCCTCTTCATTTAAGAAGGTGATTTTCTTGCTTAACATACTCAGGAATTGGCTGGATGATAATTCCAGGGAAATTAAGCGGATGCAGAAGATTGTTGATGAGATCAACTCCTGCGAATCTGAATTACAGGCGCTTCCCGATTCAAAACTTCAAAATAAGACGGTGGAATTCAAGAACCGCCTGGACCAAGGTGAGACCCTGGATGATCTGCTTCCTGAGGCTTTTGCGGTAGTCAGGGAAGTCAGCCGGCGTGTTTTAAATATGCGCCATTTCGACGTGCAGTTGATGGGCGGTATTGTTTTGCACCAGGGAAGAATTGCGGAAATGAAAACTGGCGAAGGAAAAACGTTGGTGGCCACTTTGCCCGTTTATCTCAACGCGCTAACCGGGAAGGGCGTGCATGTTATAACCGTCAACGATTACCTGGCTACAAGGGACAGCGAATGGATGGGTAAGATTTATACTTTTTTAGGCCTTTCGGTCGGCCTTGTTGTGCATGGTTTGGATTTTAACGAGCGTAAACGCGCTTACGCTTCCGATGTTGTTTACGGTACAAACAATGAATTCGGTTTTGATTACCTCAGGGATAACATGTCCGTACATGTCGATCAGATGGTCCAAAGAGAACTTAATTATGCTATTGTGGACGAAGTCGACAGCATTCTCATAGACGAGGCCAGGACTCCTCTAATTATCTCCGGTCAGGCTGATAAACCCACCGATCTGTATTACAATTTTGCCCGGCTGGTGCCGCGCCTGGTCAAAGACAGGGATTACACCGTTGACGAAAAGTCGCACACCGTTGTTCTTACCGAGGAAGGTGTAACCCTTGCTGAAAAAATGCTCAAGGTGGATAACCTCTACGACGATCAGCACACGGAACTGACTCACCATATGCAGCAGGCGCTGAAAGCGCACGCGCTGATGAAAAGAGACAGGGACTACGTAATCAAGGATGGCCAGGTAATCATTGTTGACGAGTTTACCGGGCGTTTGATGTTTGGACGCCGGTACAGCGAAGGGCTGCACCAGGCTATCGAAGCCAAGGAAGGGGTCCGGATTGAGCATGAATCCCAGACTCTGGCTACAATTACTTTTCAGAACTACTTCCGTATGTACGAAAAGCTTGCCGGCATGACCGGCACGGCTAAAACCGAAGAAGAGGAATTTAGAAAGATCTACAAACTGGACGTGGTGGTTGTCCCTACTCACATGCCCATGATCCGCCGGGATTTGCCGGATGTGGTTTATAAAACTGAAAAGGCTAAATTCAAAGCGGTAGTTGACGAAATAACGCAGCGGCACAAAATAGGGCAGCCGGTTCTTGTGGGCACCGTCTCCATTGAAAAATCCGAAGTAATCAGCCAAATGCTGAAAATGTCGGGAGTCCCCTATAATGTCCTCAACGCAAAATATCACGAAAAAGAGGCCGAAATCGTAGCTCAGGCCGGACGTTTGAATGCAGTCACCATTGCCACCAACATGGCCGGCCGCGGAACGGATATCCTTTTAGGCGGCAACCCCGATTTCCTGGTTCAAAATGATTTGAAAGGCAAAGATTACAATCCGGATACCATGGTTAAGGAGTCTGAAAAACTCAGGGAAAAGTATAAGATAATCACTCAAGAGGAACATAAAAAGGTAGTCGAACTTGGGGGCCTGCACATTATAGGGACTGAACGCCATGAGAGCAGGCGGATTGACAACCAGCTGCGGGGCCGTACAGGGCGTCAGGGCGACCCCGGCGCAACTCAATTTTATATTTCTTTGGAAGACGACCTGATGCGGATGTTCGGTTCCGACAATATTGCGGGGATTATGGACCGGCTGGGGCTGGAGGACGATATGCCGATTGAACACAACATTGTCAGCCGTTCGATTGAAACAGCCCAGAAAAAGGTTGAAAACCGGAACTTTGAGATGCGCAAACATGTGCTTGAATACGATGATGTAATGAACCAGCAGCGGGAAGTTATTTACGAACAGCGCAGGCAGGTGCTTACATCCGAAAACCTGAAGGAAAATATTCAGGAGATGATTACCGGCGTCATAGACAGATTGGTTACGACATACTGCCCTGATGGAGTGCACGAAGAAGAGTGGGATCTTCAGGGGCTTTTTAGCCAGGTTGAACAAATTTTCTGCTTAAAGAATAAGATTAAACAGGAGGATTTTGAAAGTTCCGGACGCCAGTCTATCAAAGACGACCTGGAGGAAATGGCGCTGAAGGCATACGAAGCCAGAGAAGAAGAGCTGGGCGCCGAGACGATGCGTGAAATTGAGCGGATGCTTATGCTGCGGGTTGTCGATGATAAGTGGATGGATCACCTGGACGCAATGGACCAGCTGCGCGAGGGTATCGGCTTGCGCGCATACGGGCAGAAGGACCCCCTCATCGAATACAAGTTTGAGGGTTACGAAATGTTCCAGGGCATGATCAGCAGTATCCAGGAGGATGTTGTCAGATATATTTTCAGAGTTAACATAGTCCGGCCGCAGGAACAGCAGCGTAAGACTGTTGAAAACCGGTATGAGGAAGATGAACCCAAGCGGCCGGTCCGGCGTGAAAACAGGACGGGGCGAAACGATCCCTGTCCCTGCGGCAGCGGCAAAAAGTATAAGAAATGCTGCGGCAGAGCCGCCAGTTGATTTTTTCAGTAAAGTAAGGTGAAATATTTTGTTTATAGAACTGGCCCGGGAATTATCCAGCCTGGGCAAGCGAATCGAAGAATTAAGGGGTTCCCTTTGACTTTGAGAAAAAGGAGCAGGAAATAGCGGTTTTAGAGCAGAAAATGCTTGAACCGGGGTTCTGGGATAACCAGAATGAATCTCAACAGGTTATGCAGTCCATTTCGGGTATTAAAGAAAGACTGGACTCGATCAGGGCGCTGGAAAACAGCTATGAAGATTTGGCAGTTTTGCTTGCTCTCGGCGAGGAGGAAGATGACGCCCAAACGGCTCAGGAACTAGCCGGCGAGCTGAAAAAACTTGATCGGCTTGTAGAACAGTCTGAGCTGCGGTTTCTTTTAAACGGCCAGTACGACGCCAATAATGCGATCATTTCTTTGCATGCCGGGGCAGGCGGCACGGAGGCGCAGGATTGGGTCCAGATGCTGCTGCGCATGTACACAAGATGGGCTGAAGAAAAAGGGTATTCATGCGAGATGGTTGACCTTCTGCCGGGGGATGAAGCCGGTGTAAAAAGCGCTACCGTGATTATAGGCGGACGGAACGCTTATGGTTATCTGGTTTCCGAGAAAGGCGTCCACCGCCTGGTGCGCATTTCTCCTTTTGATGCCAGCGGCCGCAGGCATACGTCCTTTGCTTCGGTAGACGTGCTGCCGGAAGTTGAAGAGGAAACCACCGTCCAGATCAGTCCAGGCGACCTCAAGGTTGACACATTCAGGTCCAGCGGGGCCGGGGGGCAGCATATCAATAAGACGGATTCGGCGGTAAGAATAACCCATTTGCCGACAGGCATAGTCGTTGTCTGCCAGGGTGAACGTTCCCAGATTTCCAATAGAAACACTGCCTTAAAACTTCTCAGGGCAAAACTAGCCGATCTTGAGTTAAAGAAGAAGGAAGAAGAACAAGCCGCCCTTCGGGGAGAAAAGACAGAAATTGCCTGGGGAAGCCAGATCAGATCTTACGTTTTTCAGCCATATACTATGGTAAAGGACCACCGTACAGGTGTGGAAATCGGGAATGTAAACGCGGTAATGGACGGAAGAATAGATGATTTTATAGCTTCATACCTGAAGGACAGGGCCAGGAGAAAGTTATCTTAAAGAAGAGAACCAGACAGTCTTATAACCGGGGATGAATGCAAGTGAAATTCCCAGGGCTGAATCGGTGGCCGCTTAGCGCAAGCCTGTTTTTTGAGTTTTTAGGAGTTGCTTTAGGGGCGCTTCTAATTGCTTTGGGCCTTGATTTGTATCTGGTACCCAATAAAATCGCCGCCGGCGGAGTAAGCGGTATTTCAACAATATTGCATTACATTATCGGTGTGCCTGTCGGCGCGACTATGCTTGTTCTGAACATCCCGCTTTTCGTCATCGGTATCTACCGGCTGGGGTTTGCTTTTGGATTCCGCTCACTTTTCGGCGCCACAATATTGTCCGTTTTTGTAGACGTCCTTGCCCCCTACCTTCCTGTAGTAACTCACGATCCATTGCTGGCGGCCCTTTTTGGCGGGGCTGTCGTCGGGTTTGGCCTGGGCATAGTCTTCAGGCACAGGGGCACAACCGGCGGCACTGACCTTGCTGCGGCTACATTGAGATCCTACACCGGGATAAATGTCGGCCAGCTTCTGTTTATAGTTGACGGCCTGGTTGTTTTAACGGCGGGAATAGTCTTCAAATCCTGGGAACTGGCCATGTATGCGCTGCTTTCTATTTTTGTCTCTTCCTGGCTTGTCGATCTTGTTCAGGAAGGTATAAGCTATACAAAAGCGTTTTTTATAATCTCCAACAAGCACAAGGAAATAGCGGATCTAATCTTGAGCGACTTAAACCGCGGCGTGACATCGTTGAAAGCGCAGGGGATGTATACAGGTATAGACAGAGAAGTTTTGCTGGTAGTTGTTAACCGGATAGAAATCAGCAGGCTGAAAAACCTTGTTTATGAGACTGACCCGAGCGCTTTTGTCATCCTTGCGGATGTTCACGAGGTATTGGGGGAAGGATTTAGGGAGTACAGGTCTTTTAGATAATTATTTTCGGGATAGGTGGTATTGGTTATGGATCAAGAAGTAATAGCCCGGTTGGAAAAAAAGGCGAGGGAGATCAGACGGGACATTATTTCAATGACGGCGGCGGCAGGCTCCGGGCATCCGGGAGGTTCCCTGTCGTCGGCGGACATTGTGACCGCCCTTTATTTTCAAATTATGCGTTTGGATCCTAAAAGGCCTGACTGGCCGGATCGGGACAGGTTTGTTTTATCAAAGGGGCATGCGGCGCCTGTGTTGTATTCCGCCCTGGCCGAACGGGGGTTTTTTCAGACAGGTGAACTGATTACCTTGCGTAAACTGGGCAGCCGCCTTCAGGGTCACCCGGATATGAAGAGTCTGCCGGGAGTTGAAATGTCTTCAGGTTCTTTGGGCCAGGGATTGGCAGCAGCAAATGGAATGGCTCTGGCAGGAAAGCTTGATCACAGGGATTACCGGGTTTTTGTTTTAATAGGTGACGGTGAAAGTCAGGAAGGGATGGTCTGGGAAGCTGCCATGGCTTCGGCGCATTATAAATTGGACAACCTTACCGCCTTTCTGGACCACAACGGCCTGCAGATCGACGGGCCGGTGCGTGAGGTAATGTCTGTGGAGCCTGTCGCCGACAAATGGAAGGCATTCGGCTGGGATGTCCAGATTATTGACGGCCATGATTTAGGTCAGATTATAAATGCTGTTGTAAAAGCGAAGGAAGTAAAAGGCGGGCCGCAGATGATTGTTGCCGAGACAGTTAAAGGCAAGGGCGTGTCTTTTATGGAGAACAACGTGGACTGGCACGGCAAGGCGCCCAACCAGCAGGAAACCGAAAAAGCTTTGGCAGAGCTTGCCTGAAAATCGGAATACATTTGGAATATACACTTGTGAAGACATTTAGAATACCTTCAAGGGGGCTTCTTAATGAAAAAAATAGCTACACGTGAAGCGTACGGGGAAGCCTTGGCCGGGCTTGGCGCAGAAAACCCGGATATTGTAGTTCTCGACGCAGACCTGGCCAAATCCACCAAAACAATAGATTTTGCAAAGAAATTTCCCAGCCGGTTTTTCGATATGGGAGTTGCGGAAGCAAATATGCTCGGGACTGCCGCGGGCCTCGCGGCATCGGGCAAAATCGCTTTTTGCAGCACTTTTGCCGTTTTTGCCATAGGGAGGGCTTTTGACCAACTGCGAAACAGCGTTTGCTATCCCAAGCTGAATGTAAAGATCGCAGCCAGCCATGCGGGGATTACCGTGGGGGAGGACGGCGCCTCGCATCAATCGGTTGAAGACATCGCCTTGACAAGGGCTTTGCCCAATCTTACCGTAATTGTCCCGGCGGATGCGGCGGAGACTAAAAAAGCTGTCCTGGAAGCGATTAAAATCAAGGGGCCGGTATACCTGAGACTGGGAAGGCTGGCTGTCCCCGCTCTTCATGAAGATGATTTCGTCTTTGAAACCGGCAAAGCGATTACAATGCGGGAAGGTTCATCGGCAGCCATTATAGCCGCCGGCCTGATGGTGGCTGAAGCCCTGGCCGCGGCAGACGAACTTGCCGGCGAGGGGATTGATGTAAGGGTTATCAATATGCACACGATCAAACCCCTGGATGCAGAGGCTGTGATTAGAGCCGCACAGCAGACAAAAGCTATTGTCACCGCCGAGGAGCACAGCATTATAGGCGGCCTGGGCAGCGCGGTAGCCGAAGTTGTCTGTGAGTATTGTCCTGTCCCGGTATACCGGGTCGGCGTAAAGGACTCTTTCGGGGAATCAGGGGCGCCGGCTGAGCTTATGCAGAAGTTTGGCCTGACATCGCGTCATATAGCTGACGCAGTCCGTAAAATAAAAGGTCTAAAGTAAATCCAGATTATAACCGGCCTTCAGCGTTGCCGCACGCTGGTACAAATACTTTGCCAGGGCGATATCCTGGATGGCCAGGCCTGTTGAATCAAAGACGGTTATTTCGTCTTTTGTCCGACGGCCCGGGCATTTATTTGCTATTACATCGCCGAGGCTGCCCGCCAGTTCTTCCTGCTTGTATTCGCCGGAGGAAATGGCGACATTTATTTCCCCGCTGTGCATGGACTGCTTTAAATCGTCCACAAATACTCTTGACCTTTTCAGGACCTCTATTTCCAGTTCCTGTTTGCCGGCCGCGTCCGCCCCGATAGCGTTGATATGGGCGCCCGGTTTGATAAAGCGGCTTTCGATAACCGGTTTTCGGGCCGGTGTAAGGGCGCAGAGTATATCATTAGAGCAGGTCTCCTCAAGTGATGTCGCTTCAATGGGCAGACTTTTATAGTTCTCCTTCAGCGCTAAAGCCCTGGACCGGTCGGTATCAAAAACGTTGATCCGGCTGAAGGAAAAAGAAGCCGCCAGTACTTCCAGGTGTGTACGCGCCTGGCCGCCGCAGCCGATAATTCCCAGGGTACCTGCATCCGGTCTGGCCAGATATTTAATTGCCACAGCGCTGGCCGCCGCCGTCCGGTAACCGGTTAACGCGGAAGCTTCCATAACAGCCAGAGGCTGGCCTGTGGTAGGGTCGTTGTAAAAAAGCATGCCCATTACTGTTGGGAGATTATTGGCGGAAGGATTAAGCGGGTACACGCAAACCCACTTCAGGCCTGCGGCGCCTCTGAAATAGGCAGGCATTGCCCTGAAATCACCATTATGCTGGGGGATGTCCAGGTAAATTTTGGGAGGCATGGAGGCTTCGCCTATGGCATATGCATAGAAAGCTTCTTCAATAATTGCAGGCAATTTATCAAGTTCAATCAGACGCTCAACTTCTTTTCGGGAAAGAATAAGCATGATTCGACCACCCCTTTATTAATTCTTAAAGAGTAGTTCAACCTGTACGGTCGTATTCCTGCCGGTACAGGGCGCATTGATTAAGTGTAAAATTCTGCTATAATTAGTTTATGAATGAAAAGATAGTTTCGGTGAATAGAAAAGCCCGCCATGAATACCACCTGCTTGACACTTTTGAAACCGGTATTGTGCTGACCGGCACGGAGGTCAAGTCAATGCGCGCGGGCCAGGTAAGCATGACGGACAGCTATGCCGTGGTTGAAAACGCCGAGCTTTTCTTGTATAATTTACATATAAGCCCTTTTGAAAAAGGGAACCGTTTCAATCATGAACCAAGACGAACGAGAAAACTTTTGGCGCATAAAAGTGAGATTATGCGTCTTTTGGGATACACCCGTGAGAAAGGCCTGACCATCATCCCGCTGAGGATTTATTTCAACGAGCGGGGGCGCGTCAAGGTGGAGCTTGCCGTGGCGAGGGGCAAGAAAACCTACGATAAGCGGGAGGATATCGCTAAAAGAGATGCCAAGAGGGAAATGGAGCGCACTTTAAAAGATAGGAATTATAGAATGTAATTATTATGGGGGCGAAATGGGTTCGACGGGGGAAATGGGGACAGAAGAAGCGAGCCGGGGTTCCATCAGCCCGTAAAAACGGTGGAAAAACTATAATTGCCAATAACGAATACGCTTTAGCTGCTTAATTGCAGTTAACCTCCTACCCGTGCCGGGCCCGTGGCCCGGGCAAGGGGGTCATTAAAACGGGCTGGTTTAAGTTCAATTCTCGGAGAATTTAAACAAGATACATCGAGATAGCGCCGAAGGAGCCCGGCTGCGGGCGCCCCAGGAGCAAAACATAAAGCGCAGCCTGCGCTCGGAGAAGCTTCTGTAACTGTTCTTTCGGACGGCGGGTTCAACTCCCCCCGCCTCCACCAAATCTAATACCATCTATTGATAAAAGGAATTTTGTCAGCAGGTGGTTTTTTGTTTGCCTGAAAGTGCTTGATTTAAGCCACT
>DFZT01000078.1 GCA_002382755.1 Firmicutes bacterium UBA4049 | reverse complement strand
GGCGGAATACCTTCGCTTTCTTGACAGGCTGTTAGGCTGTAGGCTATAGGCTATAGCCTATAGAAGTTCGGCTTGGCCAGCCGCTTGGGTTATACAAATGAGTTGGATGTTCCCGAATGCGACTCGAAAATGGCGGAGACCGAGAAGGTTCTAAGCGCCTTGATTCGGTCAATGCGTGACTAACAGCCTACAGCCTATAGCCTAAACAACCTGAGTAGTAACATTATACTGTATACAATAGCCAAATATAGGACAATCGTCACCAAATATTTAAATAAGCATATTTTACAATTAAGTTGTTATCTTTTTTGAAAAGATAGCTGGTATTTTAACAAATATTACGAGGTGTATCTACTGATGGCTTTTCTCAGACCTGATATTATCCGTCCTCCCAGTGAATGGAAAAGCTATTTCCTGCCCTTGACCAGCGGTTGTTCAAACAACACCTGTACTTTTTGCAACTATTACGGATCTACCTTGAGGCTAAGGGATCCGGGTGAGGCAATGCAGGAAATTGATGCGCTTGCCCTGTATAAAAAGCATGGTATTACCGTACAAACTATACCATACATCGTTTATGCGGTAGGCCGGAATTGGGATGGAAAACGGGTCTTTTTGCAGGACGGCGACGCATTGGTTTATCCGTTCCCAAAATTAAAAAGGGTTCTGGAGCATTTAAACGAAAAGTTTCCCAATTTGGAAAGAATAAGCGCTTATGCTACGGCTAAGGACATTCTGCGCAGGGAAGTTAAAGAACTAAAACAGCTCAAGGACTTGAAGCTGAGTTTTCTCTACATGGGTGTTGAAAGCGGCGATGATGAGATATTAAAAAAAGTGCGCAAAAGGGCAACCTGTGTAGAAATGGCGGAAGCCGCCCATAAAACTAAAGAAGCGGGAATAGGTCTTTCAGCCACAGTCATTTTGGGCCTCGGCGGCGTAGAAAATAGCAGGAAACATGCTTTTTCCTGCGCGAGGATATTAAGCGATATAGATCCGGAATTTGCTGCTGCGCTTACCTTGATTGTAGTGCCTGGCACACCGATGGAAGAAGAAATCAAAAGGGGTGATTTTCACGCTATCACGCCGTTCGAATCCCTTGAGGAGTTGAAAATGATAATTGAAAACGCCAATTTCACCAACTGTTTCTTTACTTCCATGCATGCGTCCAACTATCTGCCGGTCCGGGTCCGTCTTCCCGAAGAAAAGAATAAAATAATTAAAGATTTGGAGAGCATACTGGCGAAGAAAGATCCCTCTTTGCTTAAACCGGAATATTTCAGGGCATTATAATCTTTAGGGAATAATGTTCCAGATGGTTTATAATTTACGCATTATTTATGATTTGCGCATTAATCATTACAGATCTATCCGCACGGGCGGAATGCTTTTTAAATCCTTTTACGGCTGATAAACTTGACTGTTTTTTATGCTTGTTGGATAATGGGCTTGTTAAAGCCCGTTTTTTAATGTCTTTTGAGAGCTTATGCAAAGGATATAAGGATGATCATCGAAGAAGTTATCCCGGGGACAATCGCCGATCAGTTGGGGGTCGAACCGGGGGACAGGTTAAAGTTAATTAATAACGAATCCGTCAGGGATATCTTGGACTACAGATTTCTTACCTGTGCTGAAATAATATCCGTTCTTTTAAAAAAGAAAAGCGGTGAAGAATGGCTATTAGACATTGAAAAAGATTACGAAGAAGATTTGGGCATCTGCTTTAAGCAGGAAGGACTGGGCAGGATAAAGCGCTGCCGGAACAACTGTATCTTCTGCTTTCTGGCTCAGATGCCCAGAGGAATGCGAAAAACACTTTATTTCAACGATGATGATTACCGGCTTTCATTTCTTCACGGAAATTTTATCACACTGACAAACTTAAACAAAAGAGATCTTGAGCGCATTGTAAAATTAAGGCTCAGCCCGCTTTATATATCAGTACACACAACCAACGCCGGTTTGCGTAATAAAATGTTAAACAATCGCCGCTCGGAAAAAATTATGGATCAGTTGGCTTTTCTGGCCCAAGGCGGAATCCGGATGCAAACCCAGGCTGTAGTTTGCCCGGAAATCAATGACGGTCAGGAATTGCAAAAAACCATCGAAGATTTATACAGCTTGTGGCCTGCAGTCAATTCACTGGCCGTTGTTCCCGTAGGCTTGACCCGCTATAGGGATGGCCTTTTTCCGCTGCAGGGGTTTACCCGTGAAAAAGCACGGGACGTGCTGGCCTTGGTTGAAAAATCGCAAAAACGGTGTTTAAAGCAGGGCGGGTATCCGTTTGTTTTTGCTGGGGATGAATTTTATCTTGCTGCAGGTCTCGAATTTCCCGGAGCTTTAAAATATGGAGGCTTTCCGCAGGCAGAAAACGGTGTCGGATTGGCCAGGCTTTTCATAGATGAATGGGCAAAAACCTCTAAAAAGTTGCCGGAAGAACTGTCTGTTCCGGAAAAAGCGACAATTGTCACAGGAGGAGCGGGCCGAAAGTTATTAATTCCGGTTATAGAAAAGCTAAACAGGGTCAAAAATTTAAAGGTGAGTTTAAGTGTAATTGAAAATAGCTTTTTTGGGGAAAAGGTAACAGCAGCCGGTTTGCTGACCCCGGCTGATGTATACAGTACATTGACAGGCGCAGAACTCGGAGATATGGTGGTGATACCTTCCATCATGTTAAAAAAGGATGAACCCGTTTTCCTGGATGGAAGCCGGGTGAACGATTTGGCCGGAAAGCTGAAAGCAAAAGTTGTTGTGGCGGATGGTCCGCGCGGGATTGTTGAGGCTATTTTTTCTAATCAGAAAAATGTAATTACGAAAAGGGGATACCATGCCTGAACCGGTTGTAGCGATAGTAGGCCGCCCTAATGTGGGCAAATCTACCTTGTTTAACCGCCTCACAGGGGGGCGGGTGGCAATAGTTGAAGAGAATCCGGGGATAACCAGGGATCGGCTGTATAAAACAGTTGAATGGAACGGGCGAACGTTTATTCTGGTAGATACTGGCGGCCTTGATTACCAGGAAACAGATGAAATGTACGGTCAAGTGCGCCAGCAGGTGGAGATTGCCATAAGTGAGGCTGATGCGCTTCTTTTTCTCGTTGATGCTCGTTCAGGCCTGACGGTGGTAGACGAAGAAATAGCTGTCAATCTCCGCCGGGCGGGGACACCGGTTTTGCTGGTTGCGAATAAGGTGGAAAAGTTTGATGGCGCTGTCAACTATTATGATTTTTTTAGGCTTGGGTTGGGTGAACCTATACCTTGTTCAGCAGCCCAGGGCTTAAACACGGGTGATCTGCTGGATAAGCTTTTACAAATTCTGCCCGTTTCTAAAAATGAGGCGCTTCCGGAAGATATAGTCAAAGTTGCTGTTGTGGGCAGGCCTAACGTAGGGAAATCATCATTGGTAAACAGCATTCTTGGCAGCGAGCGTGTAATCGTCAGTGATGTTCCGGGAACAACCCGGGATGCAATAGATACATGGTACCGGCGGGACGGAAAGAACTATTTGCTGGTGGACACTGCGGGGATAAGGCGCAAAAGCCAGATCAGGGAAAGCGTCGAGAAGTACAGCGTAATCAGAGCCTTAAAATCAATCGAACGCTGCGATATTTCCTTAATCATGATCGATGCCCAATCCGGCGTAACCGAACAGGATAAGCGGATCGCCGGCTTCGTCCACGAAAGGGGTAAAGCCAGCATACTGGTCGTTAATAAGTGGGATCTAATCGAAAAAGACGAACATACAGGTGAGTTGTACAGAAAAAAGGTACGGCAAGAACTTAATTTCCTGGATTATGCGCCCATAGCCCTGGTTTCGGCGCTCGGCAAAAAAAGAATCCACCAACTGTTAGGGACAATAGACACCGTCTGGCTTGAATACAACCGCAGAATCGGTACTGGTGACCTGAACTCATTACTGGAAGATATACAGCTTAGAAATCCGCCGCCGACAAGAAAATCAAAAAAAGTAACTATCTATTACGCAACTCAAGGGGCGATAAAACCGCCGACCTTCGTGCTTTTTACAAACGTGCCTGAATTAATGCATTTTTCCTACCTGCGCTACCTGGATAACCAACTGCGTCAGGCTTATGGTTTTAAGGGGACACCAATACGTTTTATTTTAAGAAAACGTTCCAGAAAAGGGGAGCCAAATTGAAAATAGCTTTGTTAGTAGTGATCAGTTATCTGATTGGCTCGATTCCTTTCGGATTTTTGCTTGCCCGTGCAAAAGGGGTTGACATCAGGAAACAGGGCAGCGGAAATATAGGAGCAACAAACGTTTGGCGCAATATAGGGCTGTTAGCGGGCCTGCTGGTTCTTGTTCTGGATGTCCTTAAAGGAGTCGTCTGCGTGTTGCTGGGCTGTTTGTTCGCTGGAGGAGACGTTCAGCTTCTTACAGCAATGGCAGCCCTGGCAGGACATTCCTGGCCTGTTTTTCTGCGTTTTAAGGGTGGGAAAATAGTTGCCACAACACTTGGCGTTTTCCTGGCTCTTGACCCTTTGGTCACTGGCCTGGCGGCGTTGGTCTGGCTGGTTATAGTTGCTTTGTTCAGGTTTATCTCGCTCGGATCAATTTTAGCAATGATTTCGCTGCCTGTTTTTATGCTGATCTTTTCGCGCCCTTGGGAGAAGGTGCTTTTTTCGGTTATTGTTGCAGGGATAGCAATTTTTAAGCACCTGCCCAACATAAAAAGGCTGCTTTCGGGCACAGAGATAAAAATAGGGCGGTAATCGTCCGGGATAAAATAGATGAGTTAACGAAAGGTATTTTTTTATGGAAAGAAAAGTCGCCGTGCTGGGCGCGGGAAGTTGGGCTACAGCCCTGGCGGTCCTCTTGGCAAACAAGGGACTGCGTGTAAATGTTTGGTCAAGGAGAGTCCAATTGGCTGAAGAAATTAACCATTATCGGGAAAATCAGCGTTATCTTCCCGGGGTTATTCTTTCAGAGGCGCTTAAATTTACAGCCGATATGAAGGAAGTCCTTGCAGGGGCGGGTTACATTGTTTTTAGCGTGCCTTCTTTTGCTTTTCGGAGCGTTTTGCGGGAAGCTTTACCTCATCTGACGGCTGGATCGGTTATTATAAACGGCGCCAAAGGGTTTGAGTTAGATACTTTGCTGCGGTTATCCGAAGTTTTCTACCAGGAAGCCGGATCAAAGAAATTGGAATATGTAGTTCTGTCCGGGCCCAGCCACGCCGAGGAGGTGAGCAGGGGTATTCCCACGGCGGTTGTTTGTGCGGGATACTCTGAAGAATCTGCCGCAGCGGTCCAGGATGTTTTTATGACGGAAAACTTCAGGGTTTATTCCAGTCCCGACGTAAAAGGGGTTGAACTGGGAGGAGCGCTGAAGAATATTATAGCCCTGGGTACAGGTATCTCAGAAGGTTTGGGTTTTGGCGATAACACAACCGCAGCCCTGATGACCAGGGGGTTGGCTGAAATTACACGGCTCGGAGTGGCCATGGGAGCAAATCCTTCGACCTTTGCAGGGCTTGCCGGTGTGGGCGACCTGATCGTTACCTGTACAAGCAGGCACAGCCGTAACCGTAGGGCAGGCATAGAAATTGGGAAGGGGAAGTCGCTTCAGGAGGCCCTTGCTATTGTAAACATGGTAGTGGAGGGAGTGCGCACAACAAGCGCCGCCCGCAGTCTGGCAGAGCTGCACGGGGTGGAAATGCCGATTACTGAACAAATCTATCTTGTTTTGTATAATAACCTTCCGCCGCGTGAGGCAGTATTCAATTTAATGCGCAGGGACCGCAGGAATGAGCTGGAAAGCAATTTAGGTTAACAAAATGTTTAGAGGATTCGTCTTGCGCCGCGGTAATTAGACGAATAGTAGGCGTCTTTAAGCGAATTATATCTTACACCATCATCTGTTGAGGCATGGATGAACTTGCCTTCTCCAACATAAATACCAACATGGTTTATACTCTGGCTGCCGTAGTAGCCGAAGAATACCAGGTCTAGCGGCTGCAAATCTGTTTTATCAACATGCGTCCCCAAAGAGGCCTGGGCTGCGGCGTTATGCGGCAGGCTTATCGCGACTTTATTAAAAACATAAGATGTAAATCCTGAACAATCGAATGAATATGGCCCGGCGCTTCCATAAGAATAAGGGCTTCCCAGCAGGGAGTTTGCTATTGAAAGAATATTGTCTCCCGGTTCATTTGTTGAACCGCGGGAAGAAAGGTTTTGCTGTTGCGCTTGGGTTGCGGCAGGCCTGTAGTTTTTATTGCCGGTAGTATTAGTTCCTGTAGGAATAAGCAGCTTTTGTCCGGGATAAATGAGGTCGTTTACTAAACCGTTGGCGTGCTTTATATTTTTAACTGAAACGCTGTAGTGACGACTGATCCAATCCAGAGAGTCCCCTTTTTTTACAACATATGTTTTTTCGTTTTCATTTGTTGAACCGCGGGAAGAAAGGTTTTGCTGTTGCGCTTGGGTTGCGGCAGGCCTGTAGTTTTTATTGCCGGTAGTATTAGTTCCTGTAGGAATAAGCAGCTTTTGTCCGGGATAAATGAGGTCGTTTACTAAACCGTTGGCGTGCTTTATATTTTTAACTGAAACGCTGTAGTGACGACTGATCCAATCCAGAGAGTCCCCTTTTTTTACCACGTATGTTGCGGCGCCTGCGGTTAGGGTAAACGAGATGATTAAAAAAATTACCATCAAGACAGTAGTAATAAATTTGAGAAATAACTTCTTGCCACAAGCTGTTGCGTTATTAAAACGTTCCATCTAGCTCCTCCGAAATGGATATTTCTTACTACCAACTTTATGCAAGCGATCAAGTTTTTCGACACTGTTTCCCAAAACTCCTTCTTTTTATTAAAAAAATGTTTTCACAAAAGTTAAAAAGCGAAAAAAATGCAAATACGCAAAAACTGTCCGCATGTATTAACTGGCGTCTGTCCAAAACTCCGCAGGAAAATAAAGCCCTCGGCCTCGCCTTCTGGCGAGAACAAGGGCTAGAGAGTTTAACCGAAAGGTATGATTATCTTCGTTTCACAACATGAATCAACGTATACCGAACGGTTCGTACGGTGATGTGATTGGTCGGGGGTTAACGCCCTCTTCTACTTGATCTTGATTATTTTTGATTCTTTTTGCGCTGGGCAACCCTGATATCAACGCTGACCATCAGCCTGTACGGGCGGCACATTTGGTAGATACGGGAAGTTGTCCTTTCGCCCAGAAACTCATCAAGGTCTTCAAGATTGATATTGGTGGTGATTATTGTAGGCAGGCAATAGTTCAGACGGTGATTAAGAATTGAGTAAAGCTTATTGCGGACCCATTCTGTATAGTTGTGTGAACCAAGGTCATCCAGGATTAGGAGAGGGACCTGTCTGGCAGTTTCCAGAAGGTCTTGTTCTATGAGGTTAGATCCGGAATTTGGGGTATAGGCGGCCCGGAGTCGATCAAGGAGATCGGGCACGATTACGAAAAGAACTAATAAGCCTTCCGCAAGTAAAGCATTAGCAATACAGCAGGCCAAAAAAGTTTTTCCGCTTCCGACCGGACCGGAAATAAGCAATCCGTCGCAGTTGCTGTTTTTTTTAAATTCAGCGACGAAATCCAAAGCGGCCTGGTAAGTTCGCCTGGCAGTATCAAAATAATTAATACCTTCAGTTGACTCTCTTTTTTGGTAGTAACTGAAATCGAAATTTCCAAAAGTGCAGGTGTATAAAAATTTTGGCAGGCCTGATTCTTTAAGGCGCCTTGCTAAGGCCCTTTGGGGGCCGCAACTGCATGGTACAGCAATGTCGTTGCTGATTATTACGCCCCGATCATGACAAAGCTTACAAAATTCCAAATACTCTGCTCCTTTTCACGCCTGTGTAGAGTAAAGAGTATGGGCTAATTCATATATAGGGTTTTAATGATTGCTTTTTTTTGTTCGTCTGTATCCCCTTTTTTATTACCGTTTCTAGCGGGAGGAAGGGGATTTCTGGCGCGTTTGTTCTGAAATCGCCGTTCGTATTCCTCAATTGCTTCAATCGTTCGAAGATTATTCTTGCTCCATTGCAAAAGAATTGTATCTATATATTTAAAATTGTGTTTTCCCAATAAAACCGCCCTGCGCAAAGCATTAAGAACAATGTGATAGTCAACTTCCTCAAGCCAGTGCTTAATCTGTTCAGCTTCCATGGGTGATAAAGGCCTTCCGAATTCCTGTTCAAAATTCCTCGCGAGGTTAGCAAAGTTTTCGTTTGATACCTGTTTGACATTAGATTGTTCTTCCAGTAAAAGGCGGGTTTTTTCTATTTCTTTTACCTTCATACAGGCCCATACTTCGGAAAGCTTTTCATACAGCGGTTCAAAATCATACCCGCTTAAAATGCAGCTTTGGGATTCATCATAGTACTGGGTAACAGTAAGAATTTCCTTTTCCAGCAGGCTGGTCAGATTACGTTCTACACGGGAGATTTCACCGCCAAGGTATTCAGCCAGGAGTTCGGGGGCGGGGTAAAGAATTCTTTCCTCCGTGCGCAAGCGTAGAATCTGTAGAATCAGCATCATCTCTTCATCAGTTATGCCCATACTGGTGTAATATTTCAGAAGCAAATTAGGTATACTGGTTATACCCTGCAGCATTAAGTCGGCGCCAAATGTCGCAGTAATATTACCGCCCCGATATTTTTTTAAAGTTTTCCTGCCCCCAGCGATCATTGATACTACCCCCCAGTAGATATTTTATGGTACGGTGGATAATTTGTCCAGGCAAGAAAAAACCCTCTAATCGAGGTTTTAGTCTTAGTGGTTGCAAAATATTAATCTATCTATCGAAAATTGTTTAAAAGAAAATATATTTATTTTCAAACTTCAATAAGCAAGGCAAAGCAGACTAGTAAAGTTTCCCAATAAATATTACAATAAAAAGAAAAGATTACTGCGGCGGGAAAGAGGGAAAAATAAAAAACTGCTGACAAATTTATAATAAGGAGGAGTATCAATGACCGTAAAAATAGGAATAAACGGGTTTGGCAGGATAGGACGCAGTATTTTTCGCGCTGCAATGAACCGTCCGGAACTGGAAATAGTCGCTGTTAATGATTTAACTGACGCTGCCACGCTGGCGCATCTGTTGAAATATGATTCCATACACGGTGAGCTTGGTTACGATGTGGCGGCGGAGGATAGCTCAATTCGCGTTCAGGATAAGAAAATTACGGTTATTTCGGAAAAAGAACTGCGTCGATTGCCGTGGCGGGAAAAAGGGGTGGATGTTGTCATTGAGTCAACCGGCCTTTTTGCGGACGGAAAGTCGGCCAGTATCCATGTGGGGCAGGGGGCGAAAAAAGTATTAATTACAGCTCCTGCCAGGAATGAGGATATAACTGTCGTAATGGGGGTTAATCAGGAAAAATATGACCCGGCCAAACATAACGTTATTTCCTGCGCTTCCTGCACGACCAATTGTCTGGCTCCCGTAATCAAGGTGCTGCATAATGAATTCGGCGTCGTGCGGGGTTTTGTGACCACCGTACACTCCCTGACAAATGATCAGCAGCTTCTTGATCTTCCTCATAAAGATTTACGAAGGGCAAGGGCTGCCATGATGTCGATTATACCCACTACAACAGGCGCGGCAAAGGCAGTCGCGAAGGTATTTCCGGAGCTTGCGGGAAAAGTAGACGGAATGTCCATGCGCGTCCCCACTCCAAATGTTTCCGTAATTGACCTTGTGGCTGACCTGAGCAGGCCTGTCGGCAAGGAAGAAGTTAACGCCGCGCTTAAACGGGCTGCAGAAGGGGAACTTAAAAATATACTTAGTTATTGTGATCTTCCGCTAGTATCCCGTGATTTTAACGGTAAACCCTTTTCTTCAATTATTGATGCTCTGTCAACAAACGTTGTAGACGGCTCCATGGTAAAAGTATTGTCCTGGTATGACAACGAATGGGGCTATTCAAACAGGGTAATCGATACCGTCATATATATGGAACAGAGGCGAATCTAGAAAATAGTTCGGACAAATATATCATTTGTGAAAATTTCGACATAAAGAAAGTACCATTAAACCGCTATTTTTGTCCGTTAAAGTGATTTGAGTTTTTTTAATTTCTTAAATAATGTAACATAAAGTTACAATAAAAAAGAAGGAGGTGAGAGTTGATGAACTTTTATGAAGCCTTCAGCTACCTAAAAGGGGAAGGAGTCAAAACCCTTCCTGTGCCGGGCACAAACAAGTACTTTATTTCATTCAGGGATGGCGAGTCAATTTATGTTAAAGAAAAAATATTAATCGGCCTCGCTAAATCTGCAATTAAAGATCCTAAGAGCATAATACCCGTCTTAAAAAGTCTACAAGCACCCCATGCGTAAAAGGTGGGTGCTTGTTTCTTTCCGTAACCTTTTCCCCCTCAAAAATTCCTCAGATTTAAAAGGGTTTTTAAAGCTAATAAGTAAAGGTAAAGCTGTCCAGTTCTACACTTACAGGCCGTGCCTGCAGAAAACTGTTGGGTACCCAGGACTCAAAAAAGTAAAGCGCGCCCCCTGTCGGATCATTTCCGTTTAACGCATCCTGGGCCGCTAACAAGGAGTCGTAGCTGGGATCTACATTTATCCAACCGTTTAAAACAGGTTCGAACTGGTAAGCCCCTCCTTCGTCAACCTGGTAGATCACATTCGGTATGTTTGCAGGAAAGCAGCCGCTTAGAATCCGGTTTAACACCACGGCCCCGACGGCAACTTTGGTCACATAGGACTCGGAGTCAGCCTCAGCAGTGATCAGACGCGCTAAGAGGTCAAAATCTGATCTCGTATAAGAAACCTTTCCTTCATATAAACCTGACCTGCTGACCTGCGGGGCGCCGGTTTGCTGCGAACCTGGTATGTACAGAGTTTGTCCCGCATATATATACTCGGAAGACAGACCGTTGTACGACATGATTTGTGAATAGCTTACCCTAAATTTTAAACCGATTTGGTAAAGTGTATCGCCGGGAAGAACATAATACGTTGCAGCGCCGGTTTTCCACTGATTTTGGTCCGGAATATACAAGCGCTCTCCAGGATAGATAAAGTCGCTGCTTAAATTATTGGATGACATGATGTTTTCTACGGAAGGTCCATATTGTTGGCTTATCGAATAAAGTGTTTCTCCCTGGTTAACTGTATGAATAGCCGCTGAAGAGATTCCGGGGAAGGAAAGAAATAAAACTGCCGCTGCAACGCCCGAAAAGAATAATTGGCGTAAATTCATGCGCCCTCCTTTTAGCCTCCGGGGTTAGCTGACGGGTTCGGGAAGAGGGTTCCCTACCTTGAAACGCCGTACACCTCCTTTAGCGGATCAGGATTCACCCCGATTTTTTATATTTCCCCCGTATCCTTATTTACGGAATTCGGCTTATTTGTTTTTTTAAACTTATAAACTCTATAATTATACACTTGTGCCTTTTGTCGATCCAAGTGGTAATTAATACCAATATAAAATCATGTATATTATTTGTTGTCAATGCAAATCATAATATCAGGGTAAGTAATGATCTATATAGATCATTACGAAACCTAACATATAGGAACCCTTCCCAATTGGGAAGGGTTCCTTCTTGATGTCCCTTTAGATTATTTATTTTAATTCAAGGGTTGTTGCGCCGATTGGTCCTGGTTCAAGTATTAAAGAACGGGCGTGAACCCCGTTTTGTTTGAATGTGTCTTTCATTGCCTGGGCAATTGATTCAAAATTGTTGTCAGAAAGGGCTAACAGGCTTGGGCCCGCTCCACTTATGCATACTCCCCTGGCGCCGGCAAGCTTTGCCGCGGCAAGAACTTTTTTCAGGCCGGGAACCAAGTTGGAACGATATGGCTGGTGTATACGATCCTCCATTGCAGTTGAAAGCATGTTGAAGTCGCTCTGAGATAACGCTGCTATAAGCAAGGCCAGCCGGCCCAGGTTAAAGACGGTATCCTGCAGGCTTACCTGCTGGGGAAGTATTTCCCTGGCTCTTTTCGTCATTACAAAAAAATCCGGTATAGCCATGATTACCTTTAAACCAGGCGGTGGGTTAATTTTCATATACTTGATATCACCCTCTACGGGTACTGAAACAACAATACCGCCCAGCAAGGCGGGAGCAACGTTGTCGGAATGGCCTTCCAGAGTTGTGGCCAGGGCAAGAATTTCTTTCTGGGAAAGATTTCCGCTAACCAAAGTGTTTGCCGCGATAAGACCGCCTATAATTGCCGCAGCGCTGCTTCCTAAGCCCCGTGCTATCGGGATATTGTTGGTCAGTCTTATCTTTAGTCCTTCCGGTCTTTTTCCCGCCTGTTCAAAAAGCAGCATCGCGGCTTGGTATACAATATTCTTTTCGTTGCGGGCGATATCCCGGCTTCCTTCTCCGTGTACTTCTATATGAAGGCCGGAGTTGATCCTCTGCATCTCAACAATATTATACAGCTTCAAGGCCATTCCCAGGCAGTCAAAACCAGGACCCAGGTTGGCCGTGGTGGCCGGAACCTGTACTCGAATCACTTTATTCCTCCAGGATGATTTTTTCAACAGCATTTATTTCTGCAGGAACTTGAAGCGGCTGATTGGAAATGCTGTTAATTGCTGTATCAGGGTCTTTTAATCCATGGCCGGTGAGAACGCAGACGATTTTATTGTCCGGCTGAAAGAAGTTTCCGGCAGCCAACTTGAGAACTCCGGCTACGGAAGCTGCTGAGGCTGGTTCCACAAACAACCCTTCCATTCCCGCAAGCAACTTATATGCATGGAGGATTTCCTCATCAGTGACGAAATCAATCAAGCCGCCTGAATTAGTCGCCGCGTCAACAGCCCCCCGCCAGCTGGCGGGATTGCCGATTCTAATTGCTGTTGCAATAGTTTCCGGTTTTTCAATTGCTCTTCCTTTAACTATCGCGGCGGCGCCTTCAGCTTCAAAACCAATCATTTTGGGTTTGGAATTTACTTTTCCACAGCCGGCGTACTCGCAAAAACCTTTCCAATATGCTGTTATATTACCGGCATTGCCTACTGGAATGGCCAGGTAATCGGGCGCCTGTCTTAGTCTGTCGCAGACTTCAAAAGCCGCTGTTTTCTGGCCCTCAATACGATATGGGTTTACAGAATTGACTAACGTAATAGGATGCCTGTCGGTAATATCCCGGACTATCTGTAAAGCCTGATCGAAATTCCCGTCGACAGCGACTACTTTTGCCCCGTAAATCAAGGCCTGGGCCAGTTTCCCGGCCGCAATTTTCCCTTCCGGAATCAGCACGACACAGCGCAGGCCGGCACGGGCGGCGTAAGCCGCGGCGGATGCGGAAGTGTTTCCTGTTGAAGCGCAGATTACAGTACGCGATCCTTCCTCAATTGCTTTGGCAACTGCCATTACCATGCCTCTGTCCTTAAAGGAGCCGGTTGGGTTTAATCCCTCAAATTTAAAATAAACTTTAGCGCCGGCCAAAGAATCCAGCTTGCGGGCCTTAATAAGAGGCGTGTTACCTTCATTTAAAGTGATTATCGGTGTTTTTTCTGTTACGGGCAAGAAATCGCGGTAGCTTTCAATAACTCCTGGCCAGTCCATTTAAATATTTTCTCCCTCCACACGAATTACATTGCTTATTTCGTCTACTGCGGATAAATTTTCAATAATTGTTAAAGCGTCCCGCAGGTTTTGTTCCTTAACCTGGTGAGTAATCATAACAAGCTCGGCCAATTTGCCGTCTGTATTTTTTTGAATGACTGAGGCAAGGCTGACTCCTTTATCTCCAAACGCATATGCTATGGAGGCAAGGACACCGGGCCGGTCCGCCACCTGCATGCGCAAATAATATTTACTCTCTACAAAGCCGATTGGCAAAACTGATTTTTGTTCATAGCATGTACATCCGACAGATCCTGCCACGCCGTTTAAAAGGTTCCGGGCTGCGTCCATCACATCTGCTACGACGGCGCTGGCGGTAGGCATTTCACCCGCTCCTCTTCCGTAGAACATGGTTTCGCCTATTGCGTCTCCCTGTACAAAGATAGCGTTAAAAACATCATTGACCGCTGAAAGAGGATGCCCTGCCGGGATAAAAGTGGGATGTACCCTTGCCTCAATTCCTTCATCCGTGTCTTTGGCGATGCCCAGCAGCTTGATGATGTAACCGAGTTCTTTCGCGTATATAATATCACGTTCGTTAATGTTATTAATTCCTTCTATATGAATATCTTCGAGTTTTACCCTGCTGTTAAAGGCAATGGAGGCCAAAATGGAAAGTTTATAGGCGGCGTCCAACCCCTCAATGTCAGAGGCGGGATCCGATTCCGCATAACCTTTAGCCTGGGCTTCGCTTAAAGCAAGGGAAAGGCTTTTACCTTCCAGCGCCATTTTAGTCAAAATATAGTTAGTTGTGCCATTGATAATGCCCATTATCTTCTGAAGGCGGTTTGCGGCAAGGCATTGTTTTAAAGGCCTGATAATCGGTATCCCGCCTCCGGCGCTTCCTTCAAAAAGCAGATCGACCTGATTTTCCCGGGCGGCTTCAAACAATTCTTTTCCATGAAGGGCAATCAGGTTTTTGTTGGCGGTGACCACGCATTTTCTTTTTCTTAAAGCTTGTGTAACATATTCTAAAGCGGGGTGGATACCGCCCATTACTTCAACGATTATATCTATACCGGGATTGTCAATCAGATCGTTAAAACGGTCAGTTAAGAGTTCCTGATTAACCGGTATTTCCCTTGGTTTTGCAAGGTCGCGCACCAGAATGCCGGCTATTTCCAAATCTGTACAGATCTTTTGGCTGATATTTTCGGAATTTCCGGTAAGAAGACGGTAAACACCTTTTCCTACGGTACCCAGCCCAAGAAGGCCAACCTTAATCGTGTTTTCCAAAATTACCGCCTCCAAAATTGCTATAAATGAAAGAATATGGTGTTATTTTATCTCCGCACTTTAAAATAAGCAATAATTTTTAAAAAAAAAGCCGGTCTGTGACCGGCTTTCAGATGATTATACAGATTAATCCTCCGCTTCCCTCATTGACGATTCTTTGTACGGTATCCTGCAATTTCACCTGGGCGTTTTCCGGCATGCGCTGGAGCTTATTTTGAATGCCTTCCCTGACCAGTTCATGTACAGATTTGCCGAATATTTCAGACTCCCAGATTTTCTTGGGGCTTTCTTCGAACTCGGAGAGCATATAGCGCACCAGTTCTTCACATTGCCTTTCAGTTCCTATGATTGGGGTTATCTCAGCGGTTATGTCTGCCCTGATCATATGAACCGACGGCGCACTGGCCTTTAGCTTGACGCCAAACCGGCTTCCCTGACGGATAAGCTGTGGTTCATCCAGAGTCATATCCGACAGGCTCGGCAGCACCATGCCGTAGCCCATTTCATAGACCTCCCGCAGCGCGTCCGCTACTTTGTCAAACTCATGTTTGGATATTACAAGTTCTTTAAGCAGGTGCAGCAAATCATGTTCACCCTCTACCTTTAATCCTGTTTCTTCACTTAAAACGCGGTAAAAAAGTTCGGCGGGTGAAGTTATGATAACAGCGGCGACGCCTGTACCCATGTCCATCCTGTTTAACTTGACCTGCTCGATAAAATCATAACCGGCAAGATGCTCCACTGCCCCATTTACATCACGCAGGCGCCTTACATCCTGAATTGCCTGATGTACGGAATCTTCAAAGCTGCGGCGCAGCCAATGCTGGGAATCAAGTTCTTCAACCCATTGGGGCAAAGAAATATTAACCTCATTAACCGGAAATTCCATAAGTATTTTTTCAAGGATGTATAAGACGTCCTGCTGTGTCATCTGTAAGCAGTCTACGGGAATCACAGGCAGGTCATATTTATTGCTCAGTTCTTCTGAAAGTTCAACTGTTTCCGGCGCTTCCGGCTGTACACTGTTTAGAAGCACCAGAAAGGGGCGGTTAATATCCTTGAGTTCTGAAATTACTCTTTCTTCCGCGTCCACATAGTTTTCCCGCGGGATGTCCGTAATTGTTCCGTCAGTTGTAATCACGATACCTATAGTCGAATGTTCTGAAATAACCTTTCGGGTTCCAATTTCTGCGGCTTCCTGAAAGGGAATCGGCTCCTCAATCCATGGAGTCGAAACCATGCGCGGCTCCTCTTTCTCTTCATAACCAAGCGCTCCTTCAACACGGTAGCCAACGCAGTCAACCATGCGTATCTTTACTTGAATACCCGGCGCGATAGTGATTTCCACTGCCTCATCAGGAACAAATTTTGGTTCAGTGGTCATAATGGTCCTGCCGGCGCTGCTTTGAGGCAATTCATCTTTTGCCCTCTCCCGATCGTATTGGTCCTTTATATTAGGAATTACCAATAATTCCATAAACCTTTTGACAAAAGTTGATTTGCCGGTGCGCACACCGCCGCTTACGCCTAAATAAATATCTCCGCCGGTGCGTTCCGCGATATCGCGAAAAATATCCTGCTTTTCCATAGCTTTGCTTCCCTCCTTTTTTGAATTTTGTATAGGGTACTTAAAAGGTTGCCTGAGGCATCCCCCCTATTTGCCCCGATGTCAACTTTACATTTATACATTGTAAGATTCTTAATCAACAGCCCGCGCCTAATTTGGTATTCATTGACAATAATATATATATATAAAAGTTTCAGGGAATATAACCAGCACGGGTAAGCTTATGCAAAATTTCTTCCGTGCCTGATAGTGTTTATGTATCCCCTACAAGGAATGATAAAATATTGGTATAATCTTTTTAGGGCAGGAGCTGTCCAGTCCGGAAAAGCTATAGACTTTAATTATCCGGGAGTGTTTCCAATGGCTTTAGGCATTTATATTCATGTTCCTTTTTGTCTTGGAAAGTGTTCATATTGTGACTTTGTGTCCTACCTGTGGGAACCGGACAAAGTCCGGGCCTATCTGGAGGCTATAATTAAAGAAGTTAAGATGAGAGGCAAAAAGATACCTGGTAGTTATAAACAGGTTGAAAGTTTATATATCGGAGGGGGCACCCCGACATGCCTGAAAAAGGAAGAAATCTCGTTTGTTATAAAAAAGTGCTTATTTTACTTTGATCTTCTTCCCGGCGCCGAGATCAGCCTGGAAGCCAATCCCGGAACTATCGGCAGGCAAAAACTTGAATTCCTGAACCGGGCGGGTGTCAACCGGTTGAGTATCGGCGCACAGGCCTGCCAGGGGCGGTTGTTAAAACTTTTAGGCAGAAAACATTCATTTTCGGATGTGCAGGATGCCGTCCGTTCAGCCAGGCAGGCGGGTTTTAAAAATATTAGCATTGATTTAATCTTTGGTATTCCGGGCCAGACTCTGGGCGAATGGATCGAAAGTCTCCAGCGAGTAATCGAACTATTACCGGAACATATTTCCGCCTATGGTTTACACCTGTCTGAAGGCGTCCCCCTTGATGAAAGGATCAAAAACGGGGAACTGGACGCTCTGGAAGAGGAAACCGGACTGAAAATGTATGAAAAGACAATTGATGTTCTTGCTGCAGCAGGTTTTGAACATTATGAGATCTCAAATTTTGCCCTGCCGGGCCGGCAATGCCGTCATAACCTGCTTTACTGGCGCAATCTGCCTTACCTTGGCCTGGGGCCCGCCGCTTATTCATATCTTAATAATCGCAGGTTTGGCAATGAAAAAAGCCTGGAAAAATATATTCAGAGGATAAACGGAGGAAAATCAGCGGAAGCTGAGAGTGAAACGCTTTCGCAGCGAATAAGAATGGCCGAAACGGTTATCTTAGGTTTACGCCTGATAAAAGGGATTAACTTAAACGAATTTGCTTTGCGGTTTGGGAAAAGATTGGAGGAAGTTTACCCGCGGCAGATAGAAAAATTTGCCAAATTAAAACTTCTTGAATATAACGGTGAAATCATCCGTCTGACCAGGAAAGGATTGTCGGTTTCCAATCAGGTATTTGTAGAATTTGTTTAGCAATGATTGATTACCTGTAATTGGTTACCCTTGACATTCGCAATGCGAAATGGTATTTTTAAATTGTGTTAGCACTCAATATATGGGAGTGCTAACAAGAGAGGTGTACCTCGATGGGTTTTGAACTTGATAATCGAAAGAAGCGCATCCTTCAGGCCGTAATTAAAGATTATATTACAACCGCGGAGCCGGTAGGCTCCAGGACGATTGCACGTAAATACGGACTGGGTGTCAGCCCCGCAACAATCCGAAATGAAATGGCTGATTTAGAGGAAATGGGTTTTCTTGAACAGCCGCATACCTCTGCAGGACGGATTCCGACCGAGCGGGGCTACCGCTATTACGTCGACTGTCTTATGCAAAAGGAAGAGCTTTCTTTTAACGAGGAGGATTTAATCCAACGTGAATACCGCTCTAAAATTGATGATGTGGGGCAGGTAATACATATTACCGGCCAGCTGCTCTCGCAGTTAACCAGCTATACGGCTGTTGTCCAGAAACCGAAAATGGGTTTCAGCTCTTTTAAGAATATACAGCTTATCGGAATGGATAAGGAACGGGCAATACTGATTGCCGTCATGGATAACGGAATCGTCCAGCACAGGATGATCGAAGTGCCCGGCAGTATTACAGGCAACGACCTGGCGGCAATTTCCGCAGTTTTAAATGCAAAACTTTCCGGTTTCACAATGGAGAGTATTAAGAATACCCTGATTAAGGAAATTTACATTGAACTTGCCCGCTACAGACGAACGCTTGATATGGTTCTGGATGTATTAAGATTCAGCCTGGCTTCAGATAATGACGATAAAATATACTTGGGCGGTTTATTTAATATTTTGAATCAGCCCGAGTTTCAAAACGTGGAAAAGTTAAAAACACTTTTGGGTTTGTTGGAGCAGGAAAATCTGCTTTCCAATCTGATGGCCGCTGACCCTTCCGCTTCCGGCGTCACCGTCCGTATCGGCGGTGAAATAAGCTATCAGGGAATGCAGGACTGCAGTATGGTAATGGCCATCTATGGCGTGAAAGGCCAGACAATCGGCTCGCTTGGCGTGCTGGGGCCTACCAGGATGGATTATGCCAAAGTAATCAGCGTGGTTGAATATATGACCAGAAAACTCTCCTTTGCCCTGGAAAACATTTTCAAAGGCCTTGTCGACAAGGAGGTCCGTTTTTGAACCTTAAACAGCAGGCAAGCGGCGGAGCAGAAGTGGAAGAGCGGATGGCGGCATTGGTAACTAATTCAAACGCTATTCGTTCGATTTCTTCTGCAGTTGAAGGGACATTGGGGCCGAAAGGCCTGGATACAATGTTAGTGGATAAGTACGGGGATGTAATAATCACTAACGACGGTGTAACTATCTTAACACAGATGGAGGCTAATCATCCTGCAGCCAGGTTATTAATAAATATTGCCAGGGCTCAACAGGAGGAAGTCGGTGACGGAACAACCACAGCGACAATTATGGCAGGGGCAATGGTCAGCGCAGGTGTCGAGCAGGTTGTGCGGGGGGTTCCTGTAACCAGGATTATTGAAGGTATGCGTTTGGGCCTGAAAAAAGGTCTCGAATTAATGAAAGAAAAAGCCCGTCCCGTAGAGAACCTTGATGATCCTTTGGTTTATCAGGTTGCGCTGGTCGCGGGAAGGGGTTATCAGGATATTGCCGGTTTGGTTGTAGATGCGGCGATGCTGATCGGTAAGGAAAAACTGCTTGATGAAAATTTCAGGTTTCCCGATATCATCAGGGCGGATGAAAGGGCCGAAAACGTTGTCTTCATGGGTGTGATTGTCAACAAGGGAAGAATGAACCGCCAGATGCCAATGAAGATTGGAAAGGCGAGGATTTTGGTCATAGATGACGCGATGGAACCGGAAGAAGTGGATGAAATAGCCCGGTCCACCGAATCGGGCGTTAAACAAAATGAAATTTTAAGAAACCAGTTCCGGGAAAATATTAATAAGATAGTAGAGATGAATGTGGGGCTGGTCCTGGCCGACCGGGGAATAAGTGAAATTGCCGAAGAAATATTCACCGACGCCGGGATAATTGCTGTGGAAAGGGTGGCCGGCAGCGAATTAATAAAAGCAGCCGAGCACACCGGGGCATGGATAATCAAGCGTACGGGCTTAAACAAAGATATTGATTCGCTGACCCGCTGTCTTGGCAGCGCAGGCAGCGTTTGCTATGATGAAAAGAACGAACAGGTTTGGATTTATAACGGGGCGGGAAATCCCAGAGCTACTGTGGTAGTAGGCGCCGCAACCAGGGAATTGGTCGGGGAGCGTGAACGCATAGCAAGGGACGCCGCCGCAGCGGTGCAAGCAGCGGTCAGGGGCGGTGTGGTTCCCGGCGGGGGCGCATTGGAAATATCCCTGGCCAAAGAGATTGCTAAAATAGGCAGCAGTTTTCGGGGCATGACAGCTTACGGGATAGAGTGCATAGTGGATGCCTTAAAGCGTCCCCTGGCCCAGATTGTTTCCAACGCGGGTTTTAACTCCCTGGAGAAGGTTGGCGATGTTCTTTCCCTTCAGGCGGAAACAGGCAATGATGCCCTGGCTGTAGACTGCGACACCGGCCAGGTCTGTGATATGTATCAGTTCGGGGTAGTCGATCCTGTTCTGGTTAAAACTTATGCTTTTAAGGCTGCGGAAGAAGTTGCCGAAGCAATTTTAAGGATTGATACGATAATCAAAAAAAAGGAAGACAGGCCTGATTCCATAGAAACAGGCATGTTGTAAAGAAAAGAGAAAAAATACAACCGCGAAAACCATTTAGCGAGGTGAAAGTTGTGGAAGAACTGGAAAAAAGGCGGGATCAAAATAGTTCGGGGAATAATTCCGGACAGGATGGCCTTGCCTTGGAGCCGGAGGGAGAAGAAGGAACAATCCTTGAAGAAAGTGAAATTGAGGCGGTTAGGAAAAATCTTGCTGAACAGACGGCCCGCGCGGAAGATTATTATCAGCGCTTGGTGAGGATGCAGGCCGACTTTGAAAATTTTCGGCGCCGGACGGCAAGAGAAAAAGAAGATTTTTACAAATATGCTGCAGAACAGCTTGTAGAATCTTTATTACCTGTCTTGGACAACTTTGAACTTGCTTTAGCGCATGGACGGGAAACACACGATAAACTTTTCGAAGGGGTGGAAATAATCTACCGGCAAATAGTCGATACTCTTGCGGCCCAAGGATTGTCGCCAATTCCCTCAGTGGGTGAGATCTTTGATCCTTCAAGGCATGAAGCAGTGCTGCAGGAGCAAACCAGCAATCACCCGGATAATGTTATTTTGGAGGAACTCCGGAAGGGCTACTTATTTAAAGAGAAGCTGTTAAGGCCTTCGATGGTTAAAGTTGCCCGCTCAAAATGATCAGGATTATTAAAATTTAGATTTTTAGGTTTTGTAATTCAAACATTCAGGAAGGTGAAATATACATTATGGCAAAGGTAATCGGTATTGACCTCGGCACTACTAATTCATGCGTAGCGGTTATGGAGGGCGGCGAGGCGGTCGTTATTCCTAATGCGGAAGGCAACCGCACCACTCCTTCAGTGGTTGGCTTTTCCAAAACCGGTGAGCGTCTGGTCGGGCAAGTGGCCAAACGCCAGGCTGTCAGCAACCACGAGCGCACAATAAGTTCTATCAAACGCCAGATGGGTTATGATTATAAGGTAACAATTGATGAAAAGGATTATACTCCCCAGGAAATATCGGCCATGATTCTTCAAAAAATGAAGACTGACGCAGGCGCGTACCTGGGAGAAAAGGTTGAAAAGGCTGTTATTACCGTGCCTGCTTATTTTACTGACGCCCAGCGCCAGGCTACCAAGGATGCCGGAAAAATAGCCGGGCTGGAAGTTTTGAGGATAATTAATGAACCAACGGCTGCAGCTCTTGCTTATGGCCTTGACAAAGGGGAGGAACAGACCATTCTGGTCTTCGATCTCGGGGGAGGCACCTTTGATGTTTCCATTCTGGATTTAGGCGAAGGAGTTTTTGAGGTTAGAGCGACCAACGGGAATAATCGCCTGGGAGGAGATGACTTTGACCAGCGGATTATAGATTGGTTGGTCTCGGAATTCAAAAAGGAAAACGGCATTGACCTCAGTAAAGACAAGATGGCCCTGCAGAGACTAAAAGAAGCCGCTGAAAAAGCCAAAGTAGAGCTCAGCACTCTTACGGCAACGAGCATCAGCCTGCCGTTTATTACTGCGGATGCAAGCGGCCCAAAACACCTCGAAATAAATTTGACCAGGGCCAGATTTGAAGAAATGACGGCAGATTTAATTGAAAAAACTATGGGACCGACGCGTCAGGCGCTTAGCGACGCAGGGTTAAAACCTGAAGATATACATAGGATCTTACTGGTGGGCGGGGCAACCCGAATGCCTGCCGTTCAGGAAAATATCCGCAGGTTTTTGGGCAAGGAGCCACACAAGGGGATAAACCCGGATGAATGCGTAGCCATAGGCGCAGCTATCCAAGCCGGCGTGTTGGCAGGAGAAGTAAAAGATGTCCTGCTTTTGGACGTAACACCATTATCCCTCGGAATTGAAACTTTAGGAGGGGTATTTACAAGGCTTATCGAACGAAATACAACCATTCCAACTTCTAAAAGCCAAATTTTTTCAACTGCGGCTGACGGACAGACGACTGTGGAGATACATATCTTACAGGGAGAAAGACAGATGGCCATGGATAATAAGACACTTGGCCGTTTCCAGTTAACCGGCATTCCCCCTGCCCCGCGGGGAATACCCCAGATAGAAGTCAAATTCGATATTGATGTCAACGGTATAGTCCATGTTTCAGCAAAGGATATGGGTACCGGAAAGGAGCAGAGCATAACTGTTACAGGCGGAACATCCCTTTCCAAGGATGAAATTGAGAAAATGGTTAAAGACAGCGAACAGTATGCCGAAGCGGACAGAAAGCGTAAAGAGGAGGTGGATCTGCGCAACCAGGCCGACAGTCTGATTTACCAGGCCGAAAAGACAATTAAGGATTTGGGTGACAAGGCTGACAGGTCTTTAGTTGAGCAGGTTGAAAAGTCGGCTGCAGACTTAAAGGAAGCTTTGGCAAGCGGCGATTTGGAGTCAATAAAGAAGCGGGTAGAAGAGTTGACCAAGCCCTTATATGATCTATCCGCCGCGATGTACCAGCAGAGTGCGCGGCAGGCTGAAGGGGCACAAGGAAATCAGCCCGGGGATGAAAAGGTTGTTGACGCCGATTATGAAGTTAAAGATGAGGATAAGCAATCTTAAAGAACAAGGGATAGTGGTAACAAACCATGTCAAAACGCGATTATTATGATGTTTTGGGATTATCCCGGAACGCGTCTGCGGAAGAGATCAAAAAAGCTTACCGCAAACTTGCGCGTCAGTACCATCCGGATGCGAACCCTGGCGATAAAAACTCAGAGGCCAAATTCAAAGAGGTTGCGGAAGCATATGAGGTCCTCAGCGATACGGGGAAAAGGTTAAATTATGACCAGTTTGGTCATGACGCTCCAAATGCCCGCGGGTTTGATTTTGGAGGCGGTTTTGGTGGGTTCGGCGCGGATCTGGGCGGCCTGGGAGATATTTTTGAAATGTTTTTCGGCGGCTCGGGAAAAACGCGCAGCGGTCCCCAAAAGGGAGCAGATCTTCGTACAGATATAGAGATTACTTTTAAGGATTCCGCTTTCGGCATTGAAAAGGATATCAAAGTCCCCCGCATTGAGACTTGCGACAGCTGCAAGGGTTCAGGGGCAGCACAAGGCACAAGCGTAAAAAATTGTCCAACCTGCGGGGGGAGCGGGCAGACTCAGACATCGCAAAATACGCCCTTTGGCAGAATAGTCCAATCGCATACCTGCAGCCGCTGCCGGGGTACAGGCCGTTTTATTGAAAAACCTTGTTCAACCTGTCAGGGGGCGGGAAGGATCAGGCGTTCCCGGAATATCCATGTAAAAGTCCCCGCAGGTGCGGATACGGGAACGCGTTTGCGCATAAACGGGGAAGGTGAAGCGGGTTTGCGCTCAGGCCCCCCCGGCGACCTTTATGTTTACATTAATGTTCTGCCACACGAGTTATTTACAAGGGAAGGGAATAATATAAACTGTGAAATAGCCATTTCTTTTACCCAGGCTGCTTTGGGAGATGAGATAGAAGTACCGACCCTGGATGGAACAATGAAGTTTAAGATTCCTGAAGGCACACAGCCGGGCGCAGAATTTCGCCTCCGCGGCAGGGGATTTCCTGATTTAAACGGTTATGGTAAAGGCGACCAGTATATTAAAATTAAAGTAGTTATACCGAACAGGCTTAATGAGCGTCAGAAACAGCTGCTAAACGAATTCGCACAGATTTCCGGGGAAGGCTCTGCTGAAAACAAAGGCTTTTTTAATAAGTTCAAAGATGCGTTTATGGGGTAACGAAAGTGTCCCGGTTTTTTGTGTCCGCTGAACAATTTATTGGCGGCAAGGTAAATATAATTGGCAGTGATGTAAATTACATTACAAATGTCCTGCGTTTGAAAACGGGTAGTTTTATTTCAGTTTATGACGGGCGGGGAAAGGCCTGTCTGGCAAGGATAGACGATATTGAAAAGGATAAAGTCGGGTGCGCCGTTATAGAAGCGTTTTCCGCTGCTCCGGAACCTTTGATAAGGATTACTCTGGTTCAGGGATTGCCGAAAGGCGATAAAATGGAAACCATTATTCAGAAATGTACCGAGTTGGGTGTCTCTGAGTTCATTCCTTTAAATTGCCAACGTTCAATTGTAAAAATTATTCGGGAAAAAGTTGCCGGCAAGGTCAGCCGGTGGCAAAAAGTGGCTTTAGAAGCGTCCAGGCAGTGCCGCCGTTCTGTTGTACCCAAGGTTAAGGAACCGAAGGGATTAAGAGAGGTTTTAAACAGCCTGCCGGAAGATGCCCTAAGCCTTTTGTTTTGGGAAAAAGAAGACAAATGTTCATTAAAAGACTGTCTCAGGGCAGCAAGTTCGATAAATATCTTTCTTTTTATAGGACCAGAAGGCGGCTTCACTGCTGAAGAAGTTGAACTGGCAAAGGAGTTTGGCGCTATACCTGTGTCACTTGGGCCAAGGATTTTGCGCACGGAAACAGCCGGACCAGCTGTAACATCAATAATCCAATATGAACTGGGGGACCTTGGAGGCGCCTGTGATTAACAAAACATTTGCTGTTGCGACCTTGGGCTGCAAAGTAAACCAGTACGAATCGTCGGTCATAACGGGCATGTTTGAAAACAGAGGTTACCAGGCGGTTCAATTCGGCCAAAAAGCAGATATTTATTTAATCAACACATGTACGGTCACCCATTTAAGCGACCGCAAGTCGCGTCAGTTAATCAGGCGTGCGGTAAGGACCAATCCAAACGCTCTTGTAGTAGTCACCGGCTGCTATGCCCAAACATCCCCCAGCGAAATCATGGCCATAGAAGGTGTAAATCTCGTTGTCGGCACAGTTAACAGGGATAAGATTGTGGATTTTGCGGAAAACGCGCATGGAAGCTCGGTAGTATTAAATTGCGTCAGGAAAATGGATCAAAACATTAAGTTTGAAGAACTGCCGTCTCAGGTTGTTACCGGACGGGAAAGGGCTTTCCTAAAAATAGAGGAAGGCTGCAGCAATTACTGCTCATACTGTATTGTTCCTTATGCCCGGGGGCCGCAAAGAAGCCGTTCTTTCGAGGATTCCCTTAATCAGGCAAAAGACCTGGTCCAAGCGGGATTTAAAGAAATAGTCCTTACAGGTATACATCTTGGTTCATATGGCAGGGATCTTGGCGGTGAAGTAAATCTTAACTCATTGATAAAATCAATAATTAATATTCCGGGTCTGACCAGGTTGAGAATAAGTTCCCTTGAGTCTATGGATATTACGACCGATCTGATTGATACGATTGCTTTCCAAAAGGGAATCTGCCGCCACCTGCATATTCCTCTTCAAAGCGGTGATGATAAAATTTTGGAGAGCATGCGCCGTAATTACAATATAAATGATTACAAGCAGATAATTAAAAAAATCAGGGAGAAAATTCCCGGAATAGCCCTGACAACAGATGTGATGGTAGGTTTTCCCGGTGAGACTGATCAGCAGTTTTGCAACACATGTGATGTAATCAGGGAAATCTCTTTTTCGAGGCTTCATGTATTCAAATACTCCCGGCGAAGAGGCACACCGGCGGCTGAATTTGAACATCAAATAGATCCCTCGATTAAAGAAGAAAGAAGCAATATACTGCTTGCGATAAGCCGTGAGCTGTCACGGGACTATGCTGCTCCTTACGTGGGTACCGTACAGGAAGTGCTGGTTGAGGGTTCATATAATAAAATGACCGGATTTGATGAGGGTCTGACTGATCATTACCAGCGTGTATTGTTCCCTACCGTTTTAAATAAACGGGGCGAGATTGTCAATGTAAAAATAGAAAGCTTGCAAGGGGAGAATTTAAGCGGTACAATAATTTAATTGCAAGCAGGATTTATTATATGTATGTTGAATATGAGAGAAGGAAGGATATTGCTTCTTATGTATGCGCGCTATGTGAAGGAAGGGGGGATTTGAGAATAGAAGATTGCGTTTTCTGTAAAATCATTAAAAAAGAAATTCCTGCTGAAATTGTTTATGAAGATGATTTTGCGATTGCTTTTAAGGATATAAATCCTGTAGCAAGGATACATTATTTAATTATGCCGAAAAAGCATATTCCAACTGTTCTGGATATACAGGATGAAGAAGAAAAGATTATTGGTCATATACAAACCGTGGCAGCGAAAATAGCCAGGTCAGTTTTAGACGGCAAAGGTTTCCGAATGGTAGTCAATTGTCTTGAAGATGCCGGGCAAAAAGTTTTTCACATCCATTATCATTTTCTTGCCGGTCCTTATTTTAAACGGCATTCTGTTTGATTTGGCAAAGGCAAGACAGGGTATCAAATTTTTGAAAGAAAGGTAAGGTATATGTGATATTTACGAGTTGTGGCGGGGGGAGGGGAAAGGTATGGCAGAGGTACGGGTTGGCAAAAACGAAACGCTGGATAGCGCCCTCCGTCGTTTTAAAAGAACATGCCAGAAGGCAGGGGTATTGGCTGAAGCCAGAAAGCATGAACATTACGAGAAGCCCAGTGTACGGCGAAAGAAAAAATCACTTGCTGCGAGAAGGCGTAAATTTCATTAAATAGAAAAACTTATACCTGGTCAAAAAAGACCAGGTATATTTATTAGTGTGCTGTATAAAAAAACAAAAGAAGGCAGATTATGACTAAAATAGAGCATTCCATATATTTTTTGACGAAATTAATCTAACCAACGATTTATAATCTCTTTCCCAATCTTTGATTGTCAGTACAAAAACAGTTTAAAATTATTATGTAATTACTATTTAAGAATAAATCTGTTTTATAACCGGTAAGGTTTTAAGGGAAGTATTATATAAATAGGAAAAGAAATTTGGGGTTTGACATACTCTTTGAACATAGGATATAATCTTGTCTTGAAAAAAAGGAGGGTGCGAAGATGACTTTTGAAATTTACAAACCACGCGGCGAGAAAGCTGAAAAAGCGCCAATAGTATCTTTTTCAAAAAGTTCAATTGTTTTAAATAAAATTGCGAGAGAAAAACTGGGGGCTCAATACGTTGAATTAGCTTATGATCAAGATTCAAAAACAGTTCGTATACGTGCTGTGGGAGAGGATGGCATACAGATTAAAAAAACGAAGGTATTCGGGAAGGGTTTCTTTAAGTATTTTGGTATTAATTTAAAAGGGAGATACGAATCAATTTTTGATGAGAAGGAAAAAAGCTTATTTGTAAAGATTTAGAACATAAAGCTTTAGGTGGCTGATAAAAGAGCTTACAGAAATTTTTTAAGTATACATGTGATGACATCTTGCTTTTTTAACTTTTCCTAACTCATTGGGATTGACGTACAATTAAGGTGAGATAATTATTGAGTGTTAAAATTCTCGGCATTGAGACTTCCTGCGATGATACTTGCGCATCTTTAGTTGTGGACGGAACAAAGATACTTTCGAATGTTGTTTTTTCACAGGAAAAAATGCACAAAATATTTGGGGGTGTTGTTCCGGAAGTAGCTTCCCGCAAACATCTTGAGTTAATAAATGAAGTTATTCACAGAGCGCTTGATGAAGCGGGTTTGGACTTTAGTTCACTTAATGCCGTAGGTGTTACCTATGGTCCCGGACTTGCCGGCGCCCTACTGGTTGGGGTGGCGGCTGCAAAGGCTTTGGCTTTTGCTTTCGACCTGCCTCTGTTGGCTGTTAATCATATTGAGGGTCATCTTTATGCAAACTATTTAGGCAAGGATGATTTTTCTTTTCCGGCAATCTGTCTGGTGGTAAGCGGTGGCCATACCGATCTTATCCTGATAAAAAATCACGGCAGTTATAAGTTGATCGGGAGGACCCGGGACGACGCGGCGGGGGAGGTATTTGATAAGGTAGCCCGTACTGTTGGCCTGGGTTATCCCGGAGGGCCGTTGGTTGATCGTCTTTCCTCCGGCGGGAATGAAAATGCGGTTAATTTTCCAAGGGCCCGGCTTGAAGAAGGAACGCTCGATTTCAGCTTCAGCGGCTTGAAAACAGCGGTAGCCAATTATTACCTAAAGGACGGCAAATGCGGAGAAAAGATTAACCTTGCTGATTTAACCGCTTCATTCCAAAAAGCTGTAGTAGATGCGCTGGTTGAGAAAACTATTCAAGGCGCGCAGATGTATGGTGCAAAAACCGTTCTTTTAGCTGGCGGGGTTGCTTCAAACAGAAGACTTCGTCTGTTTTTAAAATACAAAGCCGATGAAAAAGGATTGGCGGTTTCTTATCCAAGTCCTGTTTTGTGCACGGATAATGCTGCAATGGTCGGCTGCTGCGCCTATTATAAGTACCTGCGCTCGGATTTTGCGCCTTACAGTTTAAATGCGATTCCCGACTTAAAACTTGGGGAAAATAAATACTAGAAAGGCCTTATCTTGTTAAAAAGCAATGATTTTCTTCGAGGACATGTTCGTGCTTTTGTAAGCCTTGGTTCGAACTTGGGCGATAAAAAGGCAAACCTTAAAAGAGCTGTTGAGCTGCTGCGCAAAGAGGAAGGGCTGGATATCAAAGGCGTTTCCTCTTTTTACAGGACTGCGCCTATGGGTCCTGTTCCGCAAGATTGGTTCGTCAATAGTGTTCTTGAAGCGATGGTCGAATTGGCGCCGAGGGAGTTATTGAATATTCTTTTGGATATTGAAAGAAAAATGGGTAGAATACGCGATATCCGGTGGGGCCCGAGGTTAATCGATCTTGATTTGCTGCTTTATGGCGATTTTTTTATAAATGAGCGCGATCTAATCGTCCCGCACCCGCGTATGCACGAAAGAGCTTTCATGATCATACCGCTGTCCGAACTGGATCCGGACTTGCGCATACCCGGCCTGAAGAATGTTTCCGTTCTTGCAGCTGAGCTTTCTTCTCAGGATGTGCAAAAAATATCATAAGATCGACAAGATATGCTTGCCTTTAAATTAATGATCAGTTACAATGGCTTTAGGGCAAACTAAGGATGGTATTCCGGTTGGAAGCCATACCTATTTGAAGCGGCCCGTAAAAAAAGACAACCAAATCCGCTTGGAGCCGGGATGGACCGAGACGGGGTGGTGAAAAACCTTGCGACACTCTGTCCGGAAGGTTTTTTTAATTTAAGGCCGCAGTAAAGTGAAACGATTAAATGAAAAAAAATGAAGGCATAAATAACCGGAAAGTTAAAAAACCATCACTTGTTATAGTAGGCGCGGGGAAAGTAGGCAGCGCATTATCCATTCTGCTGCATAGAAAGGGCTATCCTATTGCCGGTATAGCCAGCAGAAGTATTTCCTCTGCCCGCAGAGTTGCTGATCAAGTCGGCTGTCCTGCCACAGACAGGCCGGAGGAAGTTACTTTGTTTGGTGAGGTTGTTTTTATTACCACACCGGATCGGGAGATTGCCGGGGTTGCAAAAACAATTGCCTCAAGGAAGGGTTTTTTCCCCGGACAGATTGTCGCGCATGCCAGCGGGGCTCATACCGCCTTCGAGTTGCGCGGCGTTCCTGAAACGGGTTCAAGAATTATTTCAATTCACCCGCTGCAGTCATTTGCCGATATCCAGGGAGCAATCGAGAACCTTCCGGGTTCATACTTTGCCCTGGAAGGAGACGAATCGGCAATGGGCACGGCAAAGCAGATAGTAGACGACCTGGATGGAAAATATTTTACAATTCGCGCCGAAGATAAGCCTTTATATCATGCTGCGGCATGTATAGCTTCCAATTACCTTGTTTCGATGATGTACTACGCGACCGGCCTGTACCGCAATTTTGGCCTGTCACGCGAAGAAGCGTTTGAGGCTTTATTGCCGCTTGTACAGGGCACAATAAACAATGTCAGAAGAATTGGTCCCGTTCAAGCCCTTACCGGTCCAATATCCCGGGGGGACGGAACGACCATTTTGGAACACTTGCCTGTGCTTAAACAAGTAGGCAAGGAAGAAAGCGATCTTTATAGAGCACTGGGTTTGTACACAGTTTCAATTGCTCTTGAGAAAGGGAGTATAAACAGGGATCAGGCTGTGCAGCTTAAAAAAATATTTTCATAAACAGTTTTATAAGGAGGCAGGAGTTTCATGGCAGAAGGATGCGTAACGACGACATTCTTCCGGGAAGCCAAAAAAGACGGCCGCAAAATTACTATGTTAACGGCATATGATTGTCAAATGGCATCGCTGATTGAAAAAGCTGGAATTGACGCGATTCTGGTAGGCGACTCTTTGGGTAATGTTGTACTGGGCTATAGTTCAACCATCCCGGTTACTATGGACGATATGGTACACCACATCAAGGCGGTTACCCGCGGCGTATCCCGAACGATGGTTATTGGAGACATGCCTTTTATGTCCTACCACCTGTCAATGGAAGAAAGCCTGAAAAACGCCGGGCGTATTTTGCAGGAAGGCGGCGCGCAGGCGGTTAAGCTGGAAGGCGGGCAGGAAGTAACCGATGTTGTTCGCAAGATAGTGGCAGCGGGTATTCCTGTGATGGGTCATTTAGGCTTGACCCCTCAGTCTGTCAATCAGATCGGGGGTTTCAAAGTACAGGGGAAGGAAGAAGCTGCAGCCAGAAAGCTTATCAATGATGCAAAAGCTCTTGAAGAAGCGGGCGTTTTTGCAATAGTCCTGGAATTAATTCCTTTGCAGTTGGCCAGGATCATTACCGAACAGATTAATGTTCCTACAATTGGTATTGGGGCAGGCCCTTATTGCGACGGACAGGTGCTTGTTACAAATGATCTTTTAGGAATGTATAGCGGCAATAAACCAAAATTCGTTAAATATTATGCTAACTTGAACCAGGATATAATCAAGGCATTGCAGTCTTATGGCGGGGAAGTCAGGGACGGTGTCTATCCGGCGCCGGAACACTGCTTTAACATGCCGGAGGATGTAATCTCAAAATTATAAGAAAAGGGAAAAGGTATGTTAGTTCATCAGACAGTTGAGGAAATCAGGCAAACTGCAAAAAAAGCCCGCAATCAGGGACTGACAGTCGGGTTTGTTCCGACGATGGGTTATTTTCACGAAGGACATCTGGTCTTAATGCGTGAGGCTAAAAAATCGTGCGATTTTGTAGTCGTAAGCATTTTTGTCAACCCGCTGCAGTTTGGACCGCAGGAGGATCTTGCCCGGTACCCGCGGGATCTGCAGCGTGATTTGGACCTTGCCGAAAAGGTTCAGGTTGACGCTGTGTTTTATCCAGCGAACGAAGAGATGTACCCTGCCGGTTTTTCTACAGCAGTTGAAGTTGAAGGGATAACAGAAAACCTGTGTGGTCGCTCCCGCCCGGGTCATTTTAAGGGTGTGGCTACCGTGGTAACCAAGCTTTTTAATATTGTTACCCCGGATAAAGCTTTTTTTGGGCAAAAAGATGCCCAGCAGGCTCTTGTGATTAAGAGAATGGTGAGGGATCTGCAGATGCCCTTGGAAATTGTAGTTGTTCCAACGGTTCGTGAAGATGACGGACTTGCCATGAGTTCAAGAAACATTTTTCTTAATTCCGAGGAAAGAAAAGCGGCTTTGTGCTTAAAGAAAAGCTTGGAAACAGCAGGACAGATAGTTGCGGGTGGAGAACCTGACGCATCAAAAATTTTAATTGCGGTTCGGAAAATTATAGCCGACGAACCACTGGCCGAGATCGATTATGTGGAAATTCTTTCTCTTCCGGACTTAAAGCCGGTTGCAAATCTTACAGGCCCGGTTTTACTGGCGATGGCAGTGCGTTTTGGCAAAACCAGGTTGATTGATAATACAGTTTTATGTCCAGGGGGTGTTAGCTATGTTTTTAACGATGTTAAAATCTAAGATCCATCGGGCTACAGTTACACAAGCCAATTTAAATTACAAGGGTAGCATTACCATTGACCAGGACCTGCTGGAAGCCGCCAAAATTTTGCCCCATGAAAAGGTTCAGGTAGTAAATAATAATAACGGGGCACGTTTCGAAACCTATGTTATTCGAGGAGAGCGTGGGTCGGGAATAATTTGTTTAAACGGTGCCGCCGCCCGTTTGGCTCAACCGGGGGATAACGTAATAGTGATTTCCTACGCTATGATGACACAGGAAGAGGCGCTGAATCACCAGCCAATAATAGTTTTGGCGGATGAATTTAACAAGATTGAAGAAATTATACTAGGTGAAGTAAACTAAGCTGATGATTTAAAATTTTGAAAGGGGGATATCTTAACATATATCCCTTACAAATTTGCTTACAGCAGAACCAAGGTGACAATATTGGCCCAGGAAAAAACAGAGCTTTTGAAGGAAATTGAAGGACTTAGAAAGAAACGGCGGGCGGTAATTCTAAGCCATTACTATCAACGCCCTGAGATTCAGGATATAGCTGATTTTGTTGGAGATTCTCTGGAGCTTTCACGCCAGGCGGCAAAGACCGATGCGGAAGTAATTGTCTTTTGCGGCGTGCATTTTATGGCCGAAAGCGCTTCTATCCTGTCCCCGGATAAAGTTGTCCTTCTTCCTGAAGAGGAAGCGGGATGCCCGATGGCGGATATGATTACATCGATTGATCTTGAACGATGGAAAGAAAAATTTCCGCAGGCAACCGTAGTTTGCTATGTTAATACTTCAGCGGAAGTTAAAGCTCAAAGCGATATTGCCTGCACCAGCGCCAACGCTGTGCAGGTAATTAATTCAATACCGCCCGATCAGGATATCCTCTTTGTTCCGGATAAAAACCTCGGGCAATATATTGCTTCACAGACGGGGAGAGAATTAAAAATCTGGGATGGTTTCTGCAACACTCATGACAGGCTGACTCGCGAGGACGTTTTAGCCGCAAAGTCGGAACATCCTGAGGCGCTCCTTGTTGTGCATCCTGAATGCAGGCCCGAGGTGATTAGCCTGGCGGACAAAGTTGCCAGTACCTCAGGAATGCTGCGCTTTATCCGCGAAAGCAGCGCCGGGCAGTTTATCATTGGTACGGAAACAGGTCTTCTGCACCAATGCAGCAAACAATGTCCGGACAAAAAGTGTTTTCCGGCCTTAAAAAAGATGGTTTGCCCGAATATGAAGGCAACCACGCTGGAAAAAGTTCGAAATTCATTGGTCAGCCTTGAACCCAAAATTCTAGTTGAACCTGTAGTTAGAAAACTAGCCCTTGAATCCCTGGAAAGAATGCTGGCAATCGTATAGGAGGTACCTTTTTTTGTGGACAGGAATTATCTGGTTAATTTTGATACCCGCCAATTACCTCAGGAGGAATGGGAATACGTAATTATCGGCAGCGGCATTGCCGGGCTTTATAGCGCATATATAGCAAGCAGGTGTGGCGGAAAGGTTGTTGTCCTTACCAAACACACAGTTCTTGACAGCAACACAGACAAGGCGCAGGGCGGTATTGCGGCAGCCCTGGACACTGCCGATTCTCCGGATCTTCATCTGAAAGATACTTTAGCTGCCGGCGCCGGTTTATGCGATTATGAAGCGGTGAATATTTTAGTCAATGAAGGGCCTCAGAGGGTTGCGGAACTGATCAATTTAGGAGCGCATTTTGATCAGGATAACGGCAAGCTGCTTTTAGGCAGGGAGGGCGCTCACAGCCGCAGGCGGATTTTGCACGCGGCGGGTGACGCCACCGGCGCGGAAATACAAAGGGTCCTTACAGAGTATGCTTTAAACAACCCGTCAATTGATGTCCGGGAAAGCCATTTTGTAGTCGATTTGCTAGTTAGGGAGAATACTTGTTACGGTGTTTTGGCATATGATCGCCAATCAGAGCAACTTAAAATATTCTGGAGCAGAACGGTTATTTTAGCCAGCGGCGGTGTCGGGCAGTTATATAAGCATAGTACAAACCCGGAGGTTGCTACAGCCGACGGTATTGCTATTGCATACAGAGCAGGGGTGGAGGTAATGGATATGGAATTCATCCAATTTCATCCCACCGCATTAAATCTGCCTGAAGCGCCCCGTTTTTTAATCTCCGAGGCGGCGCGGGGCGAAGGCGCCTGCCTTTTGAACCGACACGGAGACCATTTTATGGCCCGTTATCACCCAATGGCTGAACTTGCCCCGCGGGATATCATCGTACGGGCAATCCTGCAGGAGATGAAGGAAACAGAATCAAGCGAAGTTTACCTGGATTTATCAATGCTGGGCGCTGAAAAGATATTCCGTCGTTTTCCAAACATAACCAGCACCTGTAGTTCCTACGGTCTGGATGTTATAAAGGATCCCATACCGGTTGCGCCTGCTGCGCATTACATGATGGGCGGGGTTAAAACCAATCTGTACGGAGAAACGAGCATTATCGGTTTATATGCCTGCGGCGAAGTAGCCTGTCAGGGCGTACATGGCGCCAACCGCCTGGCGAGCAACTCACTCTTGGATGGAGTTGTTTTTGGGCAGCGAATTATAGAGCGCAAGCTAAGCATTCCTGATTCGTACAAACATATTCCCCTTGCCCAAAGATTTTTTTATAACGAGGTAACAGTTTCTCAAAAAAATGATTATGTGCAATTAAAGCACAATATTCAATCAGTCATGGAAATGTTCGTCGGGCCTATTAGGACTGGCGCAGGGTTGCTTAAAGCGATCGAATTTTTTGAAGAAATGGAAGACCTGGGGAAAAATCCGTCTGTAAAATGGGATGAAATGGAAGTCTGCAATATGCTGCAGGTTGCCCAGTTGATAACTGAGGCAGCCCTTATGCGCACGGAAAGCAGGGGGGGGCATTTCAGGCAGGACTTTCCTAATTCCCTGAAAAGATGGCGAAAACACATTATTCTTAAACGCGGTTAGTAAGGTAATATTGTGACTTAAGGAGGAGTATTATGGAAATGTCTTTTGATCCGATTGCCTTAAGGAAAATAATTAAAAGAGCGCTGGAAGAAGATATCGGTAACGGAGATATTACCACGGACAGCATAGTCGGGGTTGACGAAGAGGTCAGCGCGCTGATTCACGCGGGTGAACCGGGTGTTATTGCCGGGTTGCCCGTAGCCGGGGCGGTCTTTAAAACGCTTGACCCGGATATCGCTTTTTCCTGTCACTTTTCCGATGGACAACGTGTGGAAAAGGGGCAGCTGCTGGCAAGTGTCCGCGGAAGCGGACGGTGTGTCTTAACAGGCGAGCGGGTTGCCCTGAATTTCATGCAGCGCCTTTCAGGAATCGCTACACAGACATCAAAGTTTGTAAACCTTGTTAGTCAATATAAGGCTAAAATAGTTGACACGCGAAAAACTGCGCCCGGACTGAGGGTATTAGAAAAATACGCTGTTCGCGCAGGTGGTGGTTCGAACCACCGTTTTGGTTTATATGATGCGGTTTTAATCAAAGATAACCATTTGAAAGCCGCTGGAAGTATCAAACGTGCTGTGGAACTTGTCAAAGCGTCAGCTCCCTTTACCATGAAAATAGAAGTTGAGGTTGAAGATCTCGCCGGGGTAGGTGAAGCCCTTTTGGCAGGAGTGGATATCATTATGCTGGATAACATGTCTGTTGCCGAAATGAGCCGGGCAGTTGAACTTGTAGCCGGAAAAGTATTACTAGAAGCTTCCGGAGGCATTACTGAACAAACTATTGTATCCGTTGCGCAGACAGGTGTCGACCTGATTTCTGTCGGTTATCTTACACATTCCTCACGTTCCCTGGACATCGGTCTGGAACTTGTCTAAGCCGTTCAAAGACTTTTTTACTGAAAAATAAGGAAGGCAAATAAAAATAGAAATGGCTGATCCGGCAGGGCAAGAAAACAGGTGGCTTATACTGGTTGCCGTCCTGGCGGGGTCTCTGATGGGGCCGCTGGACGCCAGCATAGTATATATTGCGCTTCCCGAAATAGGGGAAGTTTTTCATGCGCTTCCTTCCGCCGTCGGATGGGTTTCCATGTCATACCTGCTCATAATGGGGAGTTTTCTCCTTTCTTTTGGCAGGCTGGGGGACATTTTCGGATTCAAGCGAATTTATCTGGCCGGTCTTCTTATTTTTGTTGTTGCCTCAGCTTTATGCGGCCTGGCGCCTAGCCTGGCAGCTTTAGTTATACTGCGTGCTTTTCAGGCGGTAGGCGCCGGTTTAAGCATGTCATTGGTGCCATCAATAATCACCGCTGTTTTCCCGCCCCATGAGCGCGGACGCGCGCTGGGAATAAACGCAATGGTAGTGGCGCTCGGCCTGGCCATCGGGCCTGTTTTAGGCGGCCTGTTAGTTGATTCAGTTGGTTGGCGGGCAATATTTTTCGTTAATGTTCCCGTAGGGATAATCGCCTTTCTTTGGAGTCATAATTTAATTCCTGAAAGCGGAGAAAAAGTTAAGGCGCACTTTGACTGGAAGGGGTCAGTTCTGGCTCTTGGCGCTCTTTCAGCCCTGTTGTTCTTTGCCAGTGAGGGAGAGTTCTATCATTGGTCGGCGCTAATTTTTGGTATAGGCGCGGCGGCTGTTATACTTTTTTGGCTGTTCATACGGCTTGAAGCAAGCATACCTGAACCGATGCTTGATTTAAGTTTATTCAAAAGCAGGGTTTTCTCCGCAGGGAATGGAGCGGCTCTGCTTAATTTCATGACCCAGTATATTATTGTTTTTCTTTGTCCTTTTTTTTTGCAAAAAGTATTGGGTTTCTCTGCTTCCCGTTCAGGGCTGACCATGGTGGCCTTTCCATTAACAGTTCTGGTTTCTGCGCCTATTTCAGGCGCTCTTTCAGACAGATTAGGACAGCGCTGGCTCTTCTTTCTCGGTTCCCTATTATGTACTTTGTCTGCCGGATCGATGTTTACACTCAGTCAAAACTCCGCACCTCTCGACGTATCCCTGCGGCTGGCTGTATTCGGGCTTGGAACAGGTTTATTCCAGTCGCCCAACACGAGCGCCGTAATGGGTTCCGTGCCTAAGAACCGGCTTGGTATAGCGGGCGGCGTTTTTTCAACCACCCGCAATATCGGCATGGTCTTCGGGATTGCCCTCGGCGGCGCTGTGCTGAATGCTCGGCAGGCTTTCTATCAGGAAAGCGCCTTTGATTTGGCATTTCTGTATGGCTTAAAGGATGCCTTTATTGCGGCGCTGGTTGTTTCGGCGCTTGCAACGGTGATTTGTGTTTTTTGTTCCCCAAAAAGCGGGCAAAAGGCTTAAAGCTGAAAGTTAGAATTACCCGTGCAAAGTATATTTTATTTTTTTCAAGGCGGAAATGCCTTCTTGGAGAGGGTTTTCCTCCAGAACTAGGAGGTTAGCCGGGTGGCATTTTTGAATGCCGGGACTAGTTCCGGTAATAAATGACCCGTTTGTCATAGCCGCCCTGATGATTTGCCCGGTTGAAAGCCCCGCTTCACTGTATAGCTCAAGTTCCTTGTAGTAAAGCTCCCCGTGTTTTATCGAAGGCGACCCGGAATCAGTGCCCACCCCGACAGTTATTCCCAGATCAAAAGCTCGCTTAATCATTTCCTGGTGCCGGCGGTAAATCCTTTCGGCAATATTTTTGTATTTGGGATCAACGCCCGGTTTTATTGTCCAGATATAAACAGGCATAAGTGTCGGTGTCCAGCACCTTTGAAGATCGGCCATTCTCAACAAGGATTCCCGGCTGATATAATAACCGTGTTCTATGAAGTCGATTCCTGACCTTAAGGACATATCGACTGCCAGATCTGAGTCTGCGTGAGCCATAACCTTTAATCCCAGGGAGTGCGCTTTGTTAACGATGACCTGTAAATCTTCAAAAGAGAAGTGTATAGGCCCTACCCTGCCGTATTCTTTTATGCTTACCAGGCCTGAAGTAACAACTTTAATCTGATCAACTCCGGCAAGGGCAAGCCTTGAGACATTATCCCCGTCTCCGGCCTCACCCAGTAGGGAGCCGTAGCTGTTCCTTCTGCGCAGGGCATTTCCTGTGGCGGTTATTAATGGACCGGGTATTTTCTTCTCCTGAGTTATTTTTCTTAACAACAGGTTAATTCCCGCCTGGTCACCGCCGTCCCGGACTGCCAGGATGCCGTTTGAGATCAGGCTCTCAAACCTCGAAGCCGCCAAAGGCTGAACACTTTCAGGTTCGTTCCAGCCGGTCATTGCCTTTTCATCATCCACACCGTCAAATGCAAGGTGGACGTGGCAGTCAACCAGGCCAGGCATTACAGTATAAGCAGAACAGTCGAGGAAAGAAGAATCTTCGGGGGGTTCTTCTTTGGTGATTTCGCTGATCGCGCGCAAAAGATTCCTGCGTTCCTTGTTTTCGCCGGAAAAGGAAGAAGTTTGTAAGGAAGAAATTTGTTCAGAAGGGACCGGGCCATAGATGTCCTTAAGAATCCTGTTTTGAATATGTAAAAGAATGTTGTTGCCTTCTGAATTTCCTTCCTTGCCGATTAACGTACCTGCCAGGAGGTAATAATTTCTCTTTGGCAAAATAATATGTTCCATAATTAATCCCCCTTTAAAAAATACTAAATTATACCTGTTTTGTCCAACTAGTTTTTTTATAAGAATTGTCACAAGAAGAGTAAATGTGTTGTTAAAAATTTTTACAAACCAGGAAGGAAGATGAAGATACGGCAACGTATTATTAATATAAGATAAGGTATAGCCTCCGGTTTTTTAAGGTTCCGGGGGTGTTTTTATCACGGTTAAGGAAGGGAAAAATCTTGGAAATAAGATTGCGTACAGAGGATCTGGAAGACCGGCTTCTTTCAGCTTACGCGTCACGCAGCCGTTTAAGCCGGGGGCGTCTTCATCTTGAGCAGCCTTGCAGGGTGCGTACCGATTTTCAACGGGACCGCGATCGTATTATCCATTCAAAAAGTTTTCGAAGATTGAAAGGGAAAACACAGGTTTTTATAATTCCTGAAGGGGATCATTACCGTACAAGGCTGACGCATACTTTAGAAGTATCACAGATAGCGCGTACGGTTGCCAAAGCGCTGCTGCTCAATGAAGATCTTACCGAAGCAATTTCTCTCGGGCATGATCTGGGACACACGCCTTTTGGCCATATTGGTGAGGAGGCGCTTAACGGAGTATTCCGGGAAGGCTTTAAACATAACGAACAAAGCCTGAGAGTAGTTGATAGTCTGGAAGGCGGAACAGGCCTTAATCTCACCTGGGAGGTTAGAGACGGAATTTTGAACCACACTGGAAGCACGCTGCCGGCAACCCTGGAGGGTCAGGTCGTCAGGATTTGTGACCGCATTGCTTATATAAACCACGATATTGACGACGCAATCAGGGGAGGTATCCTTCAGGTTTCGGATCTGCCGGGGAATTGTCTTCAAGAATTAGGATATACACATCGCGAGCGAATTAACTGCCTTGTAGCGGACCTGATCGGATCGAGCTGGGAAAAGCCCGCGATTGCTTTAAGCAATGAGATCCAAAAGAGCATGGATGAACTGAGAGCCTTTCTTTTTGACCGGGTCTATATCGGTTCAGAGGCAAAAAAAGAAGAAAAAAAGGGGATTCATGTGGTCCAATACCTCTTTAAGTATTTAACGGATTACCCTCAATATCTTCCCGAAGAACACAGGCTAAAAGCGGAAGAGCTTGGCGCAGAAAGAGCAGTTTGTGATTATATAGCCGGTATGACTGACAGGTACGCGGTTTTACAATTCACAAGGTTGTTTATCCCCAGCCCTTTTTCTGTGTAAATAATCAAGCGGATCAGACAAAAAATTGTAGAATAGGGAAGGAAATATTATAAAAATAGCGAATAGTATAAGCAGGATAATTAAATGCTGGTAGAACCGGCGTCTTGAAAAGTTTATAAGAAACGTCTCCAAAGGTGATCTGTTTATGGAGAACTACGTAAAAAATGACGCGGTTGAAATCATCCGCCAACATATTGAAATTACTGAATTAATCGGTGAATATATACGTCTTGAGAAAAAAGGCAGGAATTATGTTGGCCTCTGCCCTTTTCATCAGGAAAAAACGCCGTCCTTTTCGGTCAACAGCGAAAAACAGATCTTTCATTGTTTCGGCTGCGGTGTGGGAGGTGATATTTTTAAGTTTGTCATGCTTTCTGAAGGGCTTACCTTTCCGGAAGCTGTAAGGCGTCTGGCTGAAAAAGCAGGAGTGCTGCTGCCCGATACAGACCGGGGCTGGACTGAAAAAAAAAGAAGTCAGGAACGTTTTTGGGAAATAAATAAATTGGCCATGGATTTTTACAGAAATATCCTGGTCAACCGGCAGGAAGGCGGACAGGCCAGGGAATACTTAAAAAACAGGGGCCTGGAAGAAAGGATTCAGGAGCTTTTTAAGCTGGGTTATGCGCCGGAGAATTGGATAGATCTGGTGGATTATCTTCAAAAAAAAGGGTGCCTTCCCGGTGAGCTGATTGAGCTTGGTCTGGCTGCTCAAGATGACCGGGGCATACATAACAGGTTTTACGGGCGGGTAATGTTTCCTATTTTTAATATACAAGGGCGGGTAATCGGCTTTGGCGGGAGGACAATGGGTCAAAGCCTGCCAAAATATTTAAATTCACCCCAGACTCCGGTTTTTAATAAGGGGCAAGTTCTATACGGATTGAACCTTGCCAGGCCGGTTTTGCAAAACGGACCTGCTGTTATTATGGAAGGTTATATGGATGTAATAACAGCCCACCAGTACGGTTTTACAGGCGCGGTTGCTTCTTTGGGAACAAGCCTGACTGAAGGGCAATGCAGGACGCTGCTCCGTTATACTAAAGAAATCCTTATCGCCTATGACGCAGATACTGCAGGTGTAAACGCAACCTTGCGCGGTTTGGATATCCTTCAGGAGTTGGGCGGTCGTGTTCGGGTAATAAGTATCCCGCAGGGAAAAGATCCCGATGATTATATCAGGCTGAACGGCGGACAGGGTTGGGAGGGTCTTCTGAATAAAACTGAAACTTTACTGGAATATAAGTTGCGGCAGGCAAATCTCTCTTATAAAGACACAAGGAAAATTTTAGATCAGGTTATCCGTAATATTGCAGTAATGGATAGTGTGGCGGATCAGGAAGAGGCTATCAGGACGGTGGCTTCCTATCTCAATCTAAGTTGGGAAGCCGTTAGAAGCGAGCTTGGAAGATATCAGACAGGCCAGCGAAAAAAATGGCCAATTTCGGATAAAATTGCTAAAAAAACGCATAATATAATACAAAGGCAGTTAAATGTCCAGGAAAATGCCGAGCAACAAATTTTGAGCATAATATTGCACGAACCGGAATACCTACCTGTTGTAAGAGAAGAGTTGGGGGAGCAATTTTTGAAGGACCCGACATTAAATAAAATTTTATTTCTGATTAATCAAGACCGGGAATTTAAGCCGGCAAATTTAATGAGCAGACTTAACGAACAAGAGTGTACTGTATTAAGCAGATTATTGATGGATACGCCCGCAAGAGAAAAGGGCAAGGATATCTTGAGGGATTTAATAACAGCGTTAAAAGCTAACGAAAGAAAGTTGAAAAGGGTTCACCTTCTGCAAGAGCTTGCCAGGGCGGAAAAAGCACAGGATAATCAGCGGACGGCGGCTTTGTTGCTGGAACTTCAGGATCTCTTAGAGGTTGACAGGGAAATTTCGACCCGCTCAAGAGAGGGGGAAAGAGCAGTATGAGGAACGAAATTAAGATAGACAGCATCAAGGAACTGATTGAGGAAGGCAAGAAAAGAGGAGTACTTACCTATACCGAGATCATGGATGGATTACAGGGCACTGATCTTACACCTGAGCAAATAGAAGATGTTTATGATAAACTGTCCGGTATGGGCATTGAAGTAATATCTGAAACGCCGGACCTTGAACCTGTGAGCAACCCTGCTTCTTTGGATAATTCGCCTGAAGAAGTAGAGGTTGATCTGAGCGTTCCTGAGGGTGTAAGCATAGATGATCCGGTACGTATGTACCTCAAAGAAATTGGAAGAGTTCCCTTACTGGCTCCGGAGGAAGAAGTAGAACTGGCAAAGCGCATGGAGAATGGTGACGAAGAATCAAAAAGACGTCTTGCTGAAGCAAACCTTCGTTTGGTCGTGAGCATCGCGAAGCGTTATGTAGGGCGGGGTATGCTTTTCCTTGATCTAATCCAGGAAGGAAATATGGGTTTAATAAAAGCTGTAGAAAAGTTTGACTACAGAAAGGGTTATAAATTCAGCACCTATGCCACATGGTGGATCCGCCAGGCTATTACCAGAGCCATAGCTGATCAAGCCAGGACTATACGTATCCCGGTGCATATGGTTGAAACTATAAATAAGCTGGTCAGGGTTTCCCGTCAGCTTTTGCAGGAATTGGGCAGGGAGCCGACGCCGGAAGAAATTGCGCTGGAAATGAATATATCGGAGGAAAAAGTAAGGGATATTTTAAAAATAGCCCAGGAACCTGTTTCCTTGGAAACTCCTATAGGGGAAGAAGAGGATTCGCATCTTGGCGATTTTATAGAAGATCAGGAAGCGCGTGCGCCTGCTGAGGAAGCATCCTTTACCATGTTAAGGGAACAGCTGGACGAGGTTTTAACGACTTTAACCGACAGGGAACAAAAAGTGTTGCGTTTGCGGTTTGGTCTGGATGATGGCCGGGCCCGCACTCTTGAAGAGGTTGGGCAAAGATTTGGCGTGACCAGGGAAAGAATTCGCCAGATAGAGGCCAAAACCTTGCGGAAACTTCGCCATCCCAGCCGGAGCAAGAAGTTGAAGGACTACCTTGATTAAATTTTTAAAGGCGCAGTATTGTTTTTAACGTTGCGCTTCCGGCTGGAAGGATAATTTCCTAAAGCAGTCTTGTATTTGCGCCGACGAAGGTGGGGAGTTGTCTTTGCAGCCAGCAAGCGCGGCGGTTCTTGCCGGTGGAAAAAGCAGGCGAATGGGCAATAATAAGGCCTTGATCAATATAGGCATAACCAGCCTTGTGGAAAATACAATTAATAAGATCAAGCCTTTTTTCCAGGAAATAATTCTTGTAACTAACAAGAGAGAATCATTCGCTCACCTTGAAATTTCCATGGCTTCTGATATTTATAAAAATTGCGGGCCTCTCGGGGGAATTCATGCGGCGTTGAAAACGGCTTCCCGCGAGTTTGTTTTCGTTATTGCCTGCGATATGCCTTTTATTGAGCCAAAACTCATAGATTATATTCGTAAAAGCGGTGATCAGAATTCAGACATAGTTATACCCAGGATTAATGATTATTCCGAACCGCTGCACGCTCTTTACAGAAGAAATTGTTTGCCTGTCATCGAATCCTGCCTGAGCAGAGGCGAGCTAAAGGCTACTTCCATTTGGCCATACTTAAGGGTAAAGTTTATTGAGCGGGAGGAAATCAGTCGATTTGCCGATCCGTTAAAGGTTTTCTTTAACATAAATACACCCCTGGATTTAAATAAGGCTAAAGAAATACAGGGAGTAGTAGATTAATTTGCTTATATTCAAGTTATTATATCCCAAACTTTATGTTTCTTCATTATTTGATATTGACATTCAAAATCTTTATCAAACAGGAATACGGGGTATTCTTTTCGATCTTGATAATACAATCATACCGCGAACCGCTGATGTATTTTCAGCCGAAGTGAGCAGCTGGCTTAAAGAAATCCGCGGCAGCAATTTTAAAGCCTGCATCATTTCAAACAACAATTCTAAACGTGTTTCCAAACTTGCAGGAGAATTGGATTTGCCGGCGGTCTGTTATGCGGTTAAGCCGCGCCGCAAACCTTTCCGGCAGGCGCTTGAGTTGCTGGGAACTTGTCCTGAACAGACGGCAGTGGTAGGAGATCAGGTCTTTACGGATATCCTTGGCGGCAACAGGCTGGGTATGTTTACTATACTCGTCACGCCTATGGATGGAAAAGAGTTTTGGGCTACGCGCCTGATCAGCAGGCAGTTGGAAAAACTTGTCCTGAATCTATTTAAGAAACAGTCTATATACACTGGATGCAGACAAAAATAAGCAGACCCCCGTGCTGCTAATACAGCGCCAGCAAAAAGATTATTTTCAGAATAGTTTACGGAAATGGGGTTTTTATTTATTGGCGGTAAGCGGCGCAACCCGTGTTTGCGGGCTTTTCGGCTATCCCGTTGAACACTCTTTTTCACCAATCATGCATAATGCGGCTTTTTCTTTTTTGGGGCTTGATTTTATTTATGTCCCTTATTGCGTTGCGCCTGAAGAGCTGGAGAGCGCGGCCAGGGCGGTTAGAGCGCTTGGAATGGTTGGCGTAAACATTACAATACCCCATAAAGAAAAAGTATGTTACTACCTCGATGAAGTAACACCCGGAGCCAAAATAGCCGGCGCAGTAAACACTGTGGTCAATAAAAAAGGAAAGCTGTATGGATATAATACTGACGGAGCCGGTTTTTTGCGCGCCTTGAGAGAAGAAACGGCCTTTTTGCCGGATGGGAAAGCGGCGCTTATCGTCGGCGCCGGGGGCGCTGCCCGTTCCATCGCTGTTGAACTTGCCATGTCAGGCGTACGGCTGGTAACTATAGTTAACCGGAATCATGAAAGGGCACAAGCTCTTGCGAACCTATTAACCGAGCAGACACCAGTAAAGAAGGCTGATACTGCACGCTTGACAGGGGCGGAATTTAAAGAAGCTGTTAAAAGAGCTGAGTTAATTATTCAGGCAACACCGTTGGGCATGTATCCAAACGAAGATGCCTGTTTAGATTTTCCTTATGAGTATCTTCAACCGGGTCAGGTTATCTGTGATTTGGTTTATAACCCCCCTGCGACCCAATTTATGAAAAACGCAAGTTTAACCGAAGGGGTTAAAGTAACTGGCGGAGTAGGGATGCTTCTCTACCAGGGAGCGCTTGCTTTTGAGCATTGGACAGGTTTGCAGGCTCCAGTAGAGATAATGCGCAAATCACTGCAGGAATTCCTTGACGCGCAAGTTACTGAGCTAAATAACGATCATTATATCCTTTAAAATATTGTTTATAAATTAAAGAGGTGTTTTACAAGTGCTTCGTTACTTAACCTCCGGTGAATCCCATGGCCCTGTGCTGACAGCGTTGGTCGAAGGTTTGCCTGCGGGGCTTCCGCTGGACGGGGATTATATTAATAAACGGCTCGCCAGGCGTCAAGGGGGGTACGGGCGCGGGGGCCGGATGGCTATCGAGAAAGATCAGGTTGTCTTCCTGAGCGGGGTGCGCGGAGGAATTACAATCGGCAGCCCGATTACCTTGCAGATAGAGAACCGCGACTGGGTAAACTGGAAGGAAATTATGGCGCCTGATGAAGGCGCAAACCTAAACCAAAAAGTTGTTACCCGCCCCCGCCCAGGGCATGCTGATCTTGCCGGCGCGCTAAAATACGGCCAGCGGGATATAAGAAATGTTTTGGAACGCGCAAGCGCCAGGGAAACTGCAGCTAGGGTTGCGGTGGGAAGTATGGCTGAAAAACTGCTTGAAATACTGGGCATTATCGTAATTGGTTATGTCCTGCAAATTGGCCGTATAACCGTTAGCGAGGAGTCCGGTTTCATACAAGAAAGCCAGATGGAGTTACCTAATCTTCAGAAGTTTAAAGATGCGCTGTCTGGTTCGCAGCTTTACTGCCCCGATCCAAAAGCGGAAGAGGACATGAAAAAAGAGATCGATCATGCCAAAGCAGCCGGGGATTCCCTTGGCGGTGTTTTTCAAGTGTGTGTATTCGGCCTGCCTCCGGGCCTGGGCAGTTACGTACAGTGGGACAGGAGGCTGGACGGAAACCTGGCCAGGTCTTTGATGAGCATACCTTCCATAAAAGGTGTGGAAATCGGACTCGGTTTTGCTGCCTCCCGTTTGTCTGGTTCTTTAGCGCATGATGAAATTTATTATGAAAAGGGAAGGGGATTTTATCGCCTTACCAACCGTGCGGGCGGGTTGGAAGGGGGCATAACCAACGGCGAACCTTTGGTTGTAAGAGCCGCTGTAAAACCGATTCCTACCCTCTACAAACCGCTGCACAGCGTTGACCTGCTGACCTACGAACCGCAGCTTGCTTCTGTGGAAAGGGCTGATACCTGTTCCGTGCCCGCAGCCAGCGTAATCGGGGAAGCCGCTGTAGCCTGGGAACTGTCGGCAGCTCTGTTGGACAAGTTTGGCGGGGATACGGTTGAGGAGCTGAAAAATAATTACGATTCATATCTGCTGGGCATAAAGAAAAGGAGCATCTAAAACAGGCGGTTTATGGAATGAAAAATATTATTTTAATCGGATTCATGGGGACGGGTAAAACAGTTACCGGCAAGAGGCTTGCTGAACGCCTCAACTGGGATTTTGTTGATACTGACAGTGAGGTAGAGCGTGTTACAGGCAAGACGATCCCACAGATTTTTAAGCAGTTTGGTGAGGCTAGGTTCCGTTCAGAAGAAAAACTGGTTGTAAAAAAGCTTAGCAAAAAAAAGCATTTAGTGGTGGCAACCGGGGGAGGAGCAGTCCTTGATCGTGAAAATGTATCCCGTTTAAAGGAAAACGGTATCATCATCTGCCTGACAGCTGATCCGGAAACAATCTTGAAACGGATTAAAGCAGCTCAGAACCGCCCGCTTCTTAGCGACAAAGAAGATCTTAAACAGAAAATCGGGGAGCTTTTATCAGCACGTTCGCAGGCATATAGTGTGGCAGACTTTAATATAGACACAAGTCTTGATCAACCTGACCAAGTGGCGGAAAAAATAATTCAAAACCTCAAGGAGCGTAAAAAGATGCCGGCGCCAGTAGATATTTATCTTGATCTGGACAAGCGGAGCTATCATATCTATATCGGCCAGGGATTGCTAAACTCAGTAGATTGTTATCTTAAAGAACTCAACTTGGGGAAAAGCGTACTTTTGGTAAGCAATCCCAAGGTATTCGGCCTTTACGGCGATTTGGTAAGAGAAAAGCTTTCCGCTGCCGGTTACAGGGTTATTCCAGCCCTGGCGCAGGATAGCGAAGAAGCAAAAAGTTTGGATGTTGCCGGGAAATTATATGATCTGGCATATGATAATGGGCTTGATCGTCAAAGCGTAGTTGTCGCCCTAGGCGGAGGAGTTGTAGGTGACCTTGCCGGCTTTGTAGCTGCGACCTATATGAGGGGAGTTGCTTTTGTACAACTGCCGACTACCCTTTTGGCCCAGGTGGATAGCAGTGTGGGAGGCAAGGTAGCGGTGAATCACCCGCGCGGAAAAAATATTATCGGAGCTTTTTACCAGCCCAGACTCGTTCTAACCGATATAAATCTTATTTCTACTCTTGATGACAGGGAACTAAGGACCGGCCTTGCCGAAGTAATTAAATCCGCTATTATAGCCGATCATGAATTTTTTTCATGGCTTGTTGATCATATTTGCGACTTGCTTGACAAGCAGCCTGAAGCCCTGAAAAAGGCAATCTCAACTTCCTGTATAATAAAAACAGAAGTTGTTCAGGAAGATGAAACTGAACGCGGGCGGCGGGCTGTATTAAACTTTGGCCATACGGTTGGGCATGCAATAGAAGCCTTATTGGGATACAATCTATACAGCCACGGTGAAGCGGTGGCAATCGGTATGGTTGCCGAATCCCGCCTGGCCAACGAACTTGGTATATTAACAAAAGAAGATACAGATCGTATCCTCAGTTTGATTAAAAAAGCCGGCCTGCCTCTGGAACTACCCGAGCAGTTATCGATTGATCAGCTTTTAAGTTCTATTTTAAAGGACAAAAAAGTTATTAATCGGGAGTATACATTTACTTTGCCGGTAAGGATTGGAAGGGCTGAAGTTATAAAGGGTATTCCGGAGGGAGTCATGCGGCGCATATTCGGCAGATAAGCTTTTTAGCCCTGCTTTTACCGCAAATTGTTTTTCTTTTATTTTCATATAATTAATATAGTAATGCGGTAATTGGAGGGTAATAAGGTGGAACAGTTTATTATCGTTGACACAAGACAAAACATTGATAAGATTAAGGCGGAGTTGGACAATAATTCCAGTAATCTTATAGCCGGTAACATAATCTTTAATATATCCGAGGACGCGGAAGAAAATCTTGCTTATCTGCTTTGCGCCCATCCAAAGGATATTTCAGCGCAATTTAAAAGATTTATTGCTGAGGTTATTGCAGGCCTGATCATTAACAATATTGAAGGTTTGCTGGCTAATAGTATTTTTGAACAGAATTATTGTTTTCCCGTTTCCGAGAGGGAGGATATTTTTCACGAAATTCTTCAGCAAACAGGGGAAAGGGGAAAAAGCAGGGGATATACTTTTTTATACAGAATGTATCGCAGAAGAGCTGTTTTGAATAAGCTGCTGGATTATCTAACAACAGCAGACATGATTATAATAAAGGGATTTATCAGGTTTCGGTTAAAGGACTACTTGAATGAGCTTGCAGAGATAGTGGACAAGGCTGTGGACAGCTATTTGCTGGAAAAAGATTATTTCGAATTTATTCGTCTCTTAAGGCAAATCACAGAGACAAACGATTCCAAGATTGATTTTATACACGTAGTATTCGATCAGGAAAATATCATCAAACTATTCGACAAATATGGAAAAGCAATCAGTAGCGGCTTGTTTGAAAAAGCAGGTAGTGAACAGGGCCAAGAGGGAGTATGTTACGACGATCTCTTAATTAATCTCTTGATTTTACTGGTTCCGAAGAAAATAATGTTTCATTCGTGCGGGAATGTGCGGACGGCGTCAGTTCAAAAGATGATCAGGGATATATTTAACGGGCAGCTCAAGGAATGTACCGGATGTGATCTTTGCCTTAAAATTTAATAGATCATCAAATATTAATCAGCAACTGTAACTATTCAGGCTGTAGGCTGTTAGGCTGTTA
>DFZT01000087.1 GCA_002382755.1 Firmicutes bacterium UBA4049 | reverse complement strand
TCGCTTTCTTGAAATAGCCTTCGGTTCCGCAAGGGAACTGCATTACCAGTTCGGCTTGGCCAGCCGCTTGGGTTATACAAATGAGTTGGATGTTCCCGAATGCGACTCGAAAATGGCGGAGACCGAGAAGGTTCTGAGCGCCTTGATTCGGTCAATGCGTGACTAACAGCCTACAGCCTATAGCCTAAACATCCTGAGTAGTAACTGTTTATAACAGTAATAAACTGGCCAGAGAAATTCTATTGGAGAAGTTTACTGTATCAGAGTTATTAAGATTTAAAAGAATGGCGAAAGACGGTCTTTCGCCCGAAGAAATAAAACAAATCAATAATGAGTTGCAGAATCGTTTGTCCAGGAATGAATACGAAAAAATCCGGCTAATCTTCCAGAATAAGTTTTAGGCAAAGAAACACAAAGATAATATATAACCGAAAGGCGCCCGCAAAGAGCGCCTTTTTGCAAATTAAAGCCAAGGAAACTTCAATTTTTGGCAGACAAAAAATAATCAGGAACCGAACCCCTTTTTTAAAATTTTTCATATGGTCCGCCGATTGTTTTATGATATAATTTTTGGCGTACAATCCGGATATATGTAAAAAAGGCCGTATATAGCCTTATATATTAAGAGGGGGCTTTTATGTACTTAAAAGAGATAACCTTTTTATCGGAAAGTTTTCCAACAACAGAACAATACCCGTTTATAACCTGGAAGTATTCAAACATACAAAAAATATTACCTTCTAGACCCCAATCACTTTTTTAAGTTGCAAGAGGCTTTCAGCCAGAAGTTAGTTAAACAACTATAAAATTGAACAAAACAAGCCTAATTTCCTTTTCTCCCGATATAAATATATTTAAAATATTTTTAATAATTAAAAAGTACTGTTGTAAAAAGAGAAGTTTTTATTATAATAGATTAAGTAGGAAGAAAACTAATTATTTTAAAAAAGGAGACATGAAAAATGACGGAACAAAAACAGTTTTATAAGTGCAGCATTTGCGAAAACGTTGTTGAAGTTCTTCATTCGGGGAAAGGGGAACTGCTCTGCTGTAATAAACCTATGCTGCTTTTAAAGGAAAATACAGTTGACGCTTCCTTGGAAAAGCATGTCCCGGTTATAGAAAATAATAATGGACAGGTTATTGTAAGAATCGGCAGCCAACCTCATCCGATGGAAGAAAAACATTTTATTGAATGGGTGGAACTGATTTCTGACGGCAAGGTATACAGGCAGTTTTTGAAACCGGGAAATAAAACTGAAGTTGAGTTTGCCATCCGCTCTCAGAGTGTTACGGCAAGGGCTTACTGCAACATTCATGGCCTTTGGAGTTCTTCAGCCTAACCAAGGAGGAAGGCTAGAGTGTCAAACAATGATTTGATAATACGTACTGAAGTGAAAGACCGGGATGTGCAGGTAAGGGGCCGCGGCTGTCCCCCGACAAGGCTCAAGGCTATCCGGAAAGTGTTGAATGAGATGACACATGTCCAGGATTTTCAGGTGAAGATATATGAATTCGGATTTTGTCCATGTATATTCGTCCATGAATATTAAGATATTTATTTTCCCTCTGCGGACAAGTTTTGGGTTGTTTCTCACGCATCCTGGGCATGAAAAGGGTTTTAAAACTAATATTAGGGTAGAAAAAGAAGCTACTAAACACTACAATAAACTGCTTGGGACTGTTGACTGGGATCAGGATACCGCGCAAAGTGCTGAAAAAAAATCGTGCTGATGAGCAGGAGCACGTAAGGCGCTGGGAGAAATTATTATCTGCCTAAAATTTTTCGGATCGGAATACAATACAACTTGAGCACTAGGAGGTATTCATTATGCAAAGTTTAAAAGGGACACAAACTGAGAAAAATCTTCTAACAGCTTTTGCCGGTGAATCACAGGCCAGGAACCGCTATACCTACTTTGCATCTGCTGCTAAAAAGGATGGTTATGAGCAGATAGCGGCAATCTACCTTGAAACTGCAGACAATGAAAAAGAGCATGCCAAAAGGTTTTTTAGATTCTTAGAAGGCGGTAATGTTGAAATTACGGCTGCCTTTCCGGCTGGTGAAATCAAAACCGTCGAAGAGAATCTTCAAGCCGCCGCAGGTGGAGAGAGAGAAGAATACAGCCAAATGTATCCTGAATTTGCGCGTATTGCGGATGAAGAGGGATTTTCTGAGATAGCGGAGGTTTTCAGGGCAGTGGCTGTTTCAGAGAAACAGCATGAGAAACGTTACCTGAAGCTTCTGGAAAACATAGAAAAAGGAAAGGTCTTTAAAAAGGAGGAAGTAGTCAGGTGGAAATGTAGAAACTGCGGGTATATCCACGAGGGAACTACTGCGCCGGAAATGTGCCCCGCTTGCACACATCCCCAGGCGTATTTCGAGATTCTTGCCGAAAACTATTAAACTCAATTGGAAAAAACCTGAATTTAATAGGCGAGCCGGACAGAAATGTTTGGCTCGCCTTAGGTGAAATCATGAGTAAAAACCAATTTTATTTTTTAATGGCGACCATATTTGCTATAATAATTTCTATCTTTTCTGTACAGAATGCTGAAAGTGTATCTATTAACTTTCTCTTCTGGAAGGTCCAAAGCGTTTCAAAAATAGTTGTAATACTTTTATCCGCATTATTGGGGTCTCTGGTTACACTTTGTTTTGTGTTTGTCTGGCAGCTTAAAAAAAGAAGTTATATCCTTCAGCTTGAAGCGCAGATCAAAGACCTCAAAAAAATGGAAACTGACAAAGAACGAGTGAACCCTATTAATTAGAGGGCGTCGTTGTTCACAGGTGAGCGATATTGCTTAAGTGTCGCTATAGCGCCCGGTGAAGCTTCAGTTACAGGACTGCGGTGCGAAACCAGCGGCACACTCAAGGTTTCTTGAAAAGACTTAGTGATGTCGGGAATTTAATGTTCGGTTTATTTCGCGCCTGTCTTGCTGCCTTTGCAGCGCCGCCTGGTCCTGTCCGAAGCGAACCGTTGGTGTTGCCGGCACGGAGCACCTGAGCGAACCGTGACAACGACGGCTTGAGGCGATTATTAAGCGCGTAGGCAGTTGACCTTCCTAAGGTAAGTTAATTTTCGGGAAATAGGCAATACATCGTTATTGGAGGTGTAAAGCATTGAATTCTAAGGCATTGTACAATTTAAGCTATGGGCTTTACGTCATTTCTTCAAAGAAGGGAAGCCGGCTGAACGGACAGGTTGCTAACACGGTTTTTCAAATTTCAAGCGAACCAATGACTATTGCAATCAGCCTCAACAAAAAAAATCTAACCAATGAGTATGTACGGGAAAGCAAATCATTTGTTGTTTCGGTACTGTCACAGGATGCGCCTCTGTCATTAATCGGACAGTTTGGTTTCAAAAGCGGCAGAGATACTGACAAATTTAACGGCGTTAATTACTTGTTGAGTCAGGATGGAACACCATATCTTGTCGATAATACACTGGCTTACATTGGCGCCAGGGTGATCAGTGAGATTGACGCGCTGACCCATACAGTCTTTATAGGGGAGGTTATGGAGGCGGAGGTTCTAAAGGAAGGAACTCCGATGACTTACGCTTATTATCAGCAAGTTAAGAAGGGAGGCGTGAGCCAGAACGCGCCTACTTATATTAAAAGCCAGGCTCCGGAAGCAGTGGCGGCGGGGAAAACGGGAAAATTCACTTGTTCTGTCTGTGGGTATACCTATGATCCCGAAATAGGTGATCCGGATAACGGCGTACCGGCTGGCACACCATTTGAAAAACTATCTTCTGATTGGGTTTGTCCTGTTTGCGGGGCTGCCAAATCTGAATTTAAAGAAATATAGAGCGAACCTGACAACGGCGGCCTAAGGCGAACATGAGTACGCAGGCAGTTGGCAAGTTGCATATACTAAATTGTAAATTCCCACATGCAGAAATATTCATCCGGATGATTGTCCGGCGGACAAGACAGGCAACGGGTTTTAATACGTGAGTCAATAGTTTTTGCAAAACCGGAATATTCGAGAATACCAACTGATTTACATGGGAATTCCTGCATGCCTTTTCTCCTTCTGGCCGTTTGCACCCGACATGTATTCATCCTGAAAATCATTTTATTCTCGTTTAATTCAATAACTTCTTGTTTATTTAAAAAGTAATACTGCCTTAATTCCAAAGCTTTGATAAGGGCAGGAAGACCACTATTGGGCGTAATTTTAAGGAATTTCATGATCCTTGCGGCTTCTATCTTTGAAAACCTATCCCATGATTCTCCATCTATTTTTACAGCCTCGTCAAGGCCATAGTTTTTCTCAATGCATTGAAACCAGGTTCCATCATGCGCCACCCATCGTTTGGACAAATCCTGTACCAGTTTGATTAATTCTTTTTTGCTTAACAGTTCGAGTTTTTTTAACCCGTCAATTTTCACTAAAAACACCCCAATTTATCTATTGATTCTAATCTGAATTGGATACGGAAGTTTGAATTAAGCTGGATAATAATATCCGCGCGTCAATGACCGCGTACCGGTCAGGATAAGACAGCACCGGATTGAAATCCAGTTCGCTGATTTCCGGAATGTCCACAAGCAAATTACCAACATTAACTACAAGATCCGCCAATACTTCAACATCGCTGGGTTCGTTCCGGCGCACGCCTTGCAGGATCTTATAAATCTTGGTTTCCTTAATCAGCCTTAATGCCTCTTCCCTGTCGAGCCGCGCCAGCCTGAAGGACGCGTCTTGCAGCACTTCAATTAAAATACCTCCCGCCCCGAACATAACTACCGGCCCAAACTGCGAATCCCTTAAACCGCCAACCGCTACTTCCACGCCTTTGGGCATGGACTTTTGGACAATCACTCCGCTTATCTCGGCAGCCGGGGCATTTTTTCGCACATTCTGAAGCATGGTGTCATACTCGTTGGTGAATTGCTCCTCCGATTGAATGTTGGTAACAACACCGCCAGCGTCGGTTTTATGAATGATTTGCGGGGACACCACTTTGATTGCCACAGGAAAGCCTATCGATCTGGCGGCTGCTGCTCCATCTTCCGTATTTGAAACATAAATGAATTGAGGATAAGTTATTTTAAACTCATCACAAACCTGATAAGCTTCCGGTTCCAGCAAATGACTTCTTCCCGCGGCCAAAGCATCTTTGACAATTTTTTTGCAATCCATTATTGAACCCGCCTTTTTAATTAAATTAAGCGTGAAATTTATTTAAAGGTTTTATGGGCATTTTTCCATTCACTATATCGGATCATATTCGCCATAACGACGGCCGCTACGTCGGGAAATTCCATGGTGGGTATGCCGCCTCGCTCAAAGAGAAGCCTCAGCCCGGAGACGTTTGATCCGAATGTGAGTACGCAGAGCAAGGGCTTCCGCTCTTCTTCGGGAAAGGAATTATACCCTTTCAAGATGCTCTCGACAAGCTTTTCATCGCTTAAAAAAGGCGGAGGAGTATTCAAATAGATTAACCCGTCCACGCCTTCATCAGCAAGGATGATTCTAACAATCTCTTCATGCATCTCTTTAGTTACGGAAGCCGTCAGATCCACATACCCATGCGGCTCGCCGACGACAGCCGTCGGGGCGAGTATTTCTTTTAAATACTCCTTGGTACCGTCGGACAGTCGGGCCATTTCCACAACACCGGTCGCCTGCAGAGCGTCTATGCAAATTGTTCCCGGCCCGCCGACAACAGTAAGAACACATATCCGGTTTCCCCTGGGCAGCGGCTGCTTGCCCATAGCGCAGACGGTATAAAAGAATTCCGCGATAGTTGCGGCTCGAATAACGCCGGCCTGGCGAAACGCGCCATCATAAATCCTGTCGTTGCCGGCCACTGCACCCGTGTGACTGCGCACCGCCCCGGAGCCAAACGAGGTCCGCCCGCTTTTGTATGCCACTACCGGTTTCGTTTGCGATACCTTTTTAGCCGCTTCCACAAAGCGCCTTCCCTGTCTGATTCCTTCCACGTACAAGGCGATGACCTTGGTATTTTCATCTTCGCCAAGAAATTCCACCGCTTCGTCCACGCCTACATCAGCCATGTTGCCTACCGTAAAAAACTTACTGATGCCGATTTGCTCCATGTCTTTAGCCCAGGTGAGAAATGAGGCGGCCAGCGCGCCGCTTTGGGAAACTACGGAAACCCCGCCTTTAATGTAAGGCGGCACATCAAATGTGGTATTCACGCCACTGTATTGATCGACGATTCCCAGGCAATTGGGTCCGATTAGCCTTATACTGCGGGCCTGCAAAGGTTCCAGCATGGCCTTTTCTTTTTCTCCGCCTTTTACCGAACCTCCCTCGCTGAATCCTCCGGAAACAACCACTATACCGGCCACGTCACCTTTTTCATCTCTCCGCCGGGCTATTTCCCGCGCCATCCTGACACATTCATCCGCGCCGACAACCAGCACAATTAAGTCCAGCCGGCCGGGAATATCCATGATGTCCGGATAACACGTAAGCCCTTCTATTGTTTTTTGCGTGGGGTTAATTGGATATATTTGCCCGTCGAAGTCCATAGCCTGAGCATACCGGATAATCTGATTGCCCGGCTTATCCTTCTTGGGTGAAGCCCCAACAACGGCAATGCTCCTGGCGTTAAACAAGCCGCTCAGGCTGCCTTTAACCTGGCCGGCAGCGCTCATTATCATCCCCTCCGGTTTTTCTAATAATAAACTAATAATAACATAAATAATAATATAACCGTACCAATAGATGTAAGTCTTACCCGAAACAGCACGATGCGTAAGGCCAGACACATTTTTCGCAATAAAATTAATCAATCCTTATAAATACAGTCCTTAATTCGTCGTGTTTCCCTTTTATTCCTCTTGTTTACTGAGCAAGAACCATAGGCAGGGACAACTTCGGCAAAAATTTAACACTTCCGAAGCTGTATAAGGCGGTCGTCGTTTTCGATGCATAATCAATCAGAAAATCCCAGCCGGAAAGGAGCGGATGCGCGGCCGGGGGCGCGGGCAAGTTTACTCGAATGCAAGGGCTGTTTTAAGAACAGTAATTTGTATGGATTGATACGATTTGCATGTTGACAATTAACAATATATACAGTACATGACTTATGCACTTGATGGAATTACATACCAGTTGTGGTTAGGTTCATACCACCCCATTTCTGTTCGACTTGGCCAATATTTAACCAAAAGGTTTGCAAACCGCTGCGCTGTTGTGTGAAAATAGAGTTGCACGACATCCGATTTACCGTGATGGGTTGATGGGGTCGTCAGTGCGCAGCGGGTTCGGAAAAGCAGTTTAACCACCATACCGTGGGTTAATGCTTCTTCTGCGCCCGTTTTAACATTATGCTCCCGCTGAGCAAACAACAAGGCTACATGGGCATTTACGTGGTTTTCATTGGTAGAGTGGCACTTGGTAAGACCCAGTTCCTGCCTGGCATTCCGAAACAGGAGTTCGATCCGCCGGCGTTTTTGTTAAGCCGCCACCACTTGTGCTTCGGATTAGTGTTTTGGCAGTAAATGGTATATCTACCTGGTTGCTAATGAGAAGATAAGCGCCTTTGTACGTTGCTGCGGGTTCTTCATCAGGCGACTTGGCAATAAGGCCGGCGATAAAGGCAAAGGCTATTGATTAAGTCCTGTAACATGAATTTAGTTGAGTAAATAAAAAAGCCGGGATTAGAATTAATCCCTGCTTTTTTATTGCCGCCTGTTTTATAGGTTCTTCGTTGTTATATGCGTCAAAAGTTTTCAATTTGAAGGCGAAAGGTTTTTAGATTATATCATCTGCTTGTGACTACTATTAAAAGGATTTATCTTACGTGATAATATCGTAGTATAACATAAATAAACATAAATAAACATAACAATATAAAAATAATATATATGAGGATCATAATTTGTATTGTTATATACTGTATTGACATGCCATAATTTAATATGTAAGATTATAGCTAAAGATAAATAATATAAAAAAATAAAAATCCCCGAGTCTGAATTTCTAAAGCCGAAACAGAAGCTACGAATTCAGGCCACTGGGAGCGTCTGGAAATGGGCGTTCCTTCCATTACGTAAAGGGGAAGCTTGCCTGCTGATAAATGTCGATAAGTGTTTTTGTTTAAGTATGGCTCTGTTTTCTTTTTGCAACGCTTGGCTTGCACCTTTATGTATAAAGCTAAGCGTTGTTTTTTGTTTAAACTGTGCAATAAATACTGCTTGCGATTAGAGTGAAAAAATGCAGCTAAAGGTACTGAAGCTTAAAACCATACTGCGGCAAACTGTCACCTTTATAGTAATGCTAATCGTGACGCTGAACCTGTTTATGAATGTCATGTCTGGCACGGCAAGCGCTGATTCAATCAGTAAAATAGGTATACCGTCCGACACGCTGACAATCAAGGTTGGTTATTTTGGCGGACCATACTATACGAAGAAAGTCTACGCGGTCAGTGACCTGGAAGCAATGCCGCAGGTACAACAGGCATACACATTTATCGATAAAATGCCGTCAGTGTGTATAGATTCTGCCAGGGGAGTGAAGCTTACCGATTTGCTGGAGGATTCCGGCATTGATGTTAATTCTGTGGAGGCTTTTTATTTTTACTCGACAGATATCAAAAAGGGATGGTATGAATGCCTGCCCAAGTCTTTCTTGCTGGACACAAGCCGTTACTACTATCCTAATCTGCCGGAGTACTGGGATAGTAACAATCAGTCGTCTATCCCCGGGGCGGTTTATGGAGCAATCAGGGTAGATCCGGTTATCGCAATACTTGACAATTGGCAGCGGTTTGCCTCCTCTCCTGATTTTACACAGATGAACGGTGATAACAGGTTCAGGTTAGTGTTCGGTCAGAATGATACCAATTCCCGCTTTGCTTGCCGGTCCGCCAAGTGGGTGCATGCAATTGAAGTTATGCTTGGCGGTATGCCGCCCGCCGGAGTTACTCTCAATCAGAATGTTGTCAATCTTAAAGTCGGCAGTGCGTTCCGCCTGACAGCGACCGTGTTCCCGGATGAAACAGCAGATAAAAGCGTGCTCTGGAGTTCCAGCGATACCAGCGTGGCGAAGGTAGACGAAAACGGTATGGTGACAATTGTCGGCCCAGGCGCTGCAGTTATCACTGTAAGTACAATAGTTGGCAATATGACAGATACCTGTACCGTGAATGATCCAAACCACAATACTAATGGACAGGGTATTGGATCTTCCGGCGCCGGTTCTCAAAACGATGGGGTGCAGGAACAACGGCGCCTGATGGAAAAAGAGACTGAATCCGCCGGGTCGTCGAGAATCAATATCTCTTTGGGGCAGTCAGGCAGTCAGCCCTGGCGTGTATTCGAGATGTCAGCCGATGCTGTGCCTTTGCAACGGGAAAAGGAGCAAAACAGTCTGGATATTTATGCGGCTGTAGTGTTTTTAACGCTATTTCTTTTTGGTTCAGGCAGTAAGTATGTGGGATATATGAGGGAGGATTAAGTTGGCAGAATCTATTTCGGCGTCGCTCAGAGATTCGATGCACAATATTTCAACTGGTTTACTAATTCCTGTAATAATTATTTTGATGTTGTTTATGGCTTTGGTAGTCGTCGAGTCGGGCGGCCTGCTGGCGGAGGCTCTTACAGAACGGCGCAGGGCGAAGGTGAATGTGCCGGAACTGGTTAATGCCTTTCAGGGTAAAAATGAACAGGAAATCATGGATGTTATTGCAGACAGCCGCCTTTTTAAACGCCAAAAAGCTGCTCTTGGCGAGTTAACCACAAACAGTAATTTGCCGGCAGATTCCCTGCAGGCACTGGCGCGCCGGCTGCTTGTCAGTGAGGAACTGCATTATGCGAAGATAACCTCCAGGACTGACATAGTGGCTCGTCTGGGTCCGATGTTTGGATTGATGGCCACTTTGATTCCACTTGGGCCGGGACTGATTGCTCTTGGGCAGGGTGATACCAAAACACTGGCCGATTCCCTGCTTACTGCTTTTGACGCAACAGTATCCGGACTGGCAGCCGCCGGTGTCGCCTTTGTTATCTCAAAATTGCGGAAAAGATGGTATGAAGATTATTTGAGTTCTCTTGAGGCATTAATGGAAAGCTTGCTGGGGGTGTTTGCACGTGAACGGGGGATTGCGGAATAGAAGCCGCAGAATATCCGAAGAGATCAATCCTCTTGAAGGCGCCATCAACATTGTAGACGCCATGCTTGTATTTGCCTGCGGGTTGATGCTCGCACTGGTTATCCACTGGAATGTTGATCTGGATTACGCAAAAGAGAGCGTCAATCTTAATCGCGGTCAGGAGGTGACCCAGGACCCGAATATACAAAACAATTTAAAAGAAACAAAGCTTTATGAAAAAATGGGCACGGTTTATAAAGACCCGGCTACGGGACGGTTATTCATGCTAATTAACAAATAATACGGAACCTGGATTGTTGAGCGTGTGTTTGTCAGATGCAAGGCGCTATGATGCTGCCAAGCTTTATCGTAGATCAAGCTGGCAATACTGAAGAAGAAGGGGAATGAAGTTGCTGGAATCCAGAACCAAAAGTATGATGCGGAAGATTGTTACTTGCTGGATGATATTTATGCTGCTTGGCTTTTTGTGGGTTGCGCAGCCAGGCACAGCCGCCGCAGATCCCTTTAGCGAAAGCGAGGCGGCGGCATCTCTCACAATCAGGGCCGGCTATTCAGACGGAGCTTTCACTGAGATGAAAGTTTTTACGGACAACGACTTCGCCGGCGCGTTTCAACGGGAATATTCTTTCATGGATAGTATGCCGTCGCCATGTATGGATGCGGTGACGGGAATATTGCTGACTGACCTTCTATCGGAAGCCGGCATTGATTTTGATAAAATAAATTCATTTGCGTTTTATACAACCGATGTTCCGAATAGGCCATACAAGACATTAGACAAGTCCTTCCTGTACTTGCCCCGATTTTATTACCCAAATGAAATGAAATATTGGAACTCGAATACCTGTAATTTTTTATCAGAGGACAGCGTTACGGATTTTACTTACAAAGCTGTGGAAGACGCCATTCAGGTTTACCCGATGATCTGCGTATCGGATAATTGGGTACGGGGGGCTATGGAGCCGGACTTCAGCACGCAAGACGATTCTACAAAGTATAGGCTTGCCATTGGCCAGCCCTATAATGATCCTGCCGAAATAACCGCTCCGTATTCAATCAAGTGGATTTATCAGATCGACGTGACACTGATAGGAGCTTCGCCTTCCAACGGTGGTTCCGCTTCCGGCGGCTCCACACCCATAGTTTCTGTTTCCGGCGTTTCTCTCGACAAATCCGCCGATGTCCTCAATGTCGGTTCCACCAGCCAACTGACTGCGACTGTCGTCCCGGAAAGCGCTTCCAATAAGGCTGCAACCTGGAAGTCAAGCAACGACGCGGTGGCCACAGTCAGCGACGCCGGCCTGGTGACGGCTGTTGCTCCCGGTTCCGCCGATATTACCGTGACTACGATAGACGGAGGCAAAACCGCCGCCTGCGCCGTGACGGTGAACCCAGCAACAGCAACAACCGTTCCTGGCAGCGACGCTCAAGTTAACATCCCTGAAGGCGCGTTAAATGGGATAACAGGACTGAACGACATTGCCGGACACTGGGCGGAAAGCAGCATTAAAAAACTGGCAGCCCTCGGCGCTGTCGGCGGTTACCCGGATGGAAGCTTCAAACCCGATAAATTTATCACCAGAGGTGAATTTGTCACCGTGCTGGTAAAAGCTTTCAAGCTTGCGCCTGAGGGCGGCAAAGCGTTTGCCGACACCGCCAATCACTGGGCAAAAGAGAGTATTGCCACGGCGGCGTTTCACGGTATAGTCAGCGGCTATGATGAGACCACCTTCGGCCCTGATGATTTGATCACCCGTGAGCAGATGGCGGCGATGATTGTTAAAGCCGTGAAACTTAACACAGTGACGGAAGAAACTGATTATGCCGATAATGCAAATATTTCTGATTGGGCCAGGGAAGCCATTGCAACAGCAACCCGGAACAAAATCATGAATGGCTATCCTGACAATACCATTCGACCCCGTGGTAATGCCACCAGAGCAGAGACTGTTGCAGTTATCTTGAATGCGACGGGCGGCAAGCCTAGCTAGTAATAAATATTTATTAGAGGCGGCAGTTGAGATGGACGAAGCAAACGCCGTGAAAAGCAACAGTATTAGTTCTAAAAAGATACTAGTGTTTTGTATCATGCTGCTTGTCCTGATAGTTGCCTTCCTTTCGCTTCTGGAACGGGGAAAAAGCAGCGGACTCAAAGAAGGAGCGCTGGTAATTAAAGCCGGCGATACGGTATTGGGCAGTTTTACAGTTGCCGATCTCCGGAAACTGCCAACGGTAGATAAGAGAATGACGATTCATTCAACCCGTGGCAATACCGTACACGATTTTACCGGTGTTCCTCTCCTGACCGTATTAAACAGTATCGACCCGGCGCTGACTCAAAAACATAAAAAGATTGTCTCTAAAGGCGTAGATAATTATACCTCCGGTATGTCTATGGACGAAGTTCTGCAGCCGGATAATGTGTATATCGTCTATGCCGATTACGGTAAACCGTTAAAGACAAAAGCAGGCGGGGATGGAAGCATGAAAGTCATCATCTGCAACGACGAGTTTGGGCAGCGCTTTACATATTGGCTGGTAAGCCTGGAATTACAGTAGATGAAAAAAGAGCTGATGGAAGGGGCTAGTTAACTTATGAATACAATTATAAAAAAGCTGTTCCTGCTGCCCATTGTCCTGCTCTTGCTGATCATCATGGCCGCCTGTGACAGGCAAGAATCAGCCACTGGCGCCTCCAGCCTTTTTTCGAAAGAGAAGATTTTCGTACACGGTTTAAAAGATCAGGATTTTGAAATAACCCAGGACGATCTCAGAAAGCTGAAGGCGGTAACCAGGCATGGCGAGGCTACGCGGACCAACGGAGAAAAAATCAGTGTCGATGCGACCGGCCCGCTGCTCGATACCTTCCTGCGCCAGTACGGGAAAAGCCAGAAAGATTTCAGCCGCATCCGCTTTACTGCCAGGGACAAATATTCAATTGCCGTTTCGCGTGATATTCTGGCAAACCGTGAAATCATCCTGTCCTATATCAATGACGGCAAACCCCTGGAGGCTGACTGCCAGCCGGTCCGCATAATCATTCCCGGTGAGCGGTCCATGTACTGGGTTAGAGAAATGATTCGAATGGATTTTGAGACGGGGGACAGCCTGAAACCGGTCAACAAGCTGGTATTCCTGGAGACAGCTGTTGGGCAGCTGCCCCAGGAAGATTATCAATACTACGATAGTACGGATAAGACTGTTAAAACCGGGGATCTCGTCACAAAATATGCCGATATCGGCGATCAGGCCGTGACTAACGTCCTGATGAAGGCCGGCGACGGACTGCAGAAAAACGAGACCAGGGCAAACTTCCTGGGGTCTTATCTCAAAATAACCGGCAAAGAAGCGCCCAAATTTATCGCTCCGAAACTGCCTGAAGGTATGCATATCCGGGATCTGCTTTTTATTATTTATGGTCAGACAGCTTTCTTCGACTATACAGAGGGGATCGCCTGCCTGCCCAAACAGACCTTTGAAGATAAGGAAGGAATCGCTTTATCGCAAATTATCAAGGAAACAGGCATGGCGGGGAGCGTCTGGTATAAGTTTACCGGAATTGACGGCGTGAGTGTTGAATTGAAAACGGATGAACTGGGCAACGGCTTGATTTACCAGAATGCCCGGGGGTGTCTGTCCTTCGTCTCCTCCGGCGTGTCCGGCGGAAGCAGTCTGGATAATCTGCTTTCTATAGAAGTTGGCCGCAGTCAGCCATAAACAGGATATATGATATATATTGATGAAAGTAGCGCCGCTGAAGGATGGAAAATATGCTTAAAAGAAGTTGGCTGTTAGGTATCTGCCCGGGTTTGCTTGGACTGGCAATAGGAGTAGCAACCATGTTAGTCTTCCATAGCTCCCACTTTATTCCGCCCCTGAAAGTGATTGGTGATGTCGTCAACAGCTATACTCTTCAAGATCTGAAAGGGATTGGCAAACCGGTCCGGATAACTTTCCAGGGAACCAGATACAGGGCGGTTAAGCTGGCGGACGTTATTGAAAAGGCTGATCCTGCGCCCAATATCAGTCAACTTTATTTAGTAGGCGCCGACGGGTTTGTCTCGGCCGTTAAAGTGGACAGTATTGATGATTGTTTTATCGCTTATACCTCTAAAAATGGCTGGGAAGCCGTCAACCTGAAGCACCCCGTTAACAGCAACGTCAAACTCCTTACTGAAATTGTAGTGGTGTCAAATGGCGATACCGGAGATTTCGCATTTAATGTTATCAGCCAGGACAGTAATCTGGCTCAAATTACACCGGGAAAGCTCTTGACCGGATCATTAAAGCAGTACCTCAACCCGGAGGGGAAAGCAGTCGTGCAAAACAACGGAAAAGATTATGAATCGCAAGTTTTTACAAGGTGTCGGATTTTTAAATTAAGCGATTTAATTCCTGTTAAAGACGGGGAGGCCTTCCTGGTAATGGGCGAAAAAGGCGAATGCAGCATGGCGGATAACCGGAGCTGTTTTGAAGTAAAGGACAATTATGTCAATTGCCTTCAGCCTGAAACACGTACGGTTCTTGAGAAGGTGAAAGGAGTAATTGTTCGGCCGCCCGCCGCAAGTATCATGGATGTTTACTATGACACAGAGCATTATCTTAACGGCGGTGATAAACTGCTGGTGGCGGCTCTGGACGGGCTCGCTTACAACCAGTATCGCTATGCCGCTTCAAAAGGGTATGCGCCGTTCCTTAAAAATAGCGGCAAAGTTATAAAGGCATCCGGGGTATATCCGCTTGAGATCAATGTAGGGCTGGCTGCTCTGTTAACAGGACAAACAGCCGGAGAAAATGGTATTTTAGCCTCAAATGACCAGCGGCTGAAAGCGCCGTCGATTTTTGCGGAGGCAAACAGGTTAAATAAAAAGACGCTCTATTTGGAGGCTGACCGGAAGCGGTTGGAAACTGAAATACAGCCGGTTTCTGTTACTGATCAAGACGCTGACGGCAATTCCGACGATGAGCTGTATCAAACGGCAATGGACAATCTGGACAAAGGCTACGATTTGATAGTACTCCGTTTTCATGATATTGATAGCGCCGGGCAGCGCTATGGCAATTTGGCCCAACCGACAATGCGGACAATCAGCGCTGCGGACAAGTATCTCCAACAAATCATTGACAAGTGGACGGGCAAGGTTATTATCACCGGAAATCAAGGAACCCGGTCCAGCCGGTTAAACGGGGGAAAAGGGCAGTTTACCAATGATAATATGTTTGTGCCTTACTGGAGATTTCAATAAAGATAAAGAACTTGCCGGCCTTTCCGCAATAAGAGTTAACTGCCCGACTGAGAAAGGAAAGTCAAAGTGCGATTAGTGAAACGGAAAAGTAAGCCAAGATCCCAAAAGATGCTCAGCTTGTTGGCCCTGTTGAGTACTGTTGCCGCTTTTTTACTGATGGCCGGCATGTGCGCAGCCGCTGATGACAATACCTGTAGCCTACAGCCCGATGAGATTATCCTATCATGGACAGAAAATCCTGAGACCACTCAGACTATCGCCTGGCGTACAAGCGACGATATTATCGGCGACCAGGCGCAATACATGCCGGCCGCCGGCGCTAACGATGATTTTTCCGGTGCGCAAAATGCGTTTGCAATCCGGAGCGATCTTTATCCGGGGTATTTTCATTATGAAGCGACCCTGCAGGGACTGGCGCCCGGCGCCGGCTACGTATACAGGGTTGGGCGGGAAGGCGCCTGGAGCGAGCCGGCTTCTTTTACCACTGCAAGCGCCGCTGATAATTTTTCCTTCATTTATATGGGTGATGCCCAGCAAGGTTACGAGGAATGGGGAAATATGCTGCAGGCAGCTGCTGCTGAAAAAACCTGCCCTAAATTTGCCCTTTTGGGCGGGGACCTGGTTGATGACAGCAGCAGCGCGGAGTGGCAGCAATTTTTTAACGCCGCTTCTCCTGTTTTTAAACAGATTCCGTTGATGCCGGCTGCGGGCAACCACGACGATACGCCGTTGTTCTGGAATTCTTTTGCCTTGCCCCGGAACGGGCCGGAAGGGCTGGAAGAAAAATTTTACTCCTTTGATTACGGAAACTGCCATATTGTCGTACTGGACAGCAATTATCTCGGCGCTCCCGCCGACGCTAATTTCGGCAGGGTCAGCGCCTGGCTGAGAAATGATCTTGACAACAGCCGCAAGCAGTGGAAGTTTGCTGTTCTTCATTACCCGCCCTATCCGGCGGCGCCGGATGGCCATGCGGCCATTCTTCAGGAAAACTGGGTACCCCTCCTGGAGCAAGGCCGGGCGGACGCGGTTTTTAACGGGCATCAGCATGTCTATATGCGGACCAAGCCCCTGAGGAACAATCAGGTTCAGGCTGACGGCCGGGGCATCGTCTATATCATGGGCAACGCCGGGAACAAGTTTTCTGATCATGGTCCAAATTACGATTATATAGCCGAAGAGATTGCCAATGTCAGTAATTACGAAATCGTTGACATTAATGGAGATACTTTTAGCTTAACCGCCAAGGATGCCGGCGGGCAGAAAATAGACAGCTATATCTTTAAAAAGCAGCCAGACGCCGGCGGAGCGATTTACACAGTCGCCCCAATAGCGGATACGGCTTATCAGAGCGGTAAAACGGCTGAAGGTATCAGCGCCATGACTGTAAACGACGGTGTATACGGCCTTAAATATTTCGGCGCCCGGGTTACGCCGGTTAGGGCGCATGAAGGGCTGGAAGCGGTTGTCTTTGTTCATTCCAGGAACGGGGTCCGGCAAAGTTCGAACATTACCAAGGCTGATTTTGACGCAGTTAACACCGCCCGGGCTGGATTTAACGTACAGCCAGGCGATGTAGTTGAGGTTTATATCGTTGACGACTTAACCAACTCGGTTGATTTCAAACCGGCCATCCTGCAATAACGGCGGCGATTGGATAAGCCTGGAGTCTGAAATGTAAAGGGGGCATGAATATTTCCGGCTAGAGAAAAAACTGTTCGCCAGGTTCTCCGAAAGATAACGCTGCTGATAGTGATACTTTAAGGCAACAATCATTGGAGGGAGTGAAAAGTGTCTTTAGTGAAAATATATTCAAAACATCAAGCCGGAAAGATGTTCA
>DFZT01000086.1:1049-3436 GCA_002382755.1 Firmicutes bacterium UBA4049 | reverse complement strand
ACATCCCTCAACGATGTTTGACGGCACCGAAACCGCCGCTCTTCGCATCTGGGAAGTCAGTCCATAGATCTCCTCCTTGGGAAACCCTCTGGTTGCCCGATAGATCAAAACCGCCACTTCGTCGGCCAGTTCAAACGCTCTGAGCTTCGTATGGTCACGCATAATTTCCTCCTACAGCCTACAGCCTACAGCCTACAGCCTACAAGCCTGAATAGTTACAAAAAAGATAACATAACAGCTTTAGTCTTTGGGACAGGTCACGGTAATTTCCTGTTTGTCCGGTAAGCTTTACTGCTGTACTGCTGCCTGGTTGATTGAATACGGAGCCGGGGCCTGAAGCTTGGCCTTTACATACCTGTCGCGTTCGCTCTTATTAATGATCATCTTCCGGAGCCGCAAGGATTTTGGAGTTACCTCCAGCAATTCGTCATCATTAATGAATTCAAGACATTTTTCCAGGGTCATAACAGTCGGCGGCGTCAGGCGCAGGGCATCGTCGGAACCGGAAGCCCGCGTATTGGTAAGATGCTTTTTCTTGCAAACATTTACCGTAATATCATCGCTGCGCGCATTTTCACCGACAATCATGCCGGCGTATACCTCAACACCCGGCTCAATAAACAAGCTGCCCCTCCCCTGGGCATTGAAAAGTCCATAAGGTACGGCGACACCACTCTCGAAAGCCACCAGTGAGCCTCTGGTTCGGGTAATGATTTCACCCTTGTAAGGCTGATAACATTCATATACATGATTCATCACACCGTTGCCCCTGGTGGCGGTTAAGAACTCGGATCTGTATCCGATCAGCCCTCTGGCCGGGATCAGGAATTCCAATTTAACAGTATTCCCCGCTCCGTTAACCATGTTCGAAAGTTCTCCCCTGCGTTTCCCCACACCTTCGATAACCGTCCCCACATATTCACCGGGGACCTCAATAAACAACCTTTCGACAGGTTCGCTCACGACTCCGTTGATATTTTTCAAGATTACCTCCGGGCGGGTTACGGCAAATTCGTAACCTTCCCGGCGCATGAACTCTATCAGTATGGAAAGGTGAAGCTCCCCCCGGCCGGATACTTTGAAGCAGTCGGGATTTAGTTCTTCCGCCCGCAAAGAAACATTGGAAAGCAGTTCGCGTTCCAGACGGTCCCTCAAATTGCGGCTGGTCACATAGGTTCCTTCCAGACCCGCCATGGGGCTGTCGTTAACAATAAAATTCATGGAAATGGTGGGCTCGTCGATATTTACAAAAGAAACAGGCTCCACCAGTTCCGGCGAACAGATGGTGTCCCCGATGTTTATCTCCTGTATGCCCGACACGGCTATTATTTCCCCGGCCCGGGCACGGGCAGTTTCCGCCTTTTTAAGCCCTTCAAAAGTATACAGCGTATTTATCCTGACCCGTTTTTCCTTGCCGGCCGTATTGCACAAAATTATTTCCTGGTCCTTGGAGATAACGCCCCTGCTTATTTTGCCGATACCTATCCTGCCAACATAGTTATCATAGTCTATTGATGAGACGACCAACTGCAAGGGACCGTCCGGATTGTCCTCCGGAGCGGGCATCTTTTCAATGATCATGTCCAGCAGCGGTTTCATGTCGGCTGAAGAATCATCAAGAGAAACTCTTGCATAACCTTCTTTCGCGGATGTATAGACCACAGGAAAATCAAGCTGTTCTTCACCGGCTTCAAGATCGATAAACAGGTCCAGCACCTTATCAACGACCTCTTCCGGCCGTGCGCCCGGCCGGTCAATCTTGTTAATCACCACAATAGGCTTCAGGCACGCTTCCAGAGATTTTTTCAAAACAAAACGTGTCTGCGGCATGGCGCCCTCAAAAGCGTCCACCAGCAGAAGCACCCCGTCAACCATTTTGACGATGCGCTCGACCTCCCCGCCGAAGTCGGCATGGCCGGGGGTATCGACAATGTTGATCTTGGTGTTTTTATATACGATACTTGTATTTTTTGATAATATCGTTATCCCGCGTTCCCGCTCCAGCTCATTGTTATCCATCACTCTTTCGGGCATGACCTGGTTGTTGCGGAAAAACCCGGTCTGTTTGAGCAATTTATCAACCAGAGTGGTCTTGCCGTGATCAACATGTGCTATTATAGCTATATTTCTAAGAGATTTTTCTTCCATCGTGTTTCCTTTCAAGCTGCCGGGCTTTTTTAAAAACGACAGCGAACCAGGCATTGCCCGTTTATTAATGGCAATATTAAAGACCTGCCAAATCAAAGATTACAGCAGGTCTTTATTTTTCTTGCCGTTAAAGCCTAATAACGGTTGCGCGGTTGATAGCAGTCCCTGCAGTAAACCGGCCTGTCTCCGCGAGGCTGGAAAGGCACCTCGGTCTGTTTGCCGCAATTGGCGCAGACTGC
>DFZT01000086.1:364-1007 GCA_002382755.1 Firmicutes bacterium UBA4049 | reverse complement strand
GTTCCGCAGTCACGGCATGTCAGCTGACGATCTTGAAACATAAAAAACCCCCTCAAATTTTTTATCCAATGGAATTAGGATTATCAACCACTTTAATCCCAAACCATTGAACTTGAGAGAGCGTGATTTGTAATACCTAATCTAAGGACGATCTAATAATAACACAGGGGTTTTCCAAAGTCAAATCAACATATTTGTAATATTTTTTGTACCGCAGAATGTAGTACCTAATTATTTTGACGAATCGAGGCTACAAGGGGAGTTCGGGGTTTTTGAGGGGAAAGTTGGGCTAAAACCGTCACCCACATCATGGGCTTGAGGGCCTTTTCCAGCTAGCTCCTTTGCGAGCAGGTGGTGAGCCGGGGACTGCGCCCGCACGTCCTATGAGATTAACCAGGAAACAGATCTTTTTGAAGCTGAATATGTGAATATTTTCGGCGTTTCTTTTACCTTCCTGCCGCACGAGGGAGGCGACGGCACGCCGCCCCCGCCGCCGGCGCCCAGAACCTGCGTGGAGCCGCTGCCGGATAAAAGGCAATGCGAGATTCGCTGGCCCAATATCGTCCGCATCGATCACGTTTACCGTCCCCGCCTGGCCCTGAACCTGGATAAAGTCCAGGAGCTGGAGCTGAAGCCGGAAGAA
>DFZT01000086.1:0-241 GCA_002382755.1 Firmicutes bacterium UBA4049 | reverse complement strand
TGTCATCAAAAATATTTCGATAAGGTAAAATATAATAAGGCAAAATAAATAAAACCAGAATTAAATAAACCTGTACAGGGATGTATGGTTTAGGCGATGGCGCTTTAAAGTTTTAAAGCGTCTTGTTTTTTTCTGGTAAAAATTTTAGCGAAGGCGCTAAGTCAAAGCAGGGTTGCTTTTGATGAAGCGCTTTTTTGTTTTTATTTAACCGGTTAAAATAATCGTTCTGGTAAAAGCGGCG
>DFZT01000101.1 GCA_002382755.1 Firmicutes bacterium UBA4049 | reverse complement strand
GCTGGTTGAGGGCTTCAAGGGAGTTGCCGGAAAAGTGGAGAGCAAACCTGCCAAGCACTTCCGGAGCGCTCTGGGGCAGATTGTCAACTTTTTCTATACCCTCCAGGGTGAAGCCGCCGGGGCGCAGGCATTCTCAAACATGGACACGCTTTTAAGCCCTTTCATCAGGCACGACAAACTGAGCTATACAGAAGTCAAACAGGCGCTGCAGGAGTTTATCTTTAATATAAACGTGCCCACCAGGGTAGGATTTCAGACGCCTTTCACCAACGTAACCCTTGATCTTACCGTACCCGAGTATTTCTTGGACCAGCCGGTGATTATCGGCGGCCAAATGCAAAACGACACTTACAAAGACTTCCAGAAGGAAATGGACATGTTCAACAAGGCCTTTATGGAGGTAATGCTGGAGGGAGACGCCAAGGGAAGGGTGTTCACTTTCCCTATCCCCACCTATAACATCAGCAAGGATTTTAACTGGAACAACTCCGACTTGAACATTCTTTGGGAGGTTACTGCCAAATACGGCGTACCCTACTTTTCCAATTTTATAAATTCCGATATGAACCCGGAAGACGCAAGAAGCATGTGCTGCCGGCTGCGCATAGACAACAGGTCCCTGGAGAAAAAAGGCGGCGGGCTTTTTGGCTCCAACCCGCTTACAGGTTCCATCGGGGTTGTAACACTGAACATGCCCAGGCTGGCTTTTCTGTCCAAAGACGAGCATGACTTTTTTGTCAGGCTCGAACCACTCATGGTCCTGGCTAAACAGGCGCTGGAGATTAAAAGAAAGGTCCTGGAAAAGCTGACCGAGGGCAACCTTTACCCCTATGCAAAGTATTACCTCAGAAATATCAAAGAGCACCTGGGGGACTACTGGAAGAACCATTTTTCGACTATAGGGCTGCTCGGCATGAACGAAGCCTGCCTGAACCTGCTGGGGAAGAGCATCGCCAGCCCCGCCGGCCAAAAATTTTCTTGCCTGGTACTCGACTTTATGAGAAGCAAGCTTATTGAATTTCAGCAGGAAACGCAAAACAACTACAACCTGGAAGCAACCCCCGCCGAGGGGACCAGTTACCGCCTGGCCAGAAAAGACAAGGATAAGTTCCCGCAGATAATGTGCGCAAATGAGGACAGTTTCATCAACGGCGGCGAGCCCTTCTATACCAACTCGTCCCAGCTGCCGGTCAACTATACCGACGATGTCTTTGAAGCCCTTGATCTTCAGGATGAAATTCAGTCGAAATACACCGGGGGAACCGTCCTGCATATTTTTGCCGGCGAACGTGTTGAAGACCCCGCGGTTATTAAAAAATTAATCCGCAAAATATGTGAAAATTATCATATTCCCTATTTTACCTTTACGCCCGTCTTCAGCGTCTGTCCCTCACACGGGTACCTGTCCGGGGAACAGAAAAAGTGCCCGGAATGCGGTACGCAGTGTGAAGTTTATTCGCGCGTCGTCGGCTACCTGCGGCCTTTAAACCAGTGGAACAAGGGAAAGCAGGAGGAATTCGCCCTGCGAAAGACTTTCAAGGTGTAATGTATGTTAATCGGTGGCTGTACAAGGTTTTCCCTGATTGAATATCCGGGCCGGATCTGCGCCGCGGTTTTTACAAAGGGCTGCAACTTTAAATGCCCGTACTGCCATAACCCGGAGCTTATCAAACCCGATCCCCATCAGGCCCCCGTATTGGAACATGAAGTATTGGACTTCCTCAAAATGCGGCATGGGAAACTTGACGGGGTCGTTGTTACCGGCGGCGAGCCCACAATTCAGACGGATCTTATTCCTTTTTTGGAAAAGATAAAGAAAATCGGCTACCCTGTCAAACTAAACACCAACGGAAGCCTGCCTGCCGTTTTAAAAAGCATCATCGGGCTTGGACTTGTGGACTATGTGGCAATGGACATTAAAGCGCCTTTTGATAAATACTGGAATGTCACAAATTCTTTGGTCGACCTGAAAAAAATCATGCGGAGTGTCAACCTGGTCATCAATTCGGGATTGGATTACGAATTTCGGACAACTCTGGTAAAGTCCTTGCTTACCCCGGAAGATATTTTAGAGATATCGAAGATAATCAAAGGAGCAAAACTTTACATCCTGCAAAAATTTGTTCCTTCGAAATTGTTGGATCCTAATTTCCTTAAGGAAGAGACATACAGCGACGAAGAACTTATCGAAATTGCGAAGCCGCTTGAAGAGTTTGTAGAAAAGTGCATAGTGCGCCAAAACTAAGAGAACAAAAAAAGCCATTTGTTCAACAGCTTTTCAGATCCATATGTTTTTGATATAGCGTTTGAGCCTTTGTTTCCCGCCCGCAGGGATCATAATTGTTTTAGAGCCCTTGCGGATTATTTTTTCCTTTTCCAGTTCCTTAAGCACATTAGTTACTGTAACGCGGTTTACGCTGGCAAGTTCCCCCAGTTCCTGATGTGTTATTTTAAATATATGCTCCAGTTCCCCGCTTTCTTCTTTTTCGACTTTTCCGGCATGGTTGGTCAGCCAGAGCAGGGCGCTGGCAACCCTCCTGTTGCATTCCAGAAAGGAAAGGGACTCGAGGTGGCTGCCCATTGCCCAGAGCTCTTTGGCCACCGCGGACAGGCAAAATCTTGCAAAGTCAATGTTGTTAATCAAAGTGGAAAAAAAGACTTCCTTGCTGAAAACAGTAATCAAAGATTTTGTAAGGGTCATGGCGGAAACTCCGTAAACCCTTCTGTTTAGGACCAAGGAAATTACTCCCCCGAAGATGCTGTCTTTCTCAACATAAAAAACGATTTTTCTCTCACCGTTTTCCCCGTAATAAGAAAGGCATACTTCACCTTCCTTGAGGAAAAAAATCTTTTCGGGGGGTTCATTTTGCATGCAGATCACAGTGTTTTTTGCATAACGCGTATCATGACCCAGAGAGAGCAACTCAACCGGAAAAACCGGATTAAAAAATGTGTCTTTTTCCTGCTGCATTAAACAACACCCCGATCCTGACTGCTTATACCTTCTAAACTTTATTCTACCGTATATATCTATGCGGGACAAGTAACAGGAATCAAGCGCCACATTCCTTGTCCGTTTTAACCGTTGCACTGGCTCCTTCTGCTCCCAAAAGTATCACATTTAATCCCTGTTCTTAAATGTCATGACAAAAGAGTCGCAGTAGATCTCCCTGTTTAAAAGCACATTCGATGCGGCAACCGACTTGAGCAGTTCGTCATCGTCAAGGTTTACAATGGCCGCATCCAGCCCGGCCGTCATACACATAACTAAAAATGTGCGGTTAAGCAGACGCCGATCAGCGCATCTTTGTGAAACGTTGCTTAAACCCAATGCTGTACGCGGCGGCGGATCAGCAAGTGTTTTAATCCAGCGGATTGCCTCGATCACCTCGGGACAGTGCTCCTGCCCGACGTTGCAGGGCAGGACTAGCGGATCAAGGTAAAGATCTTCCAAAGGAAAACCGCTGGCGTCAGCATTAACAATGATCTCCATGGCCAGGGCTGCCCGGTCGCCGGCGCTCTTGGGCACACCCTTTTCATTCATGGCCAGGCCGATCAGCGCTGCCCCGTATTTTAAGGCCATTGGCAAAAATATTTCTATTTTCCACTGGTCGGCTGTCGTAGAGTTAATCAGCGCTTTACCCCTGTGGGCTTCCAGGCCTGCCAGAATTGCTTCCGGATTGGCCGAATCAAGGCAGCACGGCAGATCGACGGTGTCCTGGGCAACCCTGACCAGCCATTCCATGGCGCCCGGCTGATCTTTGGCATCCAGCGAAGGACCCGTACTTATATCAAGGTAATCGGCCCTGCGCTGATACTGCCGAATTGCCCAACTCCTCACAGGTTCCGGGTCCCTGTTCAAAATAGCCTCCCGTATATCCCCGAACATACCGTTAATGCGCTCACCGATTAAAATCAAAGACGCCGCCTCCTTTCCTATCGCTATTTTAAAATGAATTATTATTCCATCAGGTTTTTCAGATGAGCAAGAAACTGTTTTAAAGATACGGGGTGTCTCATGACCATAATAGAACCTCCCGCCTGGGCCAGCGTTGCCGCCGTGACAACCTCCCAGGCGACCGCACGCCTGGCCTGGTCTCCCCATTCAGGCGTTTCTTCAACCGGACTGCAGGCTTCTTTGGTCTTCCAGACTTCCTGCCCGATCTGACAGAACACGGGCATGGCCAGCATTTTATCCCCGGACAGCCCGCTGATCCTGATCCTTTCCATGATCGAATAGGCATATTCCAGCCCGTAGCCTAAAGACCCTACAAGAGGGTCTATGACAATACGGTTTGGAGGCAGACCCATTTCCGTAATCAGGATATTGAGCTGTTTGGCGATATTTATATCCAGGGGGTTGGAGGCGATCAGGCTGTGTCCGTGAGCTACACAGGAAGCAGTTATTGTCTTGTAATTATCCGGCTTGGCGCAGCCGACCAGACAGTTTCTTCCCTCTAAAACCTTACAGACTTCGCCAATAACCCGAACATCTTTTTCCTCTACTCCGCAGCCCATGATAATCAACGGGACTTTTACAGCACCGGCGACGGCCCTGGCCGTTTTGGCGCACTGGGCGGGGCTGCTGTCCAGGTTGTCGGGATGGGAACTCATCAGGGTAAGGCAGATTAAATCGGCGCCGTATTCCTCGCATTTCCCTGCCCAGGCAACCGGATCGCTCAAAACACCCGTAAATTCAGAAGTCAGTATTTCAGGCCAAAGCTTTGGCTCGATGTCCCAAACCTCCAGAGCGGCAAGCGGCCTGTTCGGCATCTCCCCTTCAAAGAAAAGGAAAGGCAGCGTGCCGTCCCCGCCAACTTTTACAGCGTTCGGACCCGCGCCTATAACCACTTCGTTAATTCTGTTACTGTATTTTTCCTTAATAACATTTACAGCCACATTCATTCTCCTGTTTTAAAAAATTGCAAATTGCTGTCGTAAATGACATTTCCCTGCTCCTTACTGGAAATTTACAGACGGAAAAAGACTCAAATCCGTATGCGGAAGAAAAAGGGCGGAGACAAACTCATCATAAAAAGTTCTGTCCGCGGCCAGTTCCAAATATGTTATTCTCCCGGAAAGTTCTTCAAGACTCTTCCGGGCTGATTTGGAGAGCAGTACCTGCACAGCCCCTTTCAAGGAACTGTTGCCAAGGTACGCGTACCTGTCTTCCGGCAGGTCGGGCAGCATACCGATTGCAACCGCCTGCCTGATATTCAAGAACCGCCCAAAGCCTCCGGCAAGGTAAATTCTTTCGATGGCTTCAACCGGCAGGCCGACTGTTTTCAGCATTGACCGTATTCCGGCAAATACCGCCGCTTTTGACCTGATCAGGTTTTTGACTTCCGGCTCCGAAATAGTTATTTCCCGGTTATTTACGCGGGCAAGTATAAATTCAGGTCCTTCGTCCCCTTCCTTGAACCATGGGTTTTCAGGTTTTAAAATAAATTTCCCTGCCCGATCAATAACGCCTTCCCTGTATAAACAGGCCAGGCAGTCAATCAGGCCGGAACCGCAAATTCCCACCGGCGGCACATTACCAACTGTCCGGAACTCAACCTTTAATCCCTTTTCCGATATAAAAACACGCTCAATGGCGCCTTCGGCGGCCGGCATGCCGTACCTTATCCCATTTCCTTCAAAGGCCGGCCCGGCGGAACAGGAACAGCCAACAAGCCACTCCCTGTTTCCCAAAACCATCTCACCGTTGGTCCCCGCGTCAATAAAAAGAGCGGTCTCCTCCAGCCCGGCCATACCTGCGACAAGCACTCCCCCCGTGACGTCGCCCCCGATGTAACTGGAAATTCCGGGAAGGCAGTGTACCCATGCGCCGGGGTTTATTTCAAGGCCGATTTTCCCGGCGCGCTCCGGCGGCGGTTTATTGGCGGCCGGCACGTACGGCTCCAGGCGGATACCGGCCGGATCAAGGCCCAGAAACAGGTGGGTCATTGTTGTATTGCCGGCGCAAACCGCCACCCTGACATCTTCAGAAGAAATTTGAAGGTCCTCAAGCATACCAAAAACCAATCCGTTGATCGTCGCCAATACGGCGCCCTGAAGATCTTTCAGACCGCCTTTACTCTCTCCGGAGTAAATTATCCTTGAAATAACGTCGTCGCCATAAACCGATTGCTTGTTATAAGCTCCTCTTACAGCCGCCGTCTTGCCTTTGTCAAGATCAACCAGACAAACCGCTATGGTTGTCGTTCCTATATCCGCCGCCAGGCCATAATATTTTGAATCCGATACCGGTTCAACTTGTTCTATATACGCCTCCCCGCCGGACTCAGCCAAGGAAACGTTTACAATCCAGCCGGATTCCCTCAATATGCCCGGCAGAGAACGGACAACGTCCAGGCTTGCCTTTATCCGGTCATTTCCGAGATGAAAACGCACTTCGTCAAGCAACCTTCCAAGATCATCCCGCGGGTCATCCAGCGACGGCTGCCGAAGCTCTAATTTTATTTTCCTATAGAGCGGTTCGGAGGGGCCGATGCCCCGGCCGGGCTCTGATAAAACAACCCGGTACCTGCCCGCCAGGGAACTTTCCGGTATTTCGATTACTACGTCTTCTACCGGAACGCTCTGACAGGCCAGAACATACCCAGCCGCTAACTCTTCCCCGGTAAGCCCGCCCGGTGATCCCGGCAAGATCCTTCCTTCCTTAAGCAAAACCTTGCACCGGCTGCAGGCGCCTTCTCCCCCGCAGGCGGCGCGTAAAGGTATTTCCGCTTCCGCTATCGCCTGAAAAAGGTTTTCACCGTCAAGTATGGCCACTGTCTTTCCCCAGGGGATGATTTTTACGTTTCTTGCCAGAGAATCTCCCAATTCACGGGCCACCTTTTTCGCCTGCATTAGGGAGGTCAACTGCCTACGTGCTTATGTTCGCCTCTTATACTTGTACGAACTCGTTCACCCTCGGACTCGGTCGTAACTCGGCGCAAATGCGCCTCAAACAACTCCCTCGCTTATCCTCGGGTTCTCTCGTTCTTTGAATAATGGCTCAAAATCGCACTTGAGGCATTGACCTCCCTTTATTGATCAATTTTCATCCTTTTAGCTGGCGCTGTGTTAGCAATATTTGGGTTTATCCAGTGCCGTTTAAGAAAAGCCGGTATACCGGACGACTCTACGGGACCCACGATTACTTCCCAGCCGGAAAGATCCTGCAGTTTACCGCTTAAAACGGCGACACCGCCGGGTATAATCACCCTGCGGTGGGTAACTTTATCTTCAATTCCTGATTCCTTAAGCATTGCAGTAATTTTCTCGGGGGTAAACTTGCCCGCCGCCCAGCCCGTAAGAACGGAAACGCCGTCAGTATCAACGGGCAGAACATACGCAGGTACCCGGGACGCCTCCACATCCGAGGCGACGCAAAAATAGGTAAGTGAAAAATTTGATGTGATCAGAACAGGCGCCGAATTTCCCGGGGAACCGATTTCATAAATCCTGGAATCAACAGCGGCAGGTTTCTGCGGATCAGTAAATATATTCAAGCGAAGGGTGATCAGGGGGAGGACAACTTCAGGATCAGCGCTGGGCAGAACAACTATCCCCGCGTATTTTGCTATGTAAACACCTGCTTCAATGATTGCCTGTAAAGGATCTTGGCTGTTGACGGCAAATGCAATCGTAGGAAATCCGAAAGGCCGGAACCTCCTTAAAGCCTGGCGCCTGATTTGTGTCTGATCGGCGAGAACCTGCCTGACGTTTCGCGCTCCTGAATCAAGAACCAGCTGCTTGTGTCCCAGCGCAGACACTTTTTCGGCCAAACCGGCCAAATGATCCAGATCCCTTCCTTTTACCGCCAGGGGGACGTTGTATTTCCTGGCCAGTTCTGTCATAACCGTATAATTTTCCTCAGTCGCCGCATAGACAAGAGGTTTTTTTGCGCCGGCTATCTCAAGCGCTTTTTCTACTGCCGGAGGATCCCCGCTGATTAGTATTAAGGGAAAACTTGTTTTCCCGGTTACGGCTTTGACGGTTTCAGAAAAAACATCCGGGTCCCCGGAGTGGTTTTGGACCGCCAGCAGGCTTATCCCGTGCATCTGCCCAAGCCGGTCAAAGACCAGGCCATTTGCCTTCAAAGCTTCCCCGGCGGGATTCTCGCTCCGGTCTGAAATCGAAACGGCAAGAGACGTAGGGTTGACAAAACATTTATCATGGCGGAAAAGGACTGTTTCATTGCCTGCCTGAGTCTCATTAGGCCCTACACCGATTTTGACCAGGGCTATTTGCGGCGCCGAAGCCGCTTCCAGCGCCTCCCTTGCCGCATCGCTCATATCCGGGCATTGCCCGACATCCGCCTTGGCGTTGGCCAGCGCCATGGCAAAAGCAAGGCACGTCGCCTGGCCGCATTTTTTGCAGTTGGTCTTGGGCAGAAGTTTAAAAATATCCAAACCAGTCAAGGGCATGTCTCCTTTTAAAAGTTAAATCAGGTGGCAGACTTGTAATATTTTATCATAACCAGGCACTGAAATAAACCATTCCGGTATCTGCCCGTGGCTAGGGAATAGGCCGTGTCGGGAAAACCGACCGGGCGATCGATGCCGTATTCGCTGATGGCCTGTTCAAGGAGTTTTTTGCATCAGAATTATTTTAATATGCCCCATTCCCGCCTCCATCAGGGGCGGGAATGTTTATTCTCCTCATAAACTAAGGAGTTGTGCACTTCCCTCACTTCTTGTTCTTTGCCAGCATCCGGGAGAACATACTCACCGCCTCAGCCCTGGTTGATTTTTTCTGCGGGCCGAAGTTGTTGCCGGGATAGCCCTGAATTAAACCCTCCGCAACCGCTATGCTGACCAGGTTCTTTGCCCAGCCGCTTACCGCCTCCTTGTCTGCAAAGGCAAGATCGTTAGCCTGTTCTTTATCCTTGCCCAGAACCCTGACCAGCACGGCGGCGATTTCCTGCCTGGTTATGTTTTCGTTTGGTTTGAAGGCGCCGTCCTCGTATCCCTTCATCAGAGCTCCGCTGCAAACAGTTTCAACATAGCCGTAGTACCACGAGCCGGCATCGACATCTTTGAATGACGACGCTGCGGGTTTGACTTCTTTGAGGCCGAGCGCCCTGACCAGTACGGCGGCAAATTCAGCCCTGCTGATGTTATTGCCCGGAAGAAAGGTATTATCCGCATAGCCCAGGATAAATTTCTTGGCGGCAAAGTCCATAATTTGCTTGTATGCCCAGTGGGAAGAAGCGACATCCTTGAAATCTAATAGTGCTTGAGCAGGTTCAACCATAACTGCATATTTGGAAAAATGATTTACCAGTATCATCACAGTGTGGGTAGTCTCGTTGACGATCCCGCCAAGATTAACCCAAGATTTGGCTGCCGGATCGTAAACACAGATTACAGGCTCTTCTCCGGGCGCCAATTTCTGAGGATCATACCCCAGGATAATAGTAACAGGTTTGTCAAACTGCTGGCCGGAAGGCCCGAACTCATAAATTTCACCGGCCAGCTTAAAAGTTCCGGTAACCGTAGCTTCGCCGCTGTTAACCTTTTCAATTGTGATATTCACGCTTTTCGTCAAAGCGCCTTTTGGAATATCAAGAATTGCCCCTCCCTCAAGGATCTGACCGCCATCGGCGCCGATTCCGCTCTCGGGTTGTTCAGCAGCCCCGCTGCCGCCGCCGCTTCCGCCGCTTCCGCCGGTGTTATTATCCGTGCCGAAGATCAATTGCTTTATTTCTTCGTAAAGCGGTTTAAAAGCTGCCGGTAGTTCCTGCTTTCCATTTACAATCTCGTTCATTTCCTGTATCCCCAATCCGTAATCGCTGGAGAGGACACTTATCAAAGCAGCGGTCACTTCATTGTGAGTCGTGGCCAGCCTGAGGAAAGTTTCGAATAATTTTTGAGTCAGATTATTTTTATTAAGCCGCCCCTTATCCAGCTGCTCCTGCAAGCTGTAGTCCACATCAACAATCCAGGCAAAGATTAAACCGTCGGTATCTCCCTCAGGAGTGCCCCGGGTAACCATTTCGGCCTTAAGCCGTTCAAAAAACGGCGCATATGTATTTTTAAGCTTGGGATATGCGTCGGATAGAGTGCCGCACTCTGCCTTTGCCGGGGGAAAAGTCAGAAAAACCAAAGTAATACAAAGAACCAGCCTGATCAACAATCCGCCTGCTCTTTTTTTAAACAATTTTTCTTCCTCCAATTACTGCAAAGTTTGCATAAAATAGTCTAATAACCAAACAGATAAACATTCAACAGATTACCATTGCTCTTAAATAACTGCCAAACAGAAATTTTACTCGCCAGATTTAGCATAATTCCGGCCCATGTATACAAGATCGGCCAGCCCTATTTTTCCATCCTGGTTTACATCAACAATCGGGTTCCAGGCCAAAAAAGGATCCTTCTGAACGTTTCCATACTCGTACCTGATGATTAAAAGATCATCCACATCTACAATATTATCCAGGCTGAAATCCCCGGCTAGAAGAATCACTATAGAATCCAGATTTGTCACCGCATCATCAGTCACTGTAATACCGCTTTCCTGCCTGTAAAGGTAGCCGTCCTTGCCAATTCTCAAGTCGTAAGTACCCGGCGTTAGTCCTCTTAAAATAAAATTCCCGTTTGTATCGGTCAGCGCGCTAAAATCTGCGCCGATCGCGGCAATCCTGGCGCC
>DFZT01000026.1 GCA_002382755.1 Firmicutes bacterium UBA4049 | reverse complement strand
AGGAGGCACGTAGCAACTACCTTATTTTCGACAAACCTTGACAAAACATAACAAATATAATACAATAAGCTTATGGAACTATTAACCATAAGCAAAGCGGCAAAAAAACTAGGCGTACATCCGAACAGCCTGCGCAACTGGGAGAAGCAGGGTCTGATCAAGCCAATCCGTTTACCCAAGGGCCAGCGCCGGTATTCTATGGACGAACTCAACAGGCTTTTGCAATCCGGCCAATTAACTGACAATCAAGAAACAGTCGTGCTTTATGCCCGGCTTTATGCCCGGGTATCCACCAAGAAGCAGGCCGACGCCGGTAATCTTGAGCGGCAAATGGACCGGCTGCGCCAATACACCAAAGAGCACAACTTTATCGTCAAGGCGGAGTTTATGGACGTAGCCAGTGGCTTAAATCAGAAGCGCCGCGGATTGACGAACGTGCTCAAACTGGCCGAGCGTGGAGAATACAAGAAGCTCGTCATCGAATATCCTGACCGTCTGGCCAGGTTTGGGTACTCGTACATCGAGCGGCACCTGCGTTACTGCGGGGTAGAGGTAATTGCTATAGCTGAAAAAGAGCAAAAAGACGCTCAGTCAGAACTAGTAGACAGTATCAAATATAACGTCACATCTACCTGTCCGGCTATAAATGTTGCTTGGACGAATTGATAGTGTAATAACCATGCAATGTTAAATATGATACTAATTACTAGTCAGAGACTTGTTAGCGATAGTCACATCCTTTTCGGCCCGGCTATATGGCGCCAGGGGCGGCAAGAAGGTCAGGCAGGGTTTTCGGGAGTTGATAGCGGAGGTATCTCAGGATGAAGAAACGAAAGAAAAACAAAAAGAAATTGGGCAGTCCTGATGGTGAAACAAGCTACACCGTTTGCGGCGAATTTTTCCCGGAGGTCTACCCAGCCATCCGCTCTCAAAAGTGGAGTCGTGGGATGGAAGACCCGTTAGACGCCGAGATGCGTCTTTTTTGTTCCTGCACCCGTTGGGTCTTCAACCGGTTGCAGGAAGGCGATTCGCGGGAAGCACTGAAAAAGCAGGGTCAGGGGACATTCGGTTTAAACTCCCGCTATTGTGACGACACCATACTGAAAGCCAAAGCCGTCATTGAATCTCAAAAAGAGTTGCTGAAGCTGGAAATTCAAGAGACCGGAACAAAGCTGGCCCGCACAAAGAAAAAGCTTGGCTGGGCGAAAAAAGATCTGGACAAAGCCATCGAGAAGAATGATCCGGTAAAAATCGAGAAGTTTAAGCGCGCCATACACGGCCGCAGAGCGCGGGTCAAAAAACTGGCTGACAAGTTTGGCGAGCTAAAGGTCCATCAGGACAACGGCGCCATACCGAAAGTAGTTTTCGGCGGCCGCGCTTTATGGAAGCGGGTCTGCAAAGGCAAAGCCACCCGCGAAGAGTGGCGGCAGGCCCGTCAGGACCGGCTGTACGCCCGCGGAGACGAAACCAAAGGTGGCAATCCGAACATCAAAATAAGCTGGCGCAATGGAGAATTTTTCTTATCCGCAACCATATCCCACTTGTCGGAGCAGAAAGGTACAGACAGCAAAAGCAGGCCCGTAATGACCAGGGCGCCCAAAGTCACGGGTAAGCTCTGGTTACCGGAGAAGCAGCGGCTCAAGGTACTGGAGTTACTCCTTTCCGGCACCTCCTATACAGTGGAGCTAATCAAAGGCAGGGACGACCGGTACAGGGCGCATATTACCTTTACCGTCGCCGTGCCTGAAGCAGCGACCAACTCCAACAGGGGCTATTTAGGTATGGACACCAACCCAGACGGAGTGGCCCTGGCCAGTATTAGTTGCACCGGACAGCCGGAACCATGGCCAACAGGGTTTACTGCACCTTACCCGAAGGCCCTGCATAAATTCGCCGGGGAATTTCAGGTGACAGTACACCCGAACGGGTTTCTCTACATCAAGATACCCGAACTGGCTTACAGCCGGGGTTACCGGCGCACCTACTTGACTGGAGTGTTGGCCCAAGTGGTGGTGGCCATAGCCAAAGCCCTGGGCAAACCGGTGGCGGTGGAAAAACTGGACTTTGGCAAAGACCGGTTGGACACGAATAAAAAATTCAACCGCATGGCGGCCAACTTCCCGTACAAGAAAATGGTCGAAGCCGTCATCCGCAAGGCCTTCAAAGAAGGCGTGGCCGTAAAGCAAGTCTGGCCGGCACACACGTCAACGATAGGTTATTACAAATACATGGAGCGGTACGGAATAATCATCCACCACGCCGCTGCCTTAGTAATCGCCCGCCGGGCGATAGGTTTCAGAGAGCGTATCACAAAAGAGTTAAAGCAGAAAATCCAAGCCATAAGAGAAAAGCTGAGCCAAAAAGTTAATTCCTTACCTGGGGAAGGAAAAGGGATGACCCGAAAGGTAAAACAGCTTGTCACACGGCTGGGCGGAAAGGTTTCTGTTCACAACGGGCTGACCCGTTTCAAGCAGGAATCGTTTTATTCCGCCTGGCACGACTTGAAGCAACTTGTTTTACTGAGTAGGTGACCCCGTTAGCCGGAGTTCGGAAAAAACCGGCAGGCGCCCTAACAGGGCGCGGGAGGTGGGGTTAACCTCTCGCCGGCTGGTCAACACAAGATGAAAATTCAGCGGGTTCCATTCGCCCCGGGTGATTTCCCGTTAGTCCGTGTTTTGTGCCCGGCCTGCGCAATATTTTTCATCTCCCGTCCGGGTGAGACTCCCGGGCCGAGGCCCCCCTGTCACCCCAGGGAAATTTTCTATGGAGGTGTAAAGCCTGGTCAAGGGGGGCCGGGTTTACAAAAACTAACTATTGTTAGGTATTGTGAACTTTTTTGAACCAGGTTATTTTAATGTCAGCAATTAAGATTGGCAACAGGGAAATTGAGGTGGATGATGATGGTTTTATTAAAGACCCGAATTCCTGGGACAGGGATATTGCCGCTGCCCTCGCAGCTACGGAAGGCGTTGCCGAACTCGGTGATGATCACTGGAAAGTGGTTAATTATATAAGAGAATATTATTTAAACTTCCAGATTGCGCCAATGATCAGAAAACTTTGCAAGGAAACCGGCTTTACCCTGAAATATATTTATGAACTGTTTCCTTCAGGGCCGGCAAAAGGCGCCTGCAAAACGGCCGGTTTGCCCAAACCACTCGGATGCGTTTAAATCAGGGTAAGGATAAAAAGAAGCCCTCTCAAGTCTAAACTGAATTCAGTTCGCGACGGAAGAGGGCGTCTTTATTATAGGATTTAAAATAGGATTTAAAAACTAAGAACTCCTTCTTTGTTTCTTACCAGCCGCAATACCTGCTCTTCTTTTCCGTTTGCCGCATTTATATAAATTAGGAAGGTATCCTGATCAAGTTCGCCCCGAAATTCATATGCAAGAACTTCACTGGCCGTTCCCTTGGGAATTAAAGTCAGGCGGCCGCTGCTGATTTTTGTAAGATGAGGGCTTAGTTTCTCCCTGGCCTGAGCAAGCGTCAGGGCTGGTTTGGGAATGTCCCGGTTATGGTGAGTGATCAGGTAATTTGTTGCCTCAATCCCGAGGATTTGGCCGTTATCCAGGGCTACTGTCACTTTGATTTGATCGGGATAAAGGGTTACCCCGTTTTGTGTTGCGGCAAAGTTGAAGACAGCCATCCCCGCCCCCTCTTCATAATAAATAGGGGTCACATTCCGGTACCCTTTTTCAGAAAGGAAGTCCGCCGCTTTTTTTCTTGCCTCGGCAAGGGTCATTTTATTGGAGGCGACTTTACGGGATAAAGTATACCAGAGCAATTTGCCTCCCTGCCTGCTGACGGCTACGCTCAGCCTTTCTTTTTCACCGGAACTCCCGGATGTTGAAATAAGATCAGCCTGAAAAGCGGGTATCTTGCCTTCAATTTTACGGATGCCTTCCATAACATATTTAGTGCCCGGCCGGTGTTCAACAAGCCCTAAAATACGGGCTTTCGCCTCAAAGATATTAATTTTTGCGCCTGTGATTCCCTTTGCTGTCTTTTCTTCCAGTTTATCTGAAAAGGGGCCGTCGTAGATCAGTGTTGGAAAGCTTTTCAGATTGTCCTCGATTTTCTGGAAGTTCCCGTTAGCCAGTTTTGGCCCTTCTTTTCGAACAGCCCTGCCCGTTTGCCGAGCCAGTTCGCCCAAGTATAGTTTGCCTTCGGCAATTCTTCTTTCAGTGTCCTGAAGCTCTGTATCCAGGTTAGAAGTCTGTTTATATAGTGTTTGCAGTGTGTTCCAGTCTTTCTGACTTTTAGGTTGGCCGTCGGCAATTTTTTGAAGCAATGTGAAAGAGTAATCCCCAACCTGGGTTAAAAACTTGGAAGTGCGGCCTGTTGTGATATCGGTCAGCGGCAACTGGTTTAGGTTTGCCTGGGCGGCATTGGCCCGCTGCCATATTTCCGAAAGGATTTTACTGTCCTGATCGGGCGCCTGCGCTATAAGCGCCTTGGAAAGAAGCACTTCGACGCTTTGGACGTTATCCAGCAGGTCATAAAACGAGCGGTAATATTTATTGTTTAAAGATACTTCAAGTTGTTTGCGGACAGAATACTGCTGGTGACCCCACAGGAATATGCCGCCCACCAACACAACTGCGGTTACTAAAGGCAGAAGCCGGCGCCAGCGTATAGTAGACATTGATAACTCCCCCCGCAATATAATGAAAAAATTGGTACTTTAATATACTTATCTGGCGAAAATGTGTCGCCCGATTTGAGTAAGCACGTTACGGGTCCATACCCAGGCGTTAACCGGCTTGGCCGGGTTCCAGAAATACAGGGCGCCTCCGGTGGGGTCCCAACCACTCATGGCCATCATAGCCGCCCTGATCGAATCGTCTGTCAGCGGGCGGCTGTATTGCCCGTTGCTTACCGATTCAAAAGCTCCCGGCTGGTAAACAATGCCTGCGAGTGAACGAGGAAAAGCCGCGCTTTGCATCCTGTTCAGGATTACAGCGCCTACAGCCACCTTGCCGGCAAAGGATTCGTTGGAAGCCTCCCCTTCGATAACCCTGGCCAGAAGGTATGTGTCATCCCGGTTGCTTACACCGCGGGAAACACTGGCCGGCGCCGGCTGGCTGACAGGATCATTACCCGAAGAAAACCCCAGCGCAGCCCATGTCGCCGTTCCCGCAACACCGTCTGCAGCTAATCCGTTACTGGTCTGAAAGTTGATCAGCGACCGGTAAGTTGCATTTCCAAACATGCCGTCAACCTGGCCGGTGTAATAACCCCAGTCATATAATGTCTGCTGGAGCCGGGATACATCGTTCCCCGAAAGACCCCAGTAAACCGGCCGGTTTTGCGCCGGGGCTTTTCCGGCGTTTGAGAAAATTACAAAACAACCCAGGACAAGAAAGGCGATGAATAAAACGACAGCTGATTTGTATTTATTCATTCTCTTGTTCCCTCCTACAACTGTTTGGTAATAGTCTTTCTTGATAACAGTTTTTCTATGTAAAGTTTCTATGTAAAGGAAGTAAAAACTCTTGACAAGAAAAATAACTTCAGTTATTATTTACTTGATTATATTTATCTAAGTATACATAGTTGTATTTTAAAGGCAGAGAAGCCTTTAGTCAGGAATGAACCTGACTAAAGGCTCTTATATTTTCTTAAAAAGCAAAGGTGCTCCTAAAGGCGCGATGCTGCCGCCTTAAAAGAGCGCATTTTCTTTTTCGGGTCATTGACGCCCCGGCGAAAAGGTCATGGTAAAACCTCCTTTTTAAGCCGGGGTGTTTATTTTTAAAGCAATTCAAAAAAAGAAAGGAAGGATGAGTAAAATGAGACAGATTGCAATTTATGGCAAAGGCGGGATCGGCAAGTCAACTACCACTCAAAATTTAACGGCGGCCCTAACTGTTTCGGGTAAAAAAATCCTGCAAATTGGCTGCGACCCGAAAGCAGATTCTACCAGAATGTTAATGGGCGGCAAAAGACAGTCCAGCGTGCTGGATACGCTGCGCAAGGAAGGAGAAGTAATCCTGGATGAGGTTTTAAAGATTGGTTTTGGGGGCATAAAGTGTGTGGAATCAGGAGGTCCCGAACCTGGC
>DFZT01000059.1 GCA_002382755.1 Firmicutes bacterium UBA4049 | reverse complement strand
ACCATGGGCGGGATAGTGGGCCTGGCCGGAGCACTGGTTCTGGGTCCCCGCCTTGGAAAGTACAATGCGCAGGGAAAACCACGGGCCATTCCCGGACACAGCATTAGTTTGGCGGCTTTAGGTTGTTTTTTACTCTGGTTTGGCTGGTTCGGGTTTAACCCCGGCAGCACCCTTTCCGCCTACGAGCTAAGAATTTCTGTCGTTGCCGTTAACACCAATCTGGGCGCCGCGGCAGGGGCCTTTGCCGCCATGCTTTACACCTGGATCAAAGCTAAAAAGCCGGACGTGGGCATGACCATTAACGGGGCTATCGCCGGGCTGGTAGCGATTACCGCCCCTTGCGCCTGGGTGGAAGCCTGGGCAGCCGTGGTAATCGGGTTAATTGCTGGCGTGCTGGTGATTTGGGGCGTTTATTTCTTTGACCGGATTCATGTTGACGACCCGGTGGGGGCAATCAGCGTACACGCCGTAAATGGCGTTTGGGGACTTTTAAGCGTTGGTCTATTCGCTGACGGAACATACGGCCTTTACGTGACCGATGCCCCGCACGTGGTTGGTTTGTTTTACGGCGGCGGTTTTGGACAGTTGGCCGCCCAGTTTATTGGGGCTGTGGTTTGCGTAGCCTGGGCCTTTGTTCTGGGATACCTGACCTTTAAGATAATGGATGCCCTCTTTGGCGTACGGGTACCACTGGAAGAAGAAATCCAGGGTTTGGACCTGACCGAACACGCCACCACGGCCTATCCAGATTTTGCCCAGCGCCGGCTGGTAGGTTAATTTAAGGGGGAATATTTAATGAAAAGAATAGAAGCAGTTATCCGGGAGGAAAAGCTTGATAAGGTAAAGGAGGCTTTAGAAAAGGTTGGTTACCCGGGTATGACCATCGTCAGGGTGGAAGGACACGGCCGCCAAAAAGGCCGGATAGAGCGCTTTCGCGGTCAAGAGGTGAAGGTAGAACTGCTACCCAAAGTAAAAATTGAAATTGTAACTTTAGACCAGCACGTATCAGAATTGATCGACCTGATTAAAAAAACAGCCCGGACGGGAGAAGTAGGTGATGGTAAAATTTTTGTTATTCCCGTCGAAGAAGTGGTTCGGATTCGGACCGGTGAAGAAGGAGAAAGCGCTATTTAAATTTTAGTTAATACCTTATGCAACTATCCTCTAAAACAATAAATAAAAAACAAGCTTTTTACTAAAAAGGTTCACTATAGCAGTCACAGGGTTATGCTACATCAAATGAGCATGGAATCTCCTTCTTCTTGGCCCGGAGTATAACTGTTGCGGCTAGCAATAAATGAACCCAAAATAGCCTAAACGGATAGAATTAAATGACCCTTACAAGGGTTTTTCTTTTTTTGGACCTTGTATTATTAAGTAAGGCTGCCATTAGGCAGCCATTTTTTATGTTATGTTTATTTATTTCTGTTTGTTTTGGTCCATTTAGTCTTGTCTTTTTGTGGCCATTTATCTTTGGCGGACTTGGTTCAAATATTGTCAGCGGCAACAGCCGTTAGCCATCCTATTCTTTAAATAAAGATAATTGATTGGTATATTGATGAATCCGGTTTTCAGCCAGTTTTATGTACCCGGGATCAATATCATAACCGACATAGTTTCTTTTGTCTTTAACAGCTGAAAGGCAGGCCGTACCACTACCAACAAAAGGATCCAAAATAACATCATCTTTGAAAGTATATAGCTGGATAAGTCTGTGGGGAAGCTCTTCAGGAAATGGGGCGGGGTGTCCAATTTGCTTTGCTGAAACTGCTGGAAAGGTCCAAACACTTTTTGTCCACTCTAAAAATTCCTCTTTTTTTATCGTGGATTCCTTTCCCATTTTTTTTCTTGAAAAAGTTTTTTTAGAAAAAATTAGGATATACTCGTGAATGTCCCTTAGAACAGGATTTGCGGCTGAAAGCCAGCTTCCCCATGCAGTTGAAGGACTTGCGCTTGAAGCCTTGTTCCATATTATCTCACCACGCATAAGATAGCCGATTTCCTGCATGCCATCTATAATGTAACTATGAAGAGGTATGTAAGGTTTCCTACCAAGGTTGGCTACATTAACACATGCACGTCCGCCGGGCACTAAAACACGATATGTTTCTCGCCAAACAGTATTTAGTAAATTCAAATATTCGTTCAAACTCAAATCATCATCATATTCCTTGGACACATTGTATGGTGGTGAGGTGATCATTAAATGGACACTATTATCTGGTAGTTCGTCCATGCTTTCACTAGATTTACAGAAAATTTTATTTACGTTTTCTTTTGGGATTTCGTTTTCGATATATTTAACTTTTTCTCCTTTATTTAGCCTTTCATATAATCGGCTTTCATAAAACCTTGTTGAATCATGACTAACTCTACCAGGTGTTCCAAACGAACTTGTTACGGTTCCCATGTGCTTGCAGGACCCCTTTCCCATTTAAATCCTTATGGGATTTGCAAAGTACAACATCAGCAGGTGATTGAGCCGACAAACCGATCTCATTGCAAATTACACCTTGAACCGCATAAAGATCTTGGGAATTGGCAAATCCTTGCAAGAGATCAACAGAATATTTTTCTGTAAAATTTCCTATCAAAGCGTTCCTGCTTTGAAGAGTTGTTTTTTTACCTCCATATGATTTAGGCCAATAAGCATAATATCGGGAATCATCCCCAAGATAAAAAAATTGTTCAGGTGCGGCAAATTTCTGTGATTCATTGAAAAATTCAATTTCTTTATTTTTAGTCCAGAGATCAGGCATGGTCAAAATTCATTCCTTTCAGATTCAATAACCCACTTCAGTTCCCGAAGATGGTGGTCGTTGCAGAGGGAATGGTAACAGTTTTTATACTTGAAATAGGAGTTCAAACCGTCGTGCTTACAAATTCCCGTATAGAATGGTATGGTGGGCGAAATTAAAAAGCATTTCCATTGGTTTATTCATATTATAGACATGCCCCCAAAGCTCAGTAAGTTCCTATTTTTAGCCTGACAACCATTAAAAACTACCGCACCAACCATCCATAATCCTGCCTGCAATCCATGATATAGTCAACGTACACCTTTTGATCCTTAATCTGGTATAAAATCAGATACCATTTTTCAACGAACATCTTATGATATTTATTAAGCGGGATAAATTCGGCATTAAGAAACGGAAAGCGCTCCGGCATTTGATGCAGGGAACGGACAGCGTCCAACAGGCCATTCTTTACCTTGCGGGCGGCAGCAGGACTTTTCTGCGCCAGAAAATGGACATGGCCCGCCAGCATCTGACGGGCACGGTCTGAAACAATCGCCTTATATTGAGGTTTCTTTTCCATGTTCCGCCTCGTCTATAATACCTTCAAGGTGTTTATCCAGTTCATCCGGAGTAACTCCCGTGCGTCCTGCTAAACGGTCTTCCTCAACAGCCAGCAGTTCTTCGCGCAGCTTCAGCATTTTTTCACGACAGACAAATGCCTTTATGTCCATAACCACCAGATCGCCCTCGCCGTTTTTCGTAAGATACACGGGCTCACCAGAGGATTTGCACAAAGCCGCAATTTCGTTATAGTTTTGCCTGATGCTTGCGGACGGTTTAATCTGCATGGTACCATCTCCTCTTATAGTAGTATTTTAATAAAATTATACCCCTTTTGTACTATTAATTCAACCTGTAATTGGTATAAGCTTTTTGCTTTGCAATTTTGATTTTGCTGCAATTTTACGATAAGGTTTCCGACCGGGAAGCAAACTGAAACTTACCGGACAAGAACAGATATTAAGAGACATTTTAGCTGCGGTAGCCATTCAGGATATAGAACGTCAAAAAGACGGAACAGTTAAAATTAAGCAGGGAGCAGCCAAATTCATGATTCCGAAGCGGCCGCTCCATTAGTAGACGAGCAGCCCGAAGAACGAAAGCCGGATACAGTCTCGTGTGACATGTCCTGCGGCACAGGCCAAAACAGAGAAGAGATGAAAAAGCGTCAAGTTAAACTAATTTGCCCTGTGCCTACAGACCTTGGACGAAACGGCTGTTTTCCAAAGTCAGCGTTTACAATAAATTTAGATTCCCAAACCTGTCAGTGCCCTGCCGGCAAAATAGCGGCCGAGAAAATATACCATAAATATACAAATCAGCTAAAAGTATTTGCCTTTTCCCAGGATCAATGCCAAAACTGCCTACTGCTAAACCAGTGTACCAAAAGCAAGAAAGGCGGACGTACCATTACAGTAAACCAATATGAACAACATTTACAGGAAGCGCGTGCCTTTCAGCAAACCGAAGAATTTAAAAATGAATACCCCCAACGCTGCAAGATAGAGAACAAGCAGGCGGAGATGGTGCATCATGGCCTTCGCCAGAGCCGCTATATTGGAAAAGCCAAGGTTTATCTCCAAGCTTTATTAATTGGCGCCATAGTAAATTTCAAGCGCTACTGGAAGTTGGTTAAGGAACAAAGCCAGCTTAAGCCTGACACATGCTGTGAGATAACAAATATTACCACAGCTCCTTTGCCTATAGCTGTGTAGGATTAGTCTGCCCTTAGAAACGGAAACAAGAGGAATAAAGGGGGAAAACCTCGAATTAAGGACTATATTATAATGTTCAACCCATATTCTTAACATTATTTACCTGTATATGATTCTTGAAATTTGAAATTTGGTCATGAGCTTATAAATAAACAGAGTTTATGCAACACTCTCCTAGGTTCCAACCACATTTGATCTAAAATTAAATGTCCGGCTACGCAGGCGCTTAACAGATTCATTCGCTGTCCGCATGCTCGTCCTTCTCTTGATTTATTTGTATATCAACGTCGTCGCCGAACCCCTGGAAGAATTATCGCATAAAAGTCTCCAAATGTTCAGCCCTTTTTTTCTTTAATTGTAGTAGCCGAAACCGCCCAAGGCAGACGAATCCGGGGAGCATGAGGAAACCGTTATGATGTTGTCAAGGAACTAATGTCTCATCGCTGTAGTATTAGTTATAGTAACGGTTTGTTAATTCTA
>DFZT01000036.1 GCA_002382755.1 Firmicutes bacterium UBA4049 | reverse complement strand
CAGTTGGAGAAAAGAGGAGGTATAAATCATGAGTTGCCTGGAAACGGAGGATTTATTAAGCGCCGTTATTGCCGGCAGATAGCTTTATATTTTACTGTTATATTTATATATGGGTAAAAAGATCTAAGCCGGCGCCGGTTTTTGGCGGCGGGTTTTTAATCCTGATTGTGTTAAAAAATATGAAAAAATATAAATACATACTATTGACATCGAAATTGTATGTATTATAATATAACTAACATTATAGAATTAGTATTAGTTAGTTGATCATAGCTGGGGGTATGGAAATGGATAAGAAAAGCAGGGCTGAGCCTGTGCCGCGTGTGAGGCTGGAATTGATCGGCGGAGGCAGGGAAATTGACAAAAAAAACAGAGCCGGTCTTGTGTCTGAAAAGGATTTGTTGTTCCCGCCGGATTTTCAAAAGCTGCCGGACATTATCAAAAGTATTAAATACGGATCGATTACCATGTTAATCCGGGACGGGCAGGTCATTCAAATAGGCAAAAATGTAAAGCTGAGGTAGTTACTCTACTCACCAATCATATTTTGGGGACGCTCGACTTGAGTTACTGTCAATGCCGGTTAAAAACTGGCAAATAAAAAAATATTTGGAGGAATTAATAATGGCTAAAGTAGCAAACAATCTCACGGAACTAATCGGGAAAACACCTTTGCTGAAATTGAACAAGGTTACTGAAGGTGTACAGGCCCAGGTAATTGCCAAGCTGGAATCATTTAATCCGGGCGGCAGTGTAAAAGACCGCATCGGCTATAGCATGATTAAGGACGCTGAAGAAAAAGGGCTGATTAACAAGGATACGGTTATTATTGAACCCACCAGCGGCAATACGGGTATTGCCCTGGCTTTCGTTGCCGCTGCAAAAGGATACCGGCTGATTTTGACCATGCCAGACACGATGAGCATTGAGCGCCGCAACCTCCTGAAAGCATACGGCGCGGAACTGGTGCTGACTCCCGGCGCTGAACGGATGCCGGGGGCAATCAGGAAAGCTAATGAACTGGCGTCTCAGATAGCCAATTCTTTTATACCCCAGCAGTTTGAAAACCCGGCCAATCCGGAAATACACCGCCTTACCACTGCTGAAGAAATCTGGGAAGATACGGACGGCAAGGTTGATTTTATAGTCGGCGGAGTAGGGACCGGCGGCACGATTACCGGTGTTGGTGAAGTCATTAAAAAGCGCAGGCCTGATTTNNGGACAACCCGGTCCGCATGTCATTCAGGGCATCGGCGCCGGATTTGTTCCCCAGGTGCTGAACCTCGAGATTGTAGACGAGATTTTCAAAGTTAAAAACGCCGAAGCTTTGGAGACCGGACGCAGGCTTGCCAGGGATGAAGGGCTGCTGGTCGGCATTTCATCCGGCGCGGCGGCTTTTGCGGCTTTGCAGATAGCCAAACGGCCGGAAAATACAGGGAAAACCATTGTAGTGGTGTTGCCTGACACGGGTGAAAGATATTTAAGCACAACATTGTTCCAGGAGCAGTAGTTTGGTGCGGAGGGGGGAGTTTTTAAGGTGACGGAACACGGTACCTGGACAGTTAAGAAAGGTTTTGCCGAAATGCTCAAGGGCGGTGTGATTATGGATGTCACAACACCTGAGCAGGCCCGCATCGCCGAGGAGGCCGGGGCATGCGCCGTTATGGCGCTGGAAAGAGTGCCGGCGGATATCCGATCGGCCGGGGGAGTGGCCAGGATGGCGGACCCTTCAGTCATTTTGCGGATTATGGAAGCGGTGACCATTCCGGTTATGGCCAAGGCGCGCATCGGCCATTTTGTCGAGGCGCAGATTCTTGAGGCGCTGGGCATCGACTATATTGACGAAAGTGAAGTTCTCACGCCGGCCGACAATCTTTATCATATTGAAAAACACTCTTTTAAAGTGCCCTTTGTCTGCGGCGCGCGCAGCCTGGGAGAGGCCCTGCGCAGAATTGGAGAAGGGGCGTCCATGATCAGGACCAAAGGAGAACCCGGAACCGGCAATATTGTGGAGGCAGTTACCCACATGCGGGCCGTGCTGGGGGAAGTGCGTCGGCTGCAGTTCCTGCCAGCGGAAGAACTAATGACAGCCGCCAAGGAACTGGGGGCGCCGTATGATTTAGTTTGTGAGGTTGCCCGGACCGGCCGGCTGCCGGTAGTGAATTTTGCCGCCGGCGGGGTGGCCACGCCGGCGGATGCGGCCCTGATGATGCAGCTGGGCGCAGACGGAGTTTTTGTCGGGTCGGGCATCTTTAAATCAGCCGATCCTGCAGCCAGGGCGGAGGCCATAGTAGCCGCAACGACACATTACAATGACCCGCAAATACTGGCCGAGGTTTCCCGCAATCTGGGCGAGGCTATGCCGGGGCTGGAGATATCGTCCATACCCGCCGAGGCGCGGATGCAAGAGCGGGGCTGGTAAAAAAGGAGAAAGATTAAGGTCACTTTTGTCGACCGCCAGGAACCGGAGAACTTCCGTAAGGAACTGACGTTCAAAACAAAGGCCTTTTTTGCCGAGAACATCGGCAACCCGAAGCTTGATGTGCCCGACTTTTCCGCTACAGCAGCAATTGCCCATGATGCGGGAATTTATGTTTATGTGAGCGTTGCCGCCACCTTTATCCTGGCGGAGAGAGAAACTTAAGAAACTTGAGTTATAAAAGATATACTCCCAAGGCCTTGACCTTGGATACAAGATCGGTGAGGCTTTCCCCTAGAACCAAGATCAGCCGCTCCAGGTTAATACGATCCGGTATCTCAATTACATCCGGTAACACCGTACAGGTGTTCAATGTCCGGCGCAGGTCGGTGTCGAAGTCTGCATCAGTTTGACGATAGTCAGGTGGCTCCGGCATGCTGGTGATATTAAAACCCAGCGCTGTGCATGCCTGACGGACTGAAGGATGGTAATGCAGATTGATAATACAGCGGGCAGCCGGAAAAAACTCCTTCACCAAAAGGAGGGCGCCGCCCATGTGTCTCGAGCATCCCATTTCCGCATCCCCCAGCGTTGCCACCTTGCCCTTCATTTGCAGGAGTCGTCCGGGAATAGCGGCAATATCATCGAGTTCCTTGGCTTCCGGCAAGGCAAAGGCCGGATTGGCGCCTATCTCCGGGATTAGCCGAACGATACCGGCTTGCTTTAACTCTCCGACAGCCCGATCCAGTTCCTGGCATAACGCTTTCTCTCTGGCAGTCCGGGTGTCATCATTAAGCGTCAGGGCATTAAAGAAGACCTCCCAGAAACGATCGACCGGCGGAGGCAAAAGTTCCTCTATCCGATCATCGGCTTCAACCCAACAACGCCCTTCTGCCGCCGGCAGCACCCGGCCGATCACAGCGGCATCCAGCCCGGCTTCTTTGAAGGCCTGCAACAGATCTCCGGTCTTTTCAAAGGCGCAGGTCAAGACCAGTGTACCCTCGCTGATCACCTCATAGGGGTTGAGGCCAAAGTAGCCGCAGACTACTCGGATATCTTCCGGCGCCGGAACCTTGAAGCGTTCAATTCTCAAGCCGACGTGCGAAGCTTCGGCAAGTTCCCACAAGCCTCGGGCAAGCCCGCCCTCAGTGGCGTCGTGCATGGCGTGGACGCCGCCAACAGAGATGGCTATACCGGCATCTGACACCACGGACATTTCCCGCAGCCGCTTGCGCGCCCGGTCTACCAACTCCGGAGAAATGCCTGCGGCCATCAGCTTCGGACCCAGTTCACAGGCCAGGAGCCCGGCTGCCTCAATAGCCGCTCCTTTGGTAATCAACACCGCATCTCCTACCTGGGCGCCTGCCGGCGTCACAAATTCACGACCCAGGCCCCAGACGGTAATGCCCCCGATGGTCGGTATCGTCACCGCGTCATAGTAACCGGTATGACCGCCTACGATCGCTATCCCCAGGTCACGGGCATGTTCACTGATACTCTTGACTAATTCGGCAACATAATCTTCCTGAGTTCCGGGCGGCAGCAGCAGGGAATAGGTCATGAACTGTGGTCTGATTCCCATCACCGCCACGTCGCTGGCGCCGATATGTACGGTCAGCCAACCGAGTTCTTCGGGGGATGTGGTCGGCCCTGGAAAAACCGGATCTTCGGCGATTGCCAGGTATTCGTCCCCGATCTTGAGAACGGCCGCATCTACTCCCATGCCCGGCCCGACCACCACTTGCGGTAATGCCGCTCCTGTGTGGGGCAGAATTGTCTTACTAAAAAAATCATCGTTTACTTTGCCGATCATACCGGTGCTCCCTTCACTCCCATCATTCTTCTACCTCAGCGGATACTGATCCAAAAACGCACCCCCGATGGAGTGCGTTTTAAGTCCGATTTTTCCACTTCCCTACGCTGGCATGATCCAGATCAGGTCCTTAGGGTCGGCATTGCACTGCCTCTCAGCCCGGCGGCGCCCCTAGTGGGTTCTGTGTTATGTAGTTGAGGTCTAACCTTAACCCAGTTTAGCACAATCACTGAAGGGTGTAAAGATCTTGCAACCAATGATGTCAACCCGGAAGTGCCTGTTCGCATTAATAAATAAATACTGGTTGACATATAAATAAAAAAATATGTATTATATATTTAATTATTTAAATATGTATGTAAATTGATTGTTACAAATGGGGGTATCAAAGATAATAAACCGCCTGAAAGCCCTGGGGGATTTGCACAGGCAAAATATATTAAAGTTGTTGGCCGCTCAGGAAATGGGGGCCTGTGAGATTATCCAGGCTATCGGTCTATCGCAGCCGGCCATTGCCCACCACCTAAAAATTTTAAAACAGGCAGGCCTGATCGACAGTGAAAAAGAGGGAAAAATAGTATTTTACAACCTGAATAAAGATGGCCTCAAGGAATTACTAAAGCAAATGGATGGATTTCTTGAAAGTCTTTCCTGCTTCTCCTGCTCCCTGCCGAAACCTTCACCGCTAAGGCAAAACCCCAATCTCTGCACTGAAATGGGTTTTGATCCTGAAGTTTGCGCAAAAATGGTTGGAGAAGAAACCTGTACAAAAAGGAAAAGGAGGTAAACATACGTGTCCGAAAAGGCTGCGGCTAAATTATCCATACTGGACCGATATTTAACCTTGTGGATCTTCCTGGCCATGTTTTTTGGGGTAGGGCTGGGTTATGCCATACCGGAAGTGGCTAATTTATTAAAAAGGTTCCAGGTTGGAACTACATCGATACCAATCGCTATTGGTCTAATTGTAATGATGTACCCGCCTTTAGCCAAAGTGAAATACGAGGAAATTGGCAAAGTATTTAAGAATGGCAAGGTTCTAACGCTTTCTTTGATTCAAAACTGGATTATCGGACCTGTTTTGATGTTCTTTCTGGCAATTATCTTATTGCATAATTATCCAGAATATATGGCAGGTATAATAATCATTGGCCTGGCCCGCTGCATTGCTATGGTTATTGTCTGGAACTCCCTGGCTAAAGGTGATTCAGAATACGCGGCGGCGCTGGTAGCCTTAAACTCAATTTTCCAGGTGCTTTTCTTTTCAGTTTACGCGTACTTTTTTGTAACACTGTTGCCCCAGTGGATAGGCGTTAAATCCATGGTTGTTCATATTTCTATGGCTGACGTGGCCAAGAGCGTAGCTATTTACCTGGGTATACCCTTTCTTGGCGGTGTAATCACCAGGCTTTCCCTGATACCGGTCAAGGGAAAACAGTGGTATGAGAAAAAATTCATCCCCAAGATCAGCCCTCTGGCTCTGATCGCTCTGCTGTTTACTATTATTGTAATGTTTTCTTTAAAAGGCAACTACATCATAACCTTACCAATGGATGTAGTAAGAATTGCCATACCGCTGCTTTTTTATTTTGTAATCATGTTCTTTTTTTCCTTTTTCATCAGTAAGTCTTTTGGGGTTAATTACGGCCAGACTGTGACACTAGCCTTTACGGCAGCCAGCAATAACTTTGAGTTAGCCATCGCAGTGGCAGTGGCCGTTTTCGGCATTAATTCCGGTCAGGCATTTGCCGCTGTAATCGGCCCTCTTATTGAAGTGCCGGTAATGATCGGATTGGTCAATATTGCTCTTGGTTTCAGACGCAAATATTTTGCACCTGAAATGCAGGGAGAAAAATAGAACGGTCCGCTTTCGTCAAAGGATAAGTGAAAAATCTCATCAAGACCGGCGCAATGGGGGAACATGATTTTCATGCTGTGGGGTGTTACTTAAGGGGCATGGGGAACTAATAATAAAGTCAACCATAAAGAATATCTTTTGAGTGATTATTTTAAGAAGAAAGAATAATTGAGCAAGGGCTCCACCAACGCGTATTGATAGAGCCCTGTCTTCCAGGTATTTCAGCAACAGCACTTGTTGCTCATGTCGGGCTTGCAGGCCGAAAATGCGCTTTTTGTTTCTGAATCAAGTTCCTGGATCAAACTGTCCATATTCGCAGCAGCGCCCGCTCTAACTGTCTGCCCTACTTTGATAGCCTCTTTTATGTCCGCACTGTCCACTCCGTGCTCCCTTGCCTTGCCGATATGGTACCGGATGCACGGTTGACAGTTTGCTGCAACCGACGCACCTACCGCGATTAGTTCTTTCAACTGCTCGTTCACTATTTAAACTCCTTCCGTGCCAAACTGTTCCCCGCTAAGCCAACGCGCATGAAAAAATTTGCTTTCACAGCCTTTAGACGGAGTTACAGTTAAGAAGGATACACTTTTGAGGCTACAATTCCTTAATTTCTCTCTTTGGGTCACAGGACAACTCGTTTCGCTCATCCCAATAAAAATCACACTGATTGATCATTTCTTTTTTCAGTTTTGTCCTGGCGCGGTGGAGCCTGATTTTCACAGTATGTAGACTCGTGTCCAGAATCTGTGCAATCTCGCTGTTTTTGAATCCCTCAAGCTCATTCAGCACAATAACCGTGCGATAGTTTACCGGGAGGTTCTCAATTAAGGAACGTATGCACTGGTTCATTTCGCGGCGGATAATCTGCTGCTCCATATTTAAACTTTCAGTTGATATACTTTTTATTTCAGTATCCTGATCAAAAGAAACCTGTTTATCCCTCAACCGGAGCGCAGGGAGGCGCAGACTATCTGTTGCAAGGTTAGTAGCAATCCTGTATATCCATGTTGAAAGCCGGGATTCGCCCCTGAATTGATCCAAAGCAAGGCTGACCCTTGTAAAAACTGCCTGTGTCAGGTCTTCTGCGTCATTTCTGCCTACCAGGCGGATCAAGTATTGATATATCTTCGGCTGAAAATCCGTATAGATTTTGTCAAAATCCTTTTCATCCAACGTGCTTTACCCCCTGTTTAATAAACTAGCAGCAGCCCTCACCCTTACCGAATTTCCCTTTAATTACCGCGTAGGCGCAGCCCACACCGGCCGCTACCGAAATGGCGGAAAAAGGGCAGTTCATCGCGCAGGCGCCGCACTCCATGCAGGAGTCCCTGTCCTGGATGGCAGCCTTTCCGTTAATAAGCTTAAATACCTGATGCGGGCAAACCTCGGCGCAGATCCCGCATCCAGCGCATTTCTCTTCGTCAAGCTCCAACGTAACCACATTTTTTAAATACTTCAAGGAAGTCACCTCTTTATAGAACAAACTGATTCAAAACCAGCAGGATAACACCTAACCCAGTTGAAATTATCGCTGCGGGAAGCGCAACTTTTAACTCCCGCTGGACGCCTGATAAAGAAGTAAAAGTGCTTGAGCCGGTGAAATTGACCGCCAGGTAGGATGACAGGGCAGGTAGAATAAGAAGGTAAACTAAGGCCCTGTTCCAGTCGGAGGCNNCCTTTCCAGGCAAAAGAACGGCCCGGTATCCAGGGCAGCAGAGCAGGCGTCAATACGCAGCCCGTAATAACCGCCCCGAGGTAAGGCAGCGTTGATGTAAAAGAAACGGACCAGATTTTAAGAAGGTTTAAAATGAATATGACCAGGTAAGCGGCAATGACTATTTTAATAACCCTGGCCAGTTCCACGGGGATAAGCACAAGCCTGTCTGCAAAACCAAAGTTAATCCTGCGCATCTGTGGGGTAGCTTTCATGCCCGCTCTAAGGAAATCAGGGAGATCACAGGCTCTCACCGGGCCGTAGACAACCCTGAAACCGGACATTTTTAACAATCTGTGGGCAGCCACCCCTACAGCGCTTAGCTGGGGCAGAACCAGCGTACGGTGTGAGACAACCCATGAAAGATTTGTCATAGCTATCATCCTGGCTATCTCCGATGCGCTGAAGGTCCCCTTTCCGGCAGAGCACCAGACGTTGATGCCCCTCGTATTGATGACCAGCACCCAGGCGTTGACTCCTGACAATTCCTTTCTCAAACGGTCAAAAGTCATTTTGTAATTGGCCGTTACCAGTACCGGGGAATCTTCGACAGGATCACCAACCCCGTATAGACCAGGGGGTACTTTATATTCCATCCGGTTTATACCCCAGCGTACTTTCCACGANNCCACGAACCTATAATGTCCTTTATGCGTGCTGGTGTTGTTGAGGGTGACGGTCTGCACCTCGACTTTCCACGAACCTATAATGTCCTTTATGGAAAGTTTTGTTGAGATAATCGGAATTTTCCCTGCCAAAGTAGTCTTAAATCCGGTAATCCACTCGGCGTCGGTTTGAAGAAGAGGAACCTCTTCCTGCAGATCGGATCCTCAACACGTTTCACGCAAAGTATCTTCTTCAACTGCCAATTTTCTCACCCCTTTATCTGTGACAAGGGAACGGCAGACTGTTGATACATTTCAACCTTTTAAGCGGCCCGCTCCCCAGCCTTATATCACAAACTAAAATTTTAAATCTGCGACTGCAATTGAAACTGGTCATTTAAGGCCGAGAGATATTCCTTCAAAGTCTCTTCCTTAAAATAATAGTAGTTCCACCTGCCCCTGATTTCTTCCCGGATAAGATCGGCTTCCTTTAATTCTTTGATATGGTAGGAAACTCTTGACTGAAGCAGTCCCGTATCGTCAACCAAGTGGCAGACACACAGCCACTTATCTTCACAGCATTTTTTGCCGGCGATTCGCCTGAGTATCTCCAGGCGCAGGGGATCAGACAAGGCTTTGGCAATTTTTAAAACGTCCATTTATTTCACCTACTATTTTAGATAATATCAAATATATTTGATGTGTCAATACATAAAAAAGGTTAAAGCCTATCTGTTCAGGTACTTATTATCTTTCTAATCCTGTTCAGCTACGCTAGAGATAAAAGGTGTTTCCTGTTTTTTGGGACAAATAAAAACTGTTTTTTATTGTTGTTGCTTATTTCAGGCAATACACTTTCGCATAAGTATTTCGGGGTCTTTTTCACCGGCAATAATTTAAACTCTTACACTTTTTAATTAATTGATAAATTCAAGCCCGTGTTTTAAGTGAGCGAGGTTCTTGAATAGAATCGGATATATTATTTTTTTTCCGTACTTTATTGAATATTTTTACCGCAGAAATAATCAAGATCAATCCCAAAATAAATTTCAGCCAATTACCCGGAATATAAATAATTAACATGCCGCCAATAAATGAACCGATTATTGAACCGATTCCCATTGGCAGGACCAGTTCAGAAAGGTCTTTTTTGTTAGTAAAAACGCCATTGGTATAATGCTTGCCCAGACCTATAATCACTGTCGGCAGGCTGATCAGGATGCTCGCTGTACCGGCCAGTTTAATGTCAACGCCAAAAACGAGTATGAGGGCCGGAATAATTAACTCAACTTTGAAACTTTAAAATTAAAAATCCTTTAGCATCAAGGGTTTGAACTGCTTCAAAACAGACGTACCACTACAATTACCATTATTTAGAAAAGAGTCGGGCTGTCATATTTAAGTTTAGCCTTTCTGCCCAAGGGTGCAATCTGCATCGGTGGGCGGATACCCAGAACTTTAAAAGCCTCATAAGCATTGCCGGCCAATTCAGTCCGGCACAAGTATTTTTCTTCGTCAATAGTTAACTCAACTGCCTTTAACTGGGCTAAATCACGGAGTAGATAGGTATATTCAAGATCTAAACCTTTTTCTTTGATTTTTCTTTGCAGGGCGGATTCAAGAACCAACGCCAGAAAACAGACCATGATGTGGCCGCGTACCCGGCTGTCCTTGTAATGGTAGACGGGCCTTAGATCAAGAATGGACTTCATGTTTCTGAAGGCTCTTTCTACACGCCAGAGATCTTTGTAGGCCAGAGCTGTTACATCAGTGTCAAGGTCAGCGTTGGTACGCAGAACATATTTGCCGTCGTAGCGAGATTCTTCCAGGAGAGCTTTTTGGTTAATGACTACGGTGTCTTTGTTTACTGAAAGAAAACGCCTGTATCCGCTGTTACCGATTAAAGACTTGATTCCGCCATCCTTAATCTTTTTCTGCAGTTTGGCGATCATCTCTTCTCTGGCTTTTTTGTCATATTCGGCCTGGACTGGGTTATGGCAGACTATATAGCGGTCAGCGTCATACCAGACTTTTTTCACCTTTAAGTTATCTTTAACGATCTTGTATCTGCCGCCGGTCTTTAAGACATCGCTGATATCTTTAACCGAACGCATGCGCATGCCTACGATGTATTCGATTTTTCTTTTTTCAAGTTCGATGAGTATCTTTTTACTGACCATACCGCGGTCGCCGACAAAGATAACCCGGGTGAGATTAAATCTATTGCGCAAGCTGTTGATGATCTGTAAAAAGGTATCTACGTCGGATGTATTGCCGGGAAAGACTTCATGGGCTATGGGTATTCCCTGTCTTGTCATGGCTATACCGATCATAATCTGGATCCTGTCTGAACGATGGTCTTTAGAATAGCCGTAAGCGCCTAATTCTTCCGGACCTGTCCCTTCAAAATAAGTAGAGGTGGTATCCCAGAAGACCATATCGACTTCAAAATCAAAAATCGTCCTGACATTATTAAAAAGATCTAATTCAATCTTTTGCTTGTGCTCTGCTAAAAAGTCAAGCGCCCGGTAGAAATGATGCAGTTCCAGTTGTTCAAAAGCAGGTCGGTAGATTTCTTTAATCCAACTGCTGACGCCTCTTTTGGAAAGAGGATCAGAGATCCTGTTTAAAACCATAGCGTAAACAGCTTCTTTTAATAACTCGCCGGTATAAGCCTGAGAAAAATAATCGGATAAAATACTATCTAATCCGAAACGGTTCCAGAGGCAGCGAAAAATTAATTCTATTCCCCATTCCTTGGCGCTGTGCACCATGAATTTTTCCGCCTCAGCCTGGATCCATTTCTTTTTCGAATACTTGGCCAGGCTTACAATCAGACGGTCTAAACTCTCTTTTTGGAGCTCTTCTAAGCGGCCTAAGTTTAAAAGTACCTTTTGGCGGACTTTATCATTTTCCCGAACAGCTTCAACTATTTGAAGGTAGGTTCTTGTTGAGCCGTCTTTATTGGTGAATGTTTTAGTTCTTGTGTACATGGCATGTATATTATACTATACCATGATTCCGTATGGCAACTATTATTTTATAATACGTGGCACTACTGATTTTGGATTTTCAAAAGACGATCCTTGATTTTACTGGGTTTCTTGCCTCAAAAGGACTGAAAATTGGTCGAAAGTTTCAAAGTCGAGTTAACTCACCACCGGCAACTCCCAGCATACTGCTGATCATGCCGATTCCTATGCCAAACGCCAGGGCTATTAAAAGCAGGATCAGGAAGGGCGCCGAAATCCCCCCTGTTACAAATGGGAAAAACGATTCTCCTATGAGCAACAACCCAATAAATAGTAACAGAATAAGGATAACTTTTTCCAGAGTATGTTCAGATATTTTTTTAACACAAAGCGCTCCAATATAAGCGCCGCTCATCCCTCCAGCAATAAAGGCTATAATTATTGGCACAAGAGGCGCCAATTTGGGAAAAGGCGCACTAGGAATTCTAAAAATCAGGGATGATAAAAGTGTTATCAGACTTACGGCTAAATTTAGCGATACAGCCTGACGGGCTGAGTATTGAAATAGGCCAACCAGCACCGGAAGCCGAAACTCAGCGCCGCCTAAACCGATTAAACCGCCCAAACAACCTATAGGAGCGCCTGTCAGTAAGGCATATAAAGACTTTTTGTTTTTCATAAATTATCCGCTCCAATAAAATAAATAATTTTTTCAAAGCATTTGCCAGCAATAATTCCGTTATCATGTAAAAACAAGTATTGATAAACAAATATCAGTTAATATCGTCTTTAAAAATGATAATTGCATCTTTCGGGAAAGAAACTGTTACTTTCTGCCCAATCTCGAAGTTCCGGATGCTTTTTTTATCATAAACATCAATAAAAACTTCATCCTGGGTTTGGTTATCTTGTTGCTCAACAGTTACTACGAGTTGTTGATAATGTGTTGTGTAGTGAATATTTTTGATTTTACAGGAAATTGTATTGTGTGCATCAGAGAGGGTGCTGCAAGCGGGTATGGTTTTATCACCTTTAGGCAGGATCTCAATATTGCTTGTACGGATGGCCATGATTACTTTATCGCCAGGGGTAAATCCGACATTTTTAGTCGTAAATTTATTACACAGCTTATCAAAATAAACCAAACACTGCTCACCGTTTATGCTTACCACATTTCCTGAGAAATAGTTGTAATGTCCAGTTATTTTTGTAACTTCGATATTGGCTGGATTACTAAAGACATCTTCGTTCTTTCCCGTTTGTAATATCATTCCTCTGTGCAGCACGCTGATGTTATCGGCTAAAAAAAAGGCTTCTTCCAAGTCATGTGTAACCATCAATATAGACAGGGTATACCTTCTTTTTATATCCGAAAGCAAACTCCATAGAGTCCTCTTCATAGTAAAGTGTAAGGCCGAATATGGCTCATCCAACAGCAATACTTTGTTACCTGACGCAAAGGCTCTTGCCAAAGCTACACGCTGCTGCTCGCCTCCGCTTAAATTGTGGATAGATCTATGCAGAAGGCTTCCCAATTGCAGGCGTTCAATAATTTCTGATATTTCTTTCCTGTCCCTTGATTGATTCCTCTTAAACCTCTGGGAATAAAAGATATTTTTTTCTACATTCAAATGAGGGAATAGCGCTAAATCCTGTGGCACATAACTTATAAATTTATTTTCAGAAGGCTCCTTAGTTATAATGCGATTATCTATCGAAATATCACCATTTTTAATTGGCCTCAGCCCGGCAATTGACTCCAATATTAATGTTTTGCCATTGCCTGTTCTACCAAGGAGAACATGACAGCATCCATCCGGCACCGATAAGCTTATATTATTAATGGAAAAATTACCGGCTGACATCTCTAGATTTTTAATTTGAAGCACTTGATTTCCCACCAATAATCTGACGAACTATAAACAGTACAAGAAGGCCGATAGCCAGCAGAATTGTAATCAACACAACAGCGCCTTCGATATCGGCAACAGAAAGACGCATAAAGATAGCTATCGGAAGAGTTTCCGTACGCATTGCCATAGTTCCGGCAAGCATAATAGTTGCTCCAAATTCACCGACAGCTTTGGCCCATGCGAAGATAAGCGCAGATAATATACTCCTGCTGCATAAAGGTAGCGATACCGAAAGAAATGCCTGAAAAGAGTTTGCTCCCAGTGTCCTTGCCGTATTTTCATACCTCGGTGGAATATCATCGAAACCGGTTTTGATCATGCGAATTGTTACACCTAAAATGGTTGTAAATTGGGCCAATATCACACCGTAAAAAGTAAAAACAAATTGTTGTATATGACCCTGAATCCAAGTTCCGATAGTATTATAAAAAAATAATAACAGGATTGCGCCCAAAGCTGCTGGTGATACAATCATGGGCAGTTCAAGAATTAAATCAACGAACTTCTTGCCAACAAAATCATAACGCGACAACGCATAAGCTGCCGGCAGCGCTATAATAAAAGATAGCATGACAGCAACAAAAGCCGCTGTCATACTTAATTGAATAGAGAACATTGTTCTTTCAGAAAACAGTATTTCAAAGAACCTGTCCTTCGAGAAAAAAGAAAACAACGAAGAAATCAGGGTTAGATAAAATATTAAAGTGAAAACTGCAAAAGATATGGATATTTTTTTAATACTCATTTTTAAACCTATTTTTAGCCCTATTTAATCCAATCTTCATTTAACTTATATTCACCGCCGATAGGCTTTTCCGTTCCAATAAAGGCAGTTGCCTCTTCAGGAGTAATAAAATAATGATATTTATTAAAAACAGCCTTTCCTTCCTCGGAGTTCAAGAAATCAATGAATTTTTGAGCCGCTTCCTTGTTTTCTGTGTATTTTGAAATTGCAATAGGAATATAAGCTATACGTTGGATTTCGTTTTTCTGTAGAGGAATTGTTTCTATGTTTTTAGGATCCCAGTTCTGGAATACGCTCCAGCCGATTACAGCATCGACTGTTTTCAGTGAAATGGCTGCAGCTGTTTTATCACAGCTTTCAGTATAGTTAATTAAATTCTTTTTAAATGCTTGCTTTTCTTCTTGGGTCAAGCTTTTATCTATGATTTCTGTAGCATACAGCCCTACACAAACAGTTTCAGGATTGGCTATAGCCACTTTTATTCCCGGCTTCAAAAGATCTTTCAGGCTGTGTATATTTTTTGGATTGCCTTTTTGCACATTTATGGCATTAACCAAATAAACAATCTTTGACTCTGTCTCCGGATAAACTAAGCCTTTTTGCTTTGCCTTCTCCATAAAATCGGAGGACCCAGGGAAATATAAATCACCTTTTTTGTTCAGACTCATCTGAGATAAAACAGTTCCTGAACCGCCAAAAACAAGATCAACTTTTACTCCGGTTTTTTCTTCAAATAGTTTGGCTGCCTCTTCTGTAGGTGGTTTACTGGCAGCTCCGGCATAAACAAGTAAGCTCTTCTGTGTTGGATTAGGTGTTGAAGTGTCTTTTTTTGACGTCATGTTTTGTGAACATCCAGTTAATGCAATGCTGGTAACTACTGCCATAAGCAATAAAATGGCAGCTGACTTTTTAAAAACATTAAGCAGTTTAGAAACAAACAAATAAACATTCCTCCTTTTTTTAATAAAAACATTTTTGCCCTTATCCGAAATTCCTATATTCCTTTTCGTATTAATTCACACTTGAAACATACCAAATCGTACGATATAATATGATATATCATCGAAAAAGGCTTTTAGAACAGATTATATCTTGTTTCGTGCATAATTTCAATAATAAATTCGATTGTATGTCGATTGTAACTATACAGGAGGGATACCTATGGAAGGAAGAAATGCATTAACTACACAGGAAGTTGCTGACCTGCTAAACGTAAGCAAGAGCACAATATACGATTTGATTAAAAGAGGTGAAATTCGTTCTTATAAGGTAGGGCGAAAAGTGCGATTTACAGAAGAAGATGTAAAAGAATATATTTCAAATTCAAAAAAAAATCAGGCTACCATGATTTCGTCATCTGATGCATCAAGTTTTAGCCTATTAGAAAGTGATCTAAAAACGGATGGATTTATCATCTGCGGCCAGGATTTGATATTAGATGTTCTTTCTAACTATATGAGATTGCACGGCGTTCCTGCGCTCCGGGCTTATATTGGAAGCTACGATAGTCTTGTTTTACTATATAGAAAGAAAGTAAATGTCGCGTCCGTACATTTGTGGGATAGCGATACTAATTCATATAATATCCCTTATGTAAGAAGATTACTACCAGGGATTCCGACGGTTATCGTGCATTTAACCTGCCGTATGCAGGGACTGTATGTTGCAAAAGGTAATCCCAAGGGCATTACTACATGGGCGGATTTTGGGCATGGTGACATTGTCATGATTAATAGGGAGAAGGGCGCAGGTTCGAGGGTGCTTCTTGATGAAAACCTGAAGATCCTTGGAATTAACACAAACTCTATTAAAGGATATGCAAACGAAATATCGTCACATCTTGCAGTCGCAAGCGCTGTAAGTAGCGGAAGGGCAGACGTGGCAGTCGGAAATGAAAAAATAGCAAGACAGGTGGACAATATTGAATTTATCCCCTTAAAGAAAGAACGGTATGACCTTGTTATCCGTAAAGAAGATTTGCAAACTAAGGAGATTGAGATACTTTTAAAAATAATCCGTTCGGAGGCATTTAAAAATGAATTTGGGCATATCGGTGGATATGATACAAATGAAATGGGCAAGGTTGTAGCCGAGATATAAGAGTATAATGAGCAAAATTCTTTCATTGTTGGTTGTGCTTTTAATTCTTAACCTCATTCCGAAAGCATGGGGGCCGTACTATTTGCTTCCGGAAGCATGCGGAAGCGCTATTATTTAAAGGTGAGAAGGCGTATGCTAACTCTAACGGCGTTCAGTCGCATTTTTTCGTATACTGTTGCTACCAAGCTAAGAAGTCCGAATGCTGATGTAATTGCCTGACCGAGAATAGCTGGATATAATGGCCATATCTTGAGGAAAGGAAAGACGCTTCTTTTTAAAGGTGCTACTGTCCAACCAGAAGCGCCAGAAGCGTCAACCCAACAAGTATGGTTATTGTATCAGATTATGAGCTAATAGAAAACCCTGAAAAGGGTGTTTTTTGTGAGGAGCTTGGAGCAGATTTTTTGTCCCTGCTGTAGCGGCCAATTAAAAGTGATCGGCAGCCGTAAAAGAAGTTGTATCGATAGTCTGGGAGAAAAGATTGCCCTTTGTATACGCAGATTAAGATGTAGTGGTTGTAGAAGAATTCACCACGAACTTCCTGACCTGCTGGTACCATATAAACGCCATATTGGGGGAAGTATTGAGGCCGTGATAACAGGTTCGTCAGATTTAAGTGTCGCAGTTGACGAGTCCACCTTAATACGGTGGCGAAGCTGGTTTCGTAAGATGGCTGATTACTTGCAAGGATGCCTGGAATCAATTCATATCCGCTACGGGAAAGAAACTGCGGAAGAACCTTCCTGCCTTCCCAAGTCCAAGCTCAAAAGGATCTGGCATTATGTCGGCAATGGTTCCGGGTGGCTGAGCAGAATTGTCCGGCCGGTAGTAAATGCAAATTTATGGGTGCATACCCGTTTCGCATTCCTGTCCTGATGACCATCTTGTAGGCTCATGTTGAATATGGATTTTTCAAGGAGGGGGTATTCAATATGAGAGACCAGAAAAAAGCAGACGAGATTGCCACTAAGCGGGTACAGCTGTTATTACCATTGCTGGACCAGGGACTGGACACAGCCCGGGCCAAACAGATCAAAGCCGGTATCTGTGCACAGAACGGTATCTCCGAACGCACTTTGCGACGATACCTGGCACAGTATCAAGCAGAGGGATTTAACGGTCTTAAACCCAAAAGCAAACAACAACACAGTTCCGAGGAAACTATTCCTCCTGCACTGCTGGAACAGGCTATTCTATTGCGGCGACAGGTACCGGGCCGCAGCATTGCCCAAATCATAAAGATCCTCGAATGGGAAGGGCTGGCCCAACCAGGACAGATCAAGCGCAGTACCCTGCAGGGAAAGCTTGCGGAACAAGGCTACAGCGCCAGGCAGATGAGAATGTATGCCGAGACCGGGGTAGCTGCCCGAAGATTTCAGAAGCGGTACCGCAACCAGCTTGTTCATTCGGATATCAAATACGGCCCCTATCTGCCCATTGGTAAAGACGGCGCCATGAAACAGGTCTATCTGGTAACCTTCATTGATGACGCAACGCGTTATGTTTTACACGGACAGTTCTATAATAATCTGGAACAGGGTATCGTCCAGGACTGTTTCCGCCAGGTTATCCAGAAGTACGGAGCGCCCAGGGCGCTGTATTTTGACAATGGGCGGCAGTACCGCACCAAATGGATGGCCCGGGCCTGCGCCAAGCTGGGTGTCCGGCTGCTTTACACCAAGCCCTTTTCTCCGGAAGCCCACGGCAAATCAGAACGTCTGAACCGGGTGGTAGACAGCTTCCTGGCGGAAGCCGCCCTAGAGAAACCTTCAACTCTGGATAAGCTTAACCAGTTGTTCCGGGTCTGGTTAGAAGAGTGCTACAACAACCGCCCTCATTCCGGACTGGCGGACGGGCTAAGCCCAGCCGTCGCCTATCGCAGCGACAAACAGCCCTTGCGTTTCCTGCCTTCCGAGACCGTCGCCGATGCTTTTCTAAACTGCGAGGAAAGAAAAGTTGACAAGTCAGGCTGTATCAGCTTCGCCGGTAAAAAATACGAAGCAGGGCTGCTCTTTATCGGTTGTACCGTAAATGTTATCTATGATCCCGCGGACATTACCGAACTGACTATTGAATACGAAGGACACTCTCCCTGGAAAGCAAAACAGCTAATCATCGGCGAACGCTCCGGTCAAAGGCCCCCGTTACCGGAACACCTGCTGACTAAACCGGCGGAATCTTCAAGGCTGCTCAATGCTGCGTCTAAACAAAACCAGTTGCGCAAAGAACAAACGGCGCCCGCTATAACCTACCGGAAGGTAGAAAAGGAGGTTGCCGATCGTGTTTGAAAGCTTCTACGGGATGACCCGGACTCCCTTTTCAAGGGATATTCCGACAGACCATTTATACCAGTCAACCATGCTGGAAGAAACCTTTGGGCGGTTGAATTATGCGGCGCAGCGGCAGATGTTCGCGGTGGTAACAGGAGATTGCGGTACTGGAAAAACCACCGCCATTCGTTATTTTAAAGAATGCCTGGATGAAGCTAAATTCACGGTAATGTACCTGGCAGATTCCAAGCTAACCCCGCGTCATTTTTACAAAGGTCTTCTGGAACAATTAGGCTGTGAAGCCAAGTTCTATCGTGGGGATGCTAAACGCCAACTGCATAAAGAGATTGAACTCATGCAAGGTATTCACCACCTGCAGCCGGTTGTAATTGTGGATGAGGCTCACCTGTTGGACAGAGAAATGCTGGAGGAAGTCAGATTCCTGCTTAATACTAAAATGGATGCCCGGAGTCCTATGTCCCTAATCCTTGTGGGTCAAAGTGAACTCTGGGAAAGATTTCAGCTCCAGACATACGCCGCCATCCGGCAGCGCATCGACATCCAATGCAAACTACCACATATGGATCGCGCCCAAATGGGTGAGTATGTAAAAAAACACCTGACATATGCCGGTGTTGAACAGGATATCTTTTCAGACAATGCGGTCGATGAAATTTTTCGGTATTCCAGTGGTACTGCCCGTTTGGTAAACAAGGTCTGCACTCATTCGCTGATTTATGGATCTCAAAATAAGCGTCGGATTATTGATGATCATATGGTCAAGTTTGTTGTTCAGGGAGAATTGAGCTAAATTCTCCCTTCCCCTTAAAGGGGATTTTGGCAGCAATCCCGTCAGGTTAGGGACATTTAATACCGTCTATCGCTGGACATTATGTTCAGGCAGTAACAGTATACAGCTAGTATATAAATTATAGCTTGGATTTTAAAATATCCCGGTTTTCTATAAAATAATTCAAACCGGACCAGATGGTCATTACCAGCGCTAAATACATCGCCAGACTGCTTATTTGAAAGTTAACCAGATGAGTAAGTGAATCTCTTAACAGCATGGCTATAATAGCAACATACTGCGTAACTGTCTTTATTTTTCCAAGAGAACCGGCGGGTATTAGAACTCCCTTGATTGCGGCAAGGGCTCTTAGCCCTGTTACTAATAACTCTCTTCCTACTATGCACACAGCTATCCAGGGCTGAAGACAGCCGATACTGACTAAAATAACAAGCCCGGTCGAAACAAGTATCTTATCAACAACTGGATCTAAAAACTTGCCAAAAATTGTTTCTTGTTCATTCCTCCTGGCAATGAACCCGTCAAAGTAATCTGTCACAGCGCCGGCAATAAATAAAACAGCAATAACATATTTAATAAAAGGTAATTGTATTGAAGCGGCCAGAAGCATAAAAGGAACTAAGAACAACCGGGCTAATGTCAGGCTATTTGGCAGGTTCATTAATCCAAACCTGCCAATAAGTTCTGATCGCGTGCATCTGATTTATTCATTGAATTTCACCTTTCCAGAGTTTTAACAACTTATTAGTTTTGTTTTTCTTACTTATGGAAAACAACTTCTCTTCTTGATCGATGTCGTCTATAAATTCCAGTAAATCTTCGGGCCTGTCGATATCTCCAATCAAGTCCAGCAAACAATATTTAATGCCAAACTTGTCACAGGAAGTCAGAGTTTCTTCTAATACTTTGTGGCTGCCCCATGAGATATCTTTAAAGATCCTGTCTTCCGGGTATTTCATTCCTATCAGGTAGTAACCTCCGTCTCTTGCCGGCCCGATAACCAGCTGATAGTCTTCAAGAAGGTCAAGAGTCTTAACCAGATGCTCAGGCGCCAGAGCCGGTGAATCTGTACCAATCAAGATAACCGGAGCATAGTTTCGTCCAAACAGCAGCTGTACAGCGGCAAGCATTCGCTCGCCCAGGTCACCCTCCGGTTGTACGATAATTTGCGCTCCTTCAAGGTTAATCATCTTCATTTTACAAATCTGACTTGCCGGAGTTAAAGATAAAAAAATCACCAGTTCCGGAAGTTGTGCCGCTTTATCCATTGTATCCTCCAGAAGGGCCCATTGAAGAGCCTCCCGTTGTTCTGATGATAATATGCCGTGCAGGCGGCTTTTCCCTTCAGGTGAAGGTACCCTTGACATAACAGCCAAAGCTGGTTTCACTGGATATATACACCCTTTCTCCTGATCAAAACTGTGAGGTTATCTAAAAACCTTGAAGGATTTTAGGAAAATAACCAAGAACAGATTATTATGGCCAATAGTAAACCTGTCAGTATCATTATACCAACCTTCAACGAGGCCTGGACGGTCAGGGACACGATCGAACACCTGAGACCTTTTTCCGGGGTTGTTGAAGTCATTGTTGTAGACGGTGGCAGTGATGACGGGACACCAGACCTGGTTGAATCGGAAGTCAGGGTAATAACAGCCCCCAGGGGCAGAGCCGTTCAAATGAATGCCGGCGCCCAAATTGCTTCAGGTAATGTGCTGCTGTTTTTACACAGTGACACCAGATTGCCCCAAAATTTTCTGGACCAGCTGAATTTAGCCCTGGCCGACAGCAGTTTAGTTGGTGGAGCATTCAAAATGAAAATTGACCAACCCGGGTTGTTTTTTTATCTTGCATCGGTCGGATCAAACCTGAGAGCCTTATCTACAGGCATCTATTTCGGGGATCAGGCGATCTTTGCCCGAAGGGATGTCTTTATAAAGATCGGCGGTTTTCCCCCCATCGAATTGATGGAGGATTGGGAGATCTCCCGAAAGATGCAGCAGGTTGGAAAAACAACGCTTTTGCCAGGACCGGTCAGGACTTCCGCCAGGCGGTGGCTTATACATGGGAAGTGGAAAACTGCCTGGTTGATGCACAAGATAAAGACACTCTATCTTTTGGGGGCAAGTCCGGCTGATCTTAAAAAGATGTACGCCGACAGACGTTAGGGTTAAACTTTGTCTAAAGATGGGAGATTTTTCTCATTAAAAAAATCTCCCATCTTATCATACTTATTGGATTAACCAATAATATTCCGGCGCCGGGAGTATAATTTAGTATTTATTATTTTTTATTAAATGATCATTATTTGTCCACTTTCAGTGAAGAGTTACCTGCCCAGCTATAAAAAGACGCATCGTAATTCCTTGTTTTTTCAAAGCCTGCCATACGCAATAAGAGCGACATGTGGGCAGAACGTATTCCCTTTGTACAGTAGGTAACAATTTCATCCCCGGGTTTTAAACCGGCTTTTTCAAATAAGGCTTTTAATTCATCCGTGCTTTTAACTGTCCCGTCAGAGTTGAAGGCGCTTCCAAAAGGAATGTTTATGGCGCCTGGTAAGTGTCCTCCCCTTGCTTCACCGTAATCAGTGGCGCCGCCGTATTCTTTTTCGGATCTGGAATCAACAACTTTAATTTTGTTTATGTTTTCAGCAACCCATTCTGTGCTGGCGTTAAGACTTTCATCCAGATTATTTATGCTGAAATTGACCCGAGTGGTTGTTTGAGTATCAGCGCTCGTTTCATAATTGGTGTCATTCCATGCTTTCCATCCGCCGTCAAGCATTTTTGAATCAGCAACGCCGGCCATTCTAAGCATCCAGACAATCCTGCCGTCTTCTCCCCATCCTTTAGGGTCCGCATATACGATAACCGCTTTTTTTTCGTCAATTCCGATAGAGCCTATCTTCTCCGCAAGTTTATCCTTGGGCAGAAGTGTACCCCAGTCCGGCTGGCCGGGCTTCCCCGTGACATTGGCGAATTCCTGCCAGGCAGCGTTGATAGCTCCGGGAATATGGCCTTTTTTATATTCATCCGCGGTCCTTGCGTCAACCAGAATCACGCTGCCGAGGTTATCCTTCAGCCAGGAAACATTCACAAAATATGCGCTTTTGGCATTGTCTATGGGAGCGTTTGAGTTCTGCGTTTTAGTCTGGCCGCAGCCTGCCAGGCTGGCGATCAAGAGCAGCGCCGCCAGTGCTAAAATTAATTTTTTATAACTTCTCATTTGATTTTTCCCCTCCTGAAGTTTGATTAACTGAAATAACGAAAAGTTTTAGCTCACACCTCCTTCGAAAACTACTTAATGATCTGAGCATTTTTTCTATCATTCAAAATCTTTTTAACGGCAACCACAACAACACTTAAGGCAAAAAGGCACAGCAACCCAAGAACAAACATTCTTGCGCTGCCTGCCAGCAGACTGCCAACATATGAATAGACTATTGTCGCCGGGAGTTGTCCCAAACCAGTAGCCCAGAAGAATTCCCAAAAGCCCATGGAAGTCAGCCCGGCTGCGTAACTGACAATGTCGAAAGATATGAAGGGAAGCAGACGCGCCACCAAAACAGCATATTTGCCGTATCGCTCAAAAAAGCGGTCAATCTCCTCCAGGGCAAACCTGTTGGTAAGTTTTACAACTACTGTCCTGCCGTAAAACCTTGCTATCCAGTAGCATAATGCCGCTCCACACATTGCGCTTGACCACGAAAGAATGGCGCCCTTAATCCATCCAAAAAGGGCGGCATTGGCAAAAGTGATGACAAAAGCCGGCAGCGGCGCAATAACAGATTGGAATACCATTAGAAAGAAGGAGATGATTGGGGCATAAATACCGAAAGACAGGATATAGCCCTTTAACGCTGTAACGTCCACCGTTGAGAGAATAAAGATAACCTGTTTAACAGAGACCTGAAAAGGTTTTATAAAAATATAGACGCATCCCAAAATAAGAATGATGGCTATTTTTATCCATACCGAAGATTTAAAGAAGGTCAACTGCAAAGCCTCCCTAAACTTAATGCTTTATTAAGCAACGCAAATACCTTTACAGCTGGACCCGGCGCCTGCTGTACAAGCGTAACAATGGTTCCCTGTAATTATCCGCCGTTTTTTCATAGATTCATAATCAAATCCGGCAATGCTGCCTGGTGATTCAGGGGTACAGTTTAAACCTAACACCTGATTAAAATCACAGTCATAAAGTTGGCCGTCCCAACCGACCGAGATTTGATCGCGGCACATTACCTTTTCTACAGTGGATGGATTAAAAGCATTCGATAATAACTTGAGATACGGTTCAAAATCTCCGGTATAAAGCAGAGAATCAAGGAAACGTCCAATTGGCGCGTTTGTGAGAGAATACAGCCTGTTAAAAGATACTCCATATTCGCTCGTCAGGACGCTGCGGAATTCTTCTTCAAGAGTATACTGGTAAGGTGGAAGATATGGTCCGCCAGGATTATAGGCAAGGTCGATAGTTAACTGGCTTCCTTCAAGGCCATAACCAAGATTATTCATTCGCCTGAGAACCCGGATGACCGCTTTGAATGTACCCGGCCCGCGCTGCCTGTCTGTGTTTTCTTCAGTGTAGCAGGGCAGAGAAGCTATTAACCAAACTCTGTTGCTTGCGTAAAAATCCGCCAGGTAAGCGAAATCATCAAGTTCCAGTACAGCCAAATTGGTCCGTATGATAACCTGCTTTCCCATCCTGGAAGCCTCTTCAATAAGAAAAGGCAAATCGGGATTCAACTCGGGCGAGCCGCCAGTGATATCCAAAGTGGTGATTCCGTTAATCACTAGTGCATCCAGACATTTGGACATCGTATGCCTGTCCATGATTTCTGTTCGATTAGGTCCGGCGTCAACATGGCAGTGACTGCAGGAAAGGCTGCAGTTATTGCCTACATTCACCTGAAGAGTGGAAATGCCGGAGCTTTCCAGAGGATGCAATCCCAACTGTTCAAGTCTTTGCTTAAACGGGGGAACAGCGGTGTTTTTCAAACAATTCAATATCTGATTTTTAGATTGTTCCGCCGGTTGCCTTTTTGAGCTCATAAAACAACTCCTCATAGTTTAAAGTGTTAATGAGAAGGCTCTTTACTTTGCATCAGCAGTTCCATTGTGATCACAGCAGTTGTAGCAGTAATCATTTTACAGTGTGTATTCTTTAAAGGAGAAAATTTCTTTCTGAGAACCCTGCAGCAAGTCGAACCAAACTTGCCGATGAACCTCTTTTGCAGTTCCGAAGCCATTTCACCGATTATCTTATCAAAGCCTTTTGTTTCAGGACCGGCCAACAGCATGCCTATGGACATTACCCCTCCTGCCAATGCGCCACAAGTACATCCTGAATTGAGGCCGAGGCCAAAACCGGCGGCAATTTGCCTAATCCCTTCCGTAGAACAACCCATCAGCTCAGCGTTGCTCAACGCAACAGCCTGGGCGCAGTTATAGCCCTGTTCAAAGTAAAGAGCGGCTTTTTCCCCTACTTCTTCTATTAAATTATTATTTATTGTTGTCGCCCTTACCACTTCCTCTGTAAAAGAGCAATTCCCCCTGCCAGACTGGCCAGAGTGACCATGATGAAGAATAACAGTGAGAATGAAACTGCTCTGGCTGAATCAACACCTGCGTAACCGTAGAGTATAATATACATTCCTTCTCTGATACCGAGACCGTTGATTGAAACGGGCAGCATTGATACTGCCATGATAACCGGTATGTTTAGAAAATGAACGGCTAACGGCAGGTTTATGCCAGCAGAACTGAAAATGAACACGTTTGCCAGTACCATTAAAGCTTGAAATAAGAAAGATAACGCCAGAACCTTTATTAATACTGTGGGTGTCGCCTTATATTTGCTTAGCTGGGACAACCAGCGGCCTGCCATTGTATTTTCCCGGAAAGAACAGCAAAACAATGCCGCCGGGATAAAAAAGCAAACCCCTACAATAATCCCAACGCACCAATATACTTGATATTTTATACTGTTCGGCAAGGAAACAAATAATAGCGCCAGGGAAGCGGTAAGCCCCAACACCAGGGAAGCCAGCAGGCGCTCAAAGATAACCGAAGCGGCCGCTTCTGTTGTCTTACCCGATATTCTTGCCGAGCCATATATTCTTAAAGCATCTCCCCCGATACCGGAGGGAAGAAAATTGTTGGCGAAAAGCCCAACGTAGTACAAGGACAGAAGACTTGTGAAAGGTATCCTAATCCCTTGAACTGTCAACAACGGGCGCCACTTCAGAGTGCTGACGATCATGCAAAGATTTACAAAAAGGAAGGAAACCAACAGATACGAAGATTGGCATTTTGATACTGAATTAACTAATATGGATAGGTTAATTTTGGTCAGAATAAATGCTAAAAGGCCGGCGCTGAAGATGACTTTCAGTAATGTCTTTGCGTATGAATTATGCCATAAATTGTTTCTTAACTGGATAATACTTTCCAGGCTGTTTTTAAGATTGCCATAGAACCATATCATAAAACTATATTATAGCTAGATTACAACAATAACAATTGTTTTCATCAACTATAAAGATATTCTATAAAATAGCTATTTAGTGATATATTATTTTTATGATAGAAACAATAAGTTAAGAATAGATGGTTTTACATGGAAAATAAAGAAGAGATTAAAATTTGGAACAAACCCTATCCTTAGTACCTGCTTAAAACCTTTTTTACTGAATTTTTTACTCCTTTAGGTATGCATGGGGATTATTTCAAGGGAAGTTTTTATCTATATGATTACAGGTATGGCAAGTTGGGGAGGCTATTTACGGGTACTTGCTGAAGATTGTCAGGCAAGGGTTGCCGGCCGCGAATCCACTTGTTTAGTCGCAGTGCTCTTGTGATAAGAGGGAGGGGTTGTTGACACATTATAACCTTTTAAACAGCTCGCTCCCCAGTCTTACTTCTTAAATTAAAAAAGTACAACTGCAACTGGATGAAACTGGTCGTTTAAGGCCGAGATATATTCTTTCAAAGTCTCTTACATAAAATAATAGCAGTTCCACCTACCCCAAACGTGAGGCAAAATACTCACCGACTTTCTGAAAATATAACAGTTTGTGTGAATTTTATTCAATTAAGCGATCTAAGATTTCAATAGAATCCTGTATGAATTTGGGACACAATTTGTTAAAGAGCTGATTATCTTTAGCATAAGTAAATCCTTGAGAAGTACTAATATCACAGTTTATTAAATCCCTGCAAACTATAGATCCGTTCAATGTTTCAAAGCTGTTAACAAATTCACGTACAATAGTATATGCTTTTTTTGTAGCTTGACGATTTAAGCAATTATCTGCATATTTTAGTCCTATTACCATAAATGCAGCATTAACAGCACCACATGTATCTCCTCTACGGGCTACTCCACCACCAAATGCACCGGCAATTTTTATAGCTATTTCTTCACTCATACCCAGTTGCGGAGCAAATGCGGCAAGGACAACCTGGGAACATGCAAATCCATCATTAAAACGTGCCAAAGCTGTTTCTAATTTGCCAATAATAAATACCTTCTCACTTAAATCTTTAATAGTTTTGAGCAGCAAATCCCTATTTTATAGTTTACAAATAGGTTATTCCATAACTATATTGGTCTATAAAATTATGTTCTTTGCCTGATAGAAAGCAACAACTGCTGCCTAGTCCGGTCGTATCCGACTGGGTGTATTGGGTTATCAGCAATCTGTGCTAGATTTTTTATCCGTTATGTAGGACTGCATTTTATTTTTTAGAATTTTAGATGAAGAAGAACTCAGATAAACTTGTAAACTTATTAAAATATCTTCGATTACTGGAAGCTTACCGCACGCTCCCCGGTTATCATAAATAGTCTGCCCGTTAACATTTACAAGAAAAATACCGTTATGTCCCTCAATTAATTGAGCCTTTAATCCGGTATTGTCTTCAATGGCGGTCGCCATACTGGAGGCCGGATTTAAATAACCTCATTCAACGCAGTAGGTAATTTGTATATCTAAACCTTCATTACCTTTATCCATTGAACATTTCCCCCTGGTTTAAATTGCTATTCTGTTATGATATCATAGTCCTTGATCGATAGCATGTTTAAGGATAAATTCCTATTTGCAATTACGAGCATCATCAAAGCTTCTTAGGCCTATCCACTCGTTTGTTGGAAATTAAAAAGTTATTTTTTGCTTTCTTCCTTTACATCATTAGGAACAATCTCAAAATCGCAGCACCCTTTTTTAACTTTTTTCTCTTTGCCTATCTCGATTATTTCCATGTCACAACATCCCGATTTTGGTTTTTTTAAAAAGTCAAACAAACCTTTCTTTTTTTCTTTACTCATTTTTAAAACCTCCTACAGCATTGTATGTCTTATTATGATCTAGATTTTGCAATGTACTTTATATTCCGCAATCAAGACCCTTTTACATTCCCGCTGGAGAGCATTCCGGGAATAAATTTCTACTACTGTTCCAACAATTTTTCGGCAACTTCTTTAGCTGCTAGGTTATTTTATGTCCAAGAATACCTGTTTCCGTTGAGCGAGTCTACTTCTAACAAATTAATTCTGTTTTACCAAAACAGAAGAGGTTATTATCAGGTGTCTCAACATGCTGGTTTCTGCTCAAATTCCATGGCCTTTTTCACTTTAGATGGATCAGCTATATAGTTTCTATATGCTAAATGTAAAGCCCACTTGTATTCTCTTTCCGCACTTTCAGGGATAAAGTTTGTTCTCCCGACTATTTCCAATAGTTTTTCTGCAGCTTGATCACCCTTTAAGCCAAGTTTCATTACCTCGAGAAAAGCCTGCTCTACTCCAGCCAATCCTATCATATCTCCGCCAACGTCTATCTTATATATTTTTGATGCTTTAGGATCATTACTGCTCATATCTGATTACCCCCCTTCTTTTTAAAATATCAAATTAAAGAAATACATCCAGCCAGTATAGCCATTCAGCATAGTAATTATAAATGCAACGACTAGCTTGCTGCGGTAAGGACTCTTTTGTACAGTTCATTGCACTTGAGCAGCCTGTGCCCAATATCCTTACCACCATTAGTTGTCTCTTTCAGCCTATAAGTTTATCATTTTACAAGATCACTCACTGCATCCGCGATCACCTCTTTGGAAATCCCACCGTGGAAGCGGGGTTGACCATTAAGAACAATCAGGGGTAGCCTGACTCGATTCAGGATTTGCGCAATTTCCGGGTAATTATTCATCTCGCTGCTTAGCACATCGACATAGGTATAGCAGATTGCTTCGCCAAAACTTTGCACAAGCGATTTATTTAAAGCTATAGCTTCTTCTTGCATGGTCTTTGTAGAGCCGCAACATGCGTTCTCAGTGGACGGCCCTCAGCAGCCAGATGCTAGCATAGGAGCATCAGTTCCGAATACGGTGACAGCGACTTCTTTTATTTTCTTCAACCTCCTTTATATTGTGTCTTAATTTACTTGTCAATAAAGTTACTTAACTAAATAATCATATTAAAAATTAATCCAGTCACTACTGCCATAACGAATACAATTACTATAAACGAAATAATTATGTTTTTCTTAAATATGCTGGCAAGCATGGTTAACTCTGGGATGGCAATCCCTGCACCGCTAATAATTAATGCCATAACTGCTCCAATACTTGCCCCCTTATCCAATAATGCAAGACCGATTGGAATAGCAGATTCTACTCGAATATATAAAGGCATGCCTATTAAAGCTACGGCGATTACAGCAAGGGGATTATCGCGGCCAGCAATTCTTGCTAAAAGATCTTCAGGCAAGTATCCGTAAATAGCCGCCCCAATTGCCACACCGATAATCATGTAGATAAATACTCCCTTGAAATCTCCCCATGCTTTATAAAAGGATACGATTAGCCTGTTTCTAAAATCCGTTGGCAGTTCTTCATCATGTCCTTCTCCTCTAACAAGACGTACATTTTTAACTTGACTTGCTCCGCCCATTTTATCGAGGAGTACCCCAAAAATAACTGCAGCAATAGATGTCAAAATTAAGAAGGCAATAGCTACCTTCCAGCCCATAAATGCTCCGAGCATAATAAATACTAGGGGATCCATCAAGGGTGAGGCAATTACAAAAGAAATGACGGTTCCAAAAGGGACTCCAGCCTGTAAGAACCCGAGAGTCATCGGGACAGTGGAGCATGCACAAAAAGGAGTAATAGCCCCAAAGGTTACTCCTAAGATATTACCCCAGATGCCCTTGCCTTCCATCCAGTTCTTTAGTTTATCATGGTTTATATATGAGAAAACTAATGCGACAATAGTACTAATTCCAATAAATAGTGCTGCTAGTTCTATCATTATAATAATGAAATACTTGATTGTTTCAGCAAGCGTGTTCATTTAAATTTTCCTTCCAGATAAGGTATTGGACTACTAAGGTTTTATGGCTTCAAGAATATAATTAGCAACTTCCCCCCATGCTTGTGCAGCGACTTGATAAGCTTGTTCCCCCGAAGATGTCAGGGTATATACCTTTCGTTCGCGTCCGGAAACTACTTGCGTATTCAATTCAACTAATCCGGAATCTGTGAATTCCTTTAAAACCGGGTAAAGGCTTCCTTCAGTAGGTGCACAGCATCCATTAGTAAGGCCGGCTACCTGTTTGGTAATTTCATAACCATGCAGTGGTTGCCTGTGAAGCACCTGTAAGATAAAGAAACGGGAAAGGCTCATTTTAATTAAGCAAGCCCAGTATTCTTGAGAATCGTAATTTATATCAAACACCCCCTCTATGTATAGCAGGACAATACATATATCCTATTGGTATTATAAAATTATGTATTTGTTTTTGTCAAGTAAAATGATTTTATTTAAAGCTTTTTATCTTAAACTTTATTGACAAATAATCGAAGAGGTAATTATAATATGAGTATATATTTATATAAATAACAGCTCATATAAATATAGGCTAATACACGTTTGGAGTGATTTGTTTGAATGCAGAACATATGGCTAAACTCTTTAAAATACTAGGAGATGACAAACGTCTTCGTATTCTACTTTGTATTGGCAAGAATAGATGTTCCGTATCAGAAATTATAGGAAACACAAGCTTTTCTCAGACACTAGTTTCATTCCATTTGAGGATTTTACGGGAGGCGTGTATCTTAAAAGCAGAAAGGCAAGGGGCATTTATTTACTATCAGCTGGTAGATGCAGAATTGCTTGATCTAGTAAGCAAATTTAATGAGTTCGTAAGTAAAATGCCTTTGGAGATAAGGGAAGAGGAATATTCCTGCCCTTGTCCGCCAACTGGTAATAATATTTTGACAGGTAGGTACGGCAAATTTAGCAATTTGGTTTTAAAAAAGTAATTAAGGAGGTTGTCAAACAATGGGAGAACCAATGGGCGGCGGCATGATGGGTGGAATGAACCCTATGGAAATGATGCAGAGAATGTCTGAAATGATGAAACAGACGGAAAAAGGATTTAACCCAATGGAAATGTGCAGGAAGATGATGGAATCCATAACCAGGGCAGCTGAAATGGGAAGCTACGCAACCCCGGAAGTCAGGGCGTTATTTGAGGATTGGGTTTCAGAAGTGGAAAAAGAGATACTAGCATTCGTTAAAGGAAAAGGTGAAGTTCAACCAAAAGACATTGCTGAGGAGTTAAAAATAAGCGAGGGAAGTGTAATTTTCTTCATAAGCCGTTTAGCACAACAAGGGAAAGTATCAATTAAGGGCATTTCTTATAAATAAAACATCTTTAAAAAATATAGAGACATGCTCAACCCACAATATAGGTCTGGGTGGAAGTTATAAATGGTTGTTTTTCTTAAAACCGCATGAAGTTAATTTCTTCATGTATTTATTTAACTTCCGCTTTTTTTCTTTCGGGACCGATTCTTACATTTTATACTGGTAATCCTATTCTCCCTCCATCAAAGTCCTTTTAAGATTTTTACAATAAATAAATTTGACTTAAAAAAAAGCAAACGGTATTATATATCTAACAATTTAAATATTTATAATGGTAACATTTTCTATGAGATCAAAATATTATTTAGAAAAGGGAGTTTGTCATGCTAAACGTCTTGAAAGCGCTCGGGGATCCGCACAGGCAAAATATCTTAAAACTGTTGGCCTCCCAGGAAATGGGGGCTTGTGAAATCATCAAGGCTATAGGTCTGTCGCAGCCGGCCATAGCTCACCATTTAAAAATCTTAAAACAAGCAGGTCTGATCAATAGTGATAAGGAGGGGAAAATTGTTTTTTATACCTTGGATAAGGAAGGTCTTAAGGGATTTTTGGAACAGGTGAATGATTTTCTTGAAGATCTTACTTGCTTTTCCTGTTCTAGACCGAAACCTTCACCGCTGAGGCAAAATCCTAATCTTTGTATTGAGATGGGTTTTGATCCCGAAGTTTGCGAAATGCTGGTTAATAATAACAGAAAAAGGAGGTAAAAAGAAGTATGTCTGAAAAAGCTACGGCAAAATTATCTAAGCTTGACCGATATTTGACGTTATGGATCTTTCTGGCTATGTTTTTTGGAGTAGGACTGGGTTACATGGTACCCGAAGTAGCCAGTCTATTAAAGAAATTCCAGGTTGGAACTACTTCCATACCAATTGCTATAGGCTTGATTGTAATGATGTATCCGCCCCTGGCCAAGGTAAAATATGAGGAAATCGGCAAGGTATTTAAGAATGGTAAGGTTTTGACGCTCTCATTAGTGCAGAACTGGATTATCGGACCTGTTTTGATGTTCTTTCTAGCAATCATCTTATTACATAATTACCCGGAATATATGGTAGGCATAATTATCATCGGCCTGGCCCGCTGTATAGCAATGGTCATTGTTTGGAACTCCTTAGCCAAAGGCGATTCGGAGTACGCGGCTGCGCTGGTAGCCTTAAACTCGATCTTTCAAGTGCTTTTCTTTTCTGTTTACGCCTACTTTTTTGTTACTCTATTGCCCCAGTGGTTAGGTATTAAATCTATGGTTGTGCATATTTCCATGGCCGAAGTGGCCAAGAGCGTGGCTATTTACCTTGGCATACCGTTTCTTGGCGGTATTATCACCAGGTTTTCACTGATGCCAGTCAAAGGCAAAGAGTGGTATGAGAAAAAATTTATCCCCAAGATTAGCCCTCTGGCCCTGATTGCCCTGCTGTTTACAATAATTGTAATGTTCTCTCTGAAGGGTAATTATATTATAGCCTTACCTATGGACGTGGTTAGGATTGCCATACCGCTTCTCATCTACTTTGTAATAATGTTCTTTCTTTCCTTCTTCCTTAGCAAATCATTTGGGGTTAATTACGGCCAGACTACGACGCTTGCTTTTACAGCCGCCAGCAATAACTTTGAGCTGGCAATCGCAGTGGCAGTAGCTGTTTTTGGGATTAATTCCGGGCAAGCTTTTGCTGCGGTAATCGGTCCCCTAATTGAAGTGCCGGTAATGATCGGCCTTGTTAATATTGCCCTTGGTTTCAAAAGTAAATATTTTACACTTAATGAAAATCAAAAGTAGGAGGAAGCTAATATGTCAGACAAAATAGTTCGGGTAACCATATTCGGGTTAAATATTCCGGTCCCATCCGGGTGAGGCTGCGGTACCGGCGCCACATGTTGCGGGCCTGAAAAGACTATGAAGGATGAAGCACTAGAATTAGGCAAGCAATTAGAGGAAAAGCACGGCGATAAAGTTGAGTTTATGTTCGTAGATACCTCCTCAGATAAGATTAAAGATTATCCCAATATAATAGAGATACTTGATAAAGTGAGACTACCTCTCACCGTAATTAACGGCCAACCCCGGTTTCACGGAGGATTATCTCCAGAAGCTATAAATCAGTCTATTGATGATATTCTAGGTGAGCAGTAACCTCAATTTTAATTTTGTTTTAAAGACAGATATGCCAAAACAATTATTTTTAAGGAGGCTTTTCAATGTCCGACCATAATTTTATGGAGGCAACATACGATAAGTTTATTTTTAAGGTTAGTGTCGGCTGCCTGTATCATCCAGGGGAGTGCTGGGTGCGAGAGGATGGCAACTTGCTGCTGGTGGGTATAACCGATTTTCAGCAGAAAGTGATCGGCGATGTAGCCTTTATAGAAGCTTTTGAGATCGGGACCAAGATAAAGCAAGGTGACAACGTTGGCATCCTGGAAACTATCAAAACCACTCTCACCCTAATATCACCGGTCAGCGGAGAGATAGCCGAGGTAAACGCTGAGTTAGAGGAAAACGCGCAGTTGATTAATACAGATCCCTTCGGTGAGGGCTGGATCTATAAAATAAAGCCTTCCAGCTGGGAAAGTGAAAAGCCCGGCTTAATGGAGGCCAAAACATATTTTCCGAAAATGGAGGAAAAAATCGACAAAGAAATGCAAAAGCAGGGGGAATAATCATGGAAGATAAAGCTGAAAAAGGCAACAAAGTATTGGTCCTGCCGTGCAGCGGTATCGGCAAAGCATACGGGGAGATGGCGCGGCAGGCCGCCTATACCCTGATAGAAGACTTCTACCCTGATCAGGTTATAACCACTTGCCTGGCAAAACTAATGATCGGGGACCCAGATGCTGTAAATCTGGTCAAGAATAATACAGTGTTTACAATAGACGGCTGTGCCAGTGATTGTGCCCGTAAAAATGTAGAGTCCACCGGTAAAAAAGTGGATCATTCTGTAAGGGTTATTAATATCTTCAAGCATCACAAGGATCTTAGACCAACTGGAGTGCTTGATCTTGGGGAACCTGGCTTTAAGTTAGTACAGTTTTTAGCCGAAGACCTGGCAAAGGAAATTGACTGCCTAGGCAAAAAGGAGGACTGATAAATTTGGAACTTCTTGAACTCGTAGAAATAAAACCCAAGAAGGTGGGAATTATTCCATGCAACGGGGAAGAACTGCCTGAGGGAACACTGACCAGGTTTGCCTGCCGTAAATTGTTGGATAAACTCAAACCCGGCAGTACAGTTACCATCTGCCTGCCCCTTTTTATAGCCGGTGGTAAAGAAGAAAGGGAATTTGCAAATAAGTTTCCGACTATCACAGTAGACGGCTGCGACAAACGCTGCAGCCAAATCAGCACTGAAAGACTCAGCGGCAAGCCACGGTACTCCATAGTTATCACAGATTTATTGAAAGAACATGGTATTAATGCTCCTGGTTCCGCCCGTACCTTAATGGATGCAGACCAGACTGCAATAGATTTGGTAGCTGGTGAAATAGTCAAAAAGGTCGATTCGACTCTAGCAGAAGGTCAGTGAATTATAAAGGTTTACAACTGAACGGAGGCTTGAGCATTTTGAATAATAAAGAAGAAATTAGAGATTTAATTAGAAAAAATTATTCCGAGGTTGCTTTAAAAGGTTCCGCAGTGGAATGCTGCAACGGAGGCTGCAGTTGTAGTGGTCCGCAGATGAATATCGTGGATACAGCTATTAAAATTGGTTATTCTGAAAGCGACTTTGAAGATGTTCCAATTGAAGCCAATATGGGGTTGGGCTGCGGAAACCCAATTGCTATTGCATCGCTTAAGGAAGGTGAAGTGGTGCTTGACCTTGGCAGTGGCGGCGGATTTGACTGTTTTTTGGCAAGAAAGCAGGTCGGGGAAAACCGGGTTTGTTATTGGAGTGGATATGACACCGGAAATGATCAAGCTGTCCAGGCAGAATGCCGAAAAAAGTGGTTATAAAAACATCGACTTTAGGTTGGGAGAAATTGAGCACATACCGGTGGCTGATAAGTCAGTTGATGCTGTAATATCAAATTGTGTTATAAATCTATCTTTGGATAAGCAGCAGGTTTTTAATGATATATATAGGGTACTTAAATCCGGAGGCAGGATATCTATATCTGATATTGTTGCTACAGCGGAATTACCTGAGCATATAAAGAATAACCTTGCAAGTATTTCCGGCTGTATAGCCGGAGCTGAGCATGCTGAAAATATTAAAATAATGCTCCAAAATGCCGGGTTTAAAAATATCCAATTGATTCCAAAAGATAGCAGCAAAGATATAATAAAAAGCTGGGTCCCCGGCATGGAAGAATTTGTGGCATCCTTTATAATCGAAGCACAAAAATAACAAAGCTATCGTTTTAAGAGGAGGATAAGATATGCCCAGTTATTCTAATAAAGTGATCTGGAAAGGTGAGCACCGGGGCTATATGTATTGCGAGAACGGAACAGAAATGGAGTTCTCGGCCCCGCCTACTCTGCACGGCCACCACAAAATGATGACACCGGAAGATGCCTATATGGCTGCAATAAACACCTGCGTGCACATGATGGTCCTATGGGCGTTTGAGCGCTTCAAAATAGAGTTGCTATCCTTTGAGTGCGTAGCTACGGGCGAGGTTGAAGAAAGGATTGACAAAACCTCCTGGTTTAACAGGGTTACTTTAAAACCCCACCTGGTAGTTAGCAATACTAAAGAAGCAGTGGTAAAAAGGGCGTTACAGGCCGCAAGGAAATATTCTACTATTTCCGATTCGGTCAAAAGTGAAATAATCATCGAGCCTGTCATTGAAATAGTCGAGTAACGGAGGCTTATCATGTCAGCAGTTTATGATGTTATCTTTCTTGGGGGCGGGCCGGCCGGGTACCAGGGAGCAATCCGCGCTGCCCAGTTAGGCGGGCGGGTTGCTGTTGTTGAAAGCGCCCAACTGGGTGGAGTTTGTTTAAACAAAGGCTGTATCCCTACAAAAACCATCAAGGCCTCGGTAGAAGTATTGCGCCTGGCCAGGAAAGCCAAGACCTTCGGCATCAATGTTGAAGGCATAACCCCTGACATTGCAGCTATTATTGCCAGAAAAAATAAAGTGGTGGAACTTCTTCGCGGGGGCATCAGGTACTTGTTTAAGCAAAACCGCATCGACCTTTTGGAAGGGGTCGGACGATTAAATAGTCCTGGCATAGTGGAAGTAAACCAAAATGATACACTTATACGACTCCAGGCCCGGAAAATAGTAATCGCTACCGGTTCCCGGCCAGCCAGGCCGGTTATAGCAGCCGGAGATACAACCGGGGTGCTGACCACTGACGATATACTTGAAATATCTTCAGTTCCTCCCTCCTTACTGGTGCTGGGCGGGGGTGCGGTAGGGGTGGAAATGGCTGCTATTATGGCTGAATTGGGCAGTATGGTAACCTTAATTGAAATGGAAAAAACAATTCTACCCCGGGAAGACGCACAGATGGTGGAATACCTGCAGACCATGCTGAAGCGCCGGAAAGTTAAAATTCTAACCGGTGTAAAGGTATTAAATATTGAAGGAGACTCCGGGGTGCGGGTAACCCTGGATAACGGTAAAACGCTTGAGAACGATAAGATGCTTTTGGCAGTAGGCCGGGTTGCAAATGTTAAGGATATAGGATTAGAAAGCGTCGGAATTAAACATAACGGAAGGCCTCTGAAGGTTGACCAGTGTATGCGCACCTCTGTTCCAGGAATTTATGCCGCCGGTGATATTATAGGCGGGATGTTGTTGGCCCATGTTGCCTTTGCCGAAGGGATTGTTGCGGCTGAAAATGCTATGGGTATAAGCAGTGCAATGGATTATAGAGTTATTCCCCGCTGCATTTTTAGCTCTCCCGAGTATGCTGCCGTAGGATTGTCCGAAGAAGAGGCCCGGGAGCAGCATACTGCTACGGCGGTATCCTTTCCCTTTAAATCCCTCGGTATGGCCCAGGCTATGGGTGACTGGGAGGGTATGATCAAGCTTGTGGTTGACATTAAGACAGAGCAGGTCCTGGGCGGCCATATTATCGGCCCCCATGCCAGCGACTTAATTGCTGAGATTTCTCTTGCTATGAGAAACAACATTGGCGTTAAAGGTATTACAGAAACTATCCACGCCCATCCCACACTGCCCGAGGCGGTGTTGGAAGTTGCCCAGGGGGTTCTGGGCAGAGCTATCCATATGTCTCCTCCGGAAAGGGGGTAGATTGCATAATAGAAAAGGACATTATTGTATCACCACAAGCGCCCCGCTGGCTGTTAGAAGCAGTGCGTCAGGGTAAAAAGGGCCGGGACAATCAAATGCTTGTGGCAACAAACGAGCAAATAAAAAGCAGTCAGCTGCATACGGTTTGCGAAAGTGCACGGTGTCCAAACCGGGGCAACTGTTTCTCCCGGGGAACGGCAACATTTATGATTCTGGGCAGTATTTGTACAAGGAGTTGCCGTTTCTGCGCGGTAGAAAAAGGCCGTCCGGTTCTGGTAGACGACCAGGAACCGTATAGGTTAGCGCAGGCGGTATTCGACATGGGACTTTCTCATGTGGTGATTACTTCTGTAACCAGAGACGATCTTCCGGACGGCGGTGCTGGCCACTTTGCTGCAGTGATCCGCGAATTGCGAAAGTTGGCTAATCCTCCTTCTATAGAAGTACTTACACCAGATTTCAATGGCTCAGCCCAAGCGCTTAAAATCGTTATTGAAGCCCGGCCGGAAGTTTTTGGTCACAATGTGGAGACTGTTCCCCGGCTATACTCTACCGTTCGTCATGGCTCCCATTATGGCCGTTCACTGGATTTGTTGGCTGCGGTAAAGCTCACGGATACTTCTGTAATTACCAAGTCTGGGATCATGCTTGGGCTAGGTGAAAAGGAAGAAGAGATACGCCTGGTTTTAAAGGATTTGCATGAAGCAGGGGTGAGCATGGTCACAATTGGTCAGTACCTGGCGCCATCCCTCCGGCATTATCCGGTAAACCGCTATTTGCCGGAAGAAGAATTCAAACAGTGGGAGGCGGAAGCTTTAAACATGGGTTTCCAGGCCGTGGCCTCTGCCCCTCTAGTACGCAGTTCCTACCATGCCGGTGAAAATTACGGGAGTGTAATCAAACTTGGATAAAGTATGGCGTTTAATTGAACATGGCGCGATGTCCCCGAAAGTTAATATGGACATTGACGAGGCCCTGCTAAAGAAACATACCGGGGGAATAACAGGCCCTGTATTAAGATTTTACCAGTGGTCGCCCCCGGCGATTTCCCTGGGTTACTTTCAGAAAACCGGGAGTATCAACCAGGCGGCCCTGGACAAATATGGCATATCCCTGGTCAGGCGGATTACCGGTGGGCGGGCTGTGCTGCACAAGGACGACCTAACTTATAGTATTGTAGCCCGGGCTGGTGAAGACACCCCGCTCGGAGTCGAGGAATCCTACCGCTATTTGTGCCGGGGTCTGCTAGAAGGGCTAACCTTGCTGGGAGTACAAGCTGCACTGGGGTCGGAAAAGGCAGTCGCCCCTTTTCCTGCTTCATGCTTTGCGGTATCCACTAAGG
>DFZT01000095.1 GCA_002382755.1 Firmicutes bacterium UBA4049 | reverse complement strand
AGCGGCCTTGACCGGTATGCTAAGCAGGTCTGGTACCGTTTTTCAAACAGGTTCAGCCTTACCTTGGAACAGGTTCTGCTTGTTGTTTTATTTTTTAAATTTAATAGGTATCTTCACCAGGTCCAGATCGCTGCCATCCTTGGGGCTGGCCCAGTAAACCTCAAGGTATCCTTCCTTGACGGAAGCTGGCGCTTTAAAACTCATGCCGGTATTGAAATCTCCTCTTAATGGGGCGCCTCCGGCTGCCATTGTATTTGCCTGAGCAATCTTTTGGCCGTCCTTGGTGACGATGCGCATGGAAACGACGGCTTCAAAAACCATGGCGCTGCCGCGTACAGTCAATGGGCTGGAAACCTCATTTCCCGGTTTTGGCGTGGTTACCCAGATTGCCGGCTCCCTAACGTTGGAGAGGTCACGCGTAAAAGGCTGCTCATATAAACCTACATGTCCCCACCAATCTTTTGCCCTTTCATCAAGCTTGCCCTCAACTTTAAAGGCTACCTTGTTTATAGCGGGAAACTCTGTCAGAGTATTGACTATGCTCTGGATGCCCAGGGCTTCACCCGAGGAGCCTACATTTGCCTCCAGGACTTCACGTGTGAAATCGACTGTGGCAAGGCCATTGTTAATAGAAATACCAAGTACTTTCGTTCCTTTGGGGAGCACCTTAAAAGCATTTTCGGTTACCGGCCGGCCGTTGATTAGCTGCTCCACTGCGGTTTTGGCTACCTGTGTTGTCTTAGGTATTGTGTGTTCCTCCCGGACCAGGTATAAATCTGTCCCCGTGTCTTTTAGAAAGTACAGCGCAACCCGCATGGTTTCAGGTTTTTTTTCTTCTTCTTTTAGTTCATTGGAAGGTGTGTTTGGTGTTTGTTTTTTATTGGAGGTTGCACAGCCGGCAAAGACGGCACAGATTACGGAAACCAAAAAAAGGGCAAAAAATACTGCAATAGTTGGCCTTTTCAAGCGGGATCACTCCTTTTCATTCTCCGCCTTATGCTTCTTTCTTTAGTATATCTGAAAGTTTTCTTAAATAGTAAACGTTTTTAAAAAACAAGTATGGGAAGGCGCCTGAGACGCCTCTCCCAAAAATATATTAAGCGGTGGCTTGGTTATTATCACGTCCTTATCACGTTTATACGCTTTTACTTGTCTAAATTTGGGGGTGGCTTGGGGGTTGAATTTAAAAAAGCAGTTGAGCATCCCGGTTATTGAGGATTGTTTGTTGATGATTTTTGAAAGTCATAATATATTGTTATTGTCGAAAATAGCTCAAAAAGGCTTGCCAAGATTTAAAAAATATATAAGAATCTATAGGCGAGTATTTTTGCTTTTAAAAAACTAAACAGTTGAACTTCCCAAGCTTAATAAAGATTAGGATGAGATCCATGGAGGCTGTTTAATCTTGCCTGTCTATTCCTTCGATGGAAATGATTTAAAAAAGATGCTCCGGGGAGCTGTTGAACTTCTCGGAGAATCAAAAGGGGAAATTGATTCCTTAAACGTTTTTCCTGTACCGGACGGTGACACCGGGACAAATATGTACAACAGCCTCAGGAGCGCTGTACTGGAGGCCGAAAAGGCCGATACGGACAAAATCGGCCAGGTGGCCGCAAAAGCAGCCAGGGGCTGCATGTTAGGAGCGAGGGGAAATTCCGGTGTAATCCTCTCACAGTATTTAAGCGGCTTTGCCGGTGTCTTGAAAGACAAAGAGACAGCCACGGCGCAGGATATTGCCCGCGCATTCACAGAAGGGGCTGTTTTTGCCCAGCAGGCGGTTATGAATCCTGTCGAGGGAACTATTCTTACGGTGTTCCGGAAATCGGCCGAAGGAGCCGGAACAGCTACTGCACAAAGCGACGACCTGCTCAGGCTCCTGGTTTACGTCTTAAAAAGAGCTTTCCTGGCTTTAAAAGAAACACCGGAACAGCTTGAAGTCCTGAAAGAAGCGGGAGTGGTGGATGCAGGCGGCAAAGGCTTTGTCGTCATTTTGGGAGGTATGATGCAGGCTTTAAAAAAAGCTTCCCCATTTTCAAAAGAACCTGTTTTGACAATTGAAGAAAAGAGTTCCTTATTTAAAGGCGACCCGCTGCTTTTAGATACCGCGTATGGGAAGATCAAGTTTACTTACTGCACCGAATTTCTAATCAAAGGCCAAGCAATAGCGGTAGAAAAAATAAAAAAAGAACTTGAGGGCTTAGGCGATTCAATGCTGGTTGTGGGGGACGAAAGGATGGCCAGGGTCCACATGCACACCAACCATCCCGGAACTGTCCTGGAAAGCTGCCTTTTGCACGGCCTTGTTGACGATATCAAAATAAACAACATGCTTGAACAGAGCAAAGCGCTGCTGAGCATTCCGGCTGAGGAAACAGACGGCCAATTAAACAAAAGGGAAATTGATGGCGAGAAAAGTGAGAACAGGAATTATGCCGTCGTTTCCGTGGTATCGGGAGACGGTTTGAAACAAATCATGAAAAGTCTTGGCGCAGATGTCATAGTTCCGGGTGGGCAGACGCTTAACCCAAGCACGGGGGAAATACTGAACGCTATTGAGAAGGCGTCAAGCCAAAGTGTTATTGTGCTGCCCAATAACAAGAATGTTATTCTTTCGGCAAAACAGGCGGGTGAAGCGTCGTCCAAAGATGTCGTAGTGGTTTCTTCCAGAAGCGTCGCCCAGGGGATAGCAGCCCTGCTGCAGCTTGACAGGGAAGATAACGCTGAACAAACAGTCCTGAAAATGAATTCCGCCCTATCTTCAGTATCATCGGGTGAAATTGCTTTTGCCGTTCGTGAGACCGTTTCAAACGGGCTAAAAATAAACAAGGGAGATCTCATCGGTGTCTGGGACGGCGAACTGAAATCGTCCGGCAAAGAACTGGGAGAGGTACTGGCTGATCTTTTATCTCAGGGGGTAGATGAGGAAGGAAGGCTGATCACTATATACTATGGCGATTCCGTCAAAAAAACAGAAATTGAGCGGATCACGGCGGAGATTAACCGGAAGCGCCCTTCCTGGGAATTCGACCTTCATTACGGCGGGCAGCCGGTATACGAGTTAATTATTTCTGCAGAGTAAGTTTTGAAAGGAGAAAGACCTTGCAAAAGCTGCATATTGTTACCGACAGTACAGCGGACCTGCCCGAGAGCCTTGTCAGGGAATTCGATATTACAGTAGTGCCGCTGCATGTTATTTTTGGATCGGGCCAATCTTACCTGGACGGCGTAGAAATTACAACCGCTGAGTTTTACAGGCGCCAGAAGGAGTCAACGGAACTCTCCAGCACTTCCCAGCCTACCCCGTCTGAATTTGCCGCTGTGTACCAGAAACTGGCCGGTTCCGGCAAAAGCATTATTTCCATTCACATTTCTTCGGGAATGAGCGGAACTGTGCAGTCGGCCGTCCTGGCTTCCCGGATGGTTGACGGGGCAGATATAGAAGTAATTGATTCCAAGATTGTCAGCATGGGCCTTGGCATTGTCGTTCTGGAGGCGGCCAAATGTGTGCGGGAAGGTAAAAGCAAGCAGGAAGTCATTGACGTGATCAGAAAAACGATGGAAAAGATGGAGATCTTCTTTGTGGTAGAAACGCTGGAATACTTGGCCAGGGGAGGCAGAATAGGTAAAGCGCAGGCCTTGATCGGCGCAATGTTAAACATCCGGCCTATCCTGACTATCAAGGAGGGAATTGTCCATCCGTATGAAAAGATACGGGGGAGAACCAAATCGATCGATCGTCTTGTCCAACTGGTTTCGGAACGAGCGGCTGATAATCCTGTAATCTGTTCTTTTGTCCACAGCGCCGACCCTGCCGGCCTTGAAGAACTTCGAGCGAAAGCCTCAGCAAAGCTAAACCTTCTTTATCCTCCCATTGAATCTGAACTTGGGGCTGTTGTGGGTACACATACCGGTCCCGGAGTGCTCGGAATTATGTTTTTTACCTGAAACTCTATGTTTTTAAACCCATCCTTCTGAAGAATTACTTAAGCAACCTTTCTGTTTTAAATAAGACCGGAGTAGTAACAGGATTGTTGGACAGGTTATCTGCGACGTATGTCTTGATTACATCGCCGGGCAGGACGTTAAACCCGGCGCCAGCAAAGTTGGTTATATCCAGGTCGTACTTGATTACGCTCATTCCGACCTGTTGTCCATTCCTGCGCCGAGTAAAAACGGCAGCTTCGGAACCTTCATGCTCAACTGTTGTAAAGATTAAAACTGAAAAATACTTGAAACCGGAAAACCCGTTGTTAACTGTCATTGTTGTTATTCCCTTATTACATCTCAGGTGAATGTTGAATCTCCAGCTGCGTCGGTATGGCACCGAATCTGTCTTTGTAAACTGATGCCAATATACGTTTTAAATAAAACTCATATATATATATATATATATATAAACAGAAAAAAATTTAATATGGAAAAGAAATATGTGTTTGTTATAAAATATACACAGAAAAGGACGATGATTGCCGCATGCCGAAAAGTTACATAATTATTGCTCTTATTCTGGTTATTGCAATTGCCGCAGCAGTTGTTTCAACCATTTTTTATTCCCGCAAAGCGGAAATTGAGAAGCTCAAGCAAAAGTACAGGCGTTTGACCTTTTTGTCGCCGAAAGCGGCTGACGAGACACTGCGCCTGCAAATAATCAAGTTGAGAAACAAACGCCCCGGACGTTCCGAAAAATGGTACATAGAAAAGGCGATTTACGATCTGGAAAGAAACAGAAGATAGAAAACTCAATAAGGTTTTTTAATCAGCAGAAGAATTAGGAGAGGTGTTCTTATATGTCCAATGTCGTTGATTTGGGAAACAAGGTTTATCAAATGGATGTTTACGGTGAGGGAAGGCCGGGAAGGACTTCGGCTTATCTAATCAGGGGAAGCAAGATGGCCATCTTTGAAACAGGAGCGGCCAACTGTCATGAGTACCTGATGTCAGGGCTTGCGGAACTAGACGCGCGCCTTTCCGAAATTGACTATGTGATTGTTTCACACGTGCACCTGGATCACGCCGGGGGAGCGGGCACATTAATAAAGAAACTGCCCAACGCACGCGTGGTTGTGCACCCGGAGGGGGCAAAGTTTCTGATGGATGCTCCCAGGTTGGAAAAGGGAGTAAGATCCGTCTATGACGTACCGAACTTTTATGAAATTTTCGGCCAAACGGAGTCTGTAAGCAAGGAACTCCTTTACACGCCTGCGGACGAGGAAGAGATCGATCTCGGCGGCGGGCGGGTGATTAAAATTCACCACACGCCGGGTCACGCGAGGCATCACATTATAGCTGACGATCCTTTTTCTAAAGGGCTTTTCTGCGGCGACGCCCTGGGCACCGTCTATTACCCGCTTTCAAGCATTATCGGTCATGACTTCATTTTCTACGCCACGCCTCCGCATGATTATGATCTTGACGAAGGAATTGCCTCCTGCGAAAAGATTGGAAAACTTGCTCCTGAAAAACTTTACTTTTCGCATTTCGGCGTGATCACGGACGTGAAGGATATTTTAAGGCGCACGCCGGTCTTTATGAAAAAGCTTACCGGCGGGGCAGGGGAGGTCCTGGCCGGGGGAGGCGCGTTGAAAGACGTTGAAGGAGTGTACTGGAAATGTATCGCCAACCAGTTGGCTGAGTTCAGCAAACTGGACTGCCGCGACTACATCCCGGAGATCGACATCTGGGTATGCTCTCAGGGTCTGGTTAAATATCACAGCAAAAAAGAAAAGGCCAAAGTTTAAAGTTTAAAGGAAAAAAGAGATACCCTTAGTTTTAACTAAAGGTATCTTTATTAAAAACAAGGTCAAGGCACGGGGGGTTCCTGATTGTAAACTACCTGCAATATGTCCAAGTTATGTCCAAGTTAAAAGGCGGATTCTATTTTGTCGCTAGTCATATAGTAAAATTACGGGAATACACATAAAACCGAAACAAAAAAATGTTTTCTATGGAATTAGATAACCGTTTTTTCTTTTTTTCTTTCGAAGTAGGCAACCACTCTGGTTAAAAGGCAAACTAATTCTTCAGCGGGTTTTTCACCTATATATTCGATAAGCTCTGTAAAGGATTTAAGAAAAGATTCAGATGATTCTTCAACAACAATGCGCCCTTTTTCAGTTAGTCTGACCGGAACAGCCCTTCGGTCATCTTTGTCAGCGCAGCGCTCAATAAGTCCTTTTGTATACAGGCCGTTTAATATTTGTGTGATTGTCGGAGAGGTCACCTTCAAAATGCTGCTTATTTCGGAAACCTTGATACCGGGCGCCCCTTCCTTAGTCCTGCGGCTGATGCAGTGCAGAACAATTAATTCGCTGTGCCTCAGGCCGGTTGGAGAGTTTTGTATCCAGTTCAGCCTGCTGAATTGATAAAATACTTCCATTAAATTTCTTGCAATAACCTCTTTTTCAGTATCCATAGCTTGCACCTCTATATGATTAAATATGTTAATAGTTAAGCAATCTAACTATATTAATATAAATCTGAAAGAAAGCTCTGTCAAGGCCCCCATGCTGCTAATGCAGCGCTATTAGATGATGAAAAACTTGTTTTCAGGACAGGTGACTTAAAGTTGTCTTTTTGGGGATTTAAGCGGCGCGGTTTTATGGGTGTTTAGGTTTCTATTTCTTGCCCCCGCTTTCCGGTATGCTGATATTTCCCCTGGCCAAAGAGGCGAAAATACCGAAAAAGCATGTTGCGGCAAAGATTGTGAAGGAGATCTTTACGCTTCTGGTTAATAAACCTGCCAGGGCAGGGCTTAACTGAGCGTTTCCTATATGCAGGTCGATAATCAGGGTAGCGATAGCCATACTAAGCGCCTGGCCGATCTGCCGCATTGTGCCGAGTGTCGAGGAGGCCACACCATAAAACTGTTTGGGTACAGAACCCATGACGGCGCTTGTATTGGGGGATGAAAAAAAGGCAAAACCTGTTCCCAGCAGCATCAGATTCAATACCAGAAGCCATGCGGGGGTAGCTTCGCTTAAAAAGGCGAAGAAGACAAGGCCGAGCATGGAAAGACCCATTCCAAAGGAAGAAACTATCCTCGGCTCGACGCGGTCCGACAGGGAACCTGCAAAAGGAGACAGCAAGGCCATGATAATCGGTTGGGAAAGCAGTATGAAGCCGGCTGTTTCCGAATTATACCCCTGAATAACCTGAAGGAAAATAGACAAAAGAAATGTTGTGGCAAATGTAGCGGAATAATTGATTAAAGCTGCGACATTAGAAAAAGCAAAAGCCTTGTTGCTGCCGAAAAATTTGATATTGAGAATCGGCTGTTCTGTTTTTAACTCCTGAATGATAAAGAAGATAATAATGAACAGCCCCAGGGCGAGAATGTATTTGGCCGATGAAGATGTGGCAATGGAAGAAAAACCGTAGATAAAGGCAACCATTCCGGCCGTGTACAGAAAAGCGCCTGCTTTGTCGTACCTTTCGCCCTTTGCTCCAATCCATTCTCCCTTTAACCTGGTTGCGGCCAGAAAAAGCACCGTAACTCCGATTAAAAGGACAAAATAAAAGATTGATTCCCACCCGAACCGGCGGTTTAAAATGCCGCCAAGTACAGGGCCAAGGGACAGGCCGGTATAAACGGCGGCAGTGTTGATGCCGAGTACCTTGCCCCTTTCACTTGGAGGGTAAACGGCTGTCAGAATGGCAATGTTTGTGCTGAAGCTCATGGCGGAGCCAATCCCCTGCAATACCCTGAAAACAATCAGTGATTCCGTTGACCAGGCAGTTCCGCAAAGCAGGGACGATATGCAGAAAATTACCTGACCGAAGAGAAAAAGTTTTTTTCTGCCGATGATGTCACCGAGCCTGCCGAAGGGAAGCAGGAGGGCAGCTGAGGTAAGCAGGAAGCAACTCACAATCCAACTCAGCATAACAGCGTTGCTGCCGAATTTCTCTCCTATGGAGGGTATGGCCAGATTAACCGCATTGCCTATAAAAGGAGTGGAGAAAGAAGCAAGGGTTGAGACGATCAGCGCATACTTCTTTACGGATTCGCGATTTTCAGTTTTGTTCATAAGTACGATTCCCTCTGTCGCCGTTTTTACAAATCATAACAGGTTGGAAGAGCAAAGGCAAGATTATTACTGTGCAGTGATGGCGGCTCCGAAGGGAGGAAGATCGTACTTAAAGAGCGAAACCGGCTTTAATTTATTCCATGCGCAATAAACACACCCACGCGCATCCTGAGCTAAGAGACGGTATGGAGCAAGTGGCCGGGCAGATTGAACAAGCGCTCCCGATAGTGGGGAAAGCAGTTGCTAACGAATGGGTTAACGGTGAGTGGGTTCATGTGAGTGAGACGGAGTTAAAAAAACATTGACCTGCTATTTCAGTGTGAGTTAAAGTAGGGTGTGATGAAATATGTCGAGAAGTTTAAAAGTATTTTTGAAGACAGGGCTGTTTGTCACACTTTTGTTGAATGTACATAATTCCGCGGCGTGCAGGCTGCTGCTTGTCTTTAAGAGAAAGGGATTTAATAGAGGAGGACAGTAATGGTTTCATTAAGAGAGATCGGCTTAAAAATAGGTGACCTTTCCGCCGGATTGCCAATTATTCAAGGCGGTATGGGTATAGGAGTTTCTCTAAGCGGGCTGGCGTCAGCGGTAGCCGACCAGGGCGGTATAGGAGTTATTTCTGTAGCGGGTATTGGACTGTTTGAACCGGATTCTTTAATAAATTATCTTGAGGCCAATATCAGAGCGATCAGAAAAGAGATTAGAAAAGCCCGTGGACTTACCAAAGGAATTTTGGGAGTAAACATCATGGTAGCCTTGTCAAATTTCGGCGACATGGCTAAGACCGCCATAGAGGAAGGCATTGATATTATTTTTTCAGGAGCCGGCCTTCCGCTAAATCTCCCTGCATTCTTAAAGAAGTCAACTTCTACAAAGCTTGTTCCTATTGTTTCTTCCGCAAGAGCAGCGAGTCTGATCGCTAAAAGGTGGTTGGAGAAGTATCAATATGTCCCGGATGCCTTTGTAGTAGAAGGGCCTATGGCAGGCGGCCACCTGGGATTTAAAAGCGACCAGATTACTGATCCTGCTTATGAACTGGAAAAGCTTGTTTCTGAAGTAATTGATGTAGCAAAAATGATTGAACAAAAGACGGCTAAACCTGTTCCTGTAATTGCGGCAGGCGGCATATATACAGGGGAAGATATTTATAAATTTATTCAGCTCGGAGCTTCGGGCGTACAGATGGCGACACGGTTCGTAACAACGGAGGAATGTGACGCTTCTTTAGAATTTAAAAATACTTATATCAATTGCAGAAAAGAAGATATCGGAATTATCAAGAGTCCTGTCGGCATGCCCGGGAGAGCTATAATCAATGAGTTCATCAATGATGTAAATGCAGGCGGCAAGAAACCTTATAAATGTCCATATCACTGTATAGTCACCTGCAATCATGAATCCAGCCCGTATTGTATTGCCCTTGCTTTGACGAATGCTAAAAGAGGGAAAATGAAACACGGGTTTGCTTTTGCCGGCGCAAACGCTTATAGAGCGGAGAAGATTGTTTCTGTCAAGGAACTGGTGGATTTTCTGGTTGAAGAGTATGATAGGGTTGCTGGAATTTAGTTGTTTAGCTTGAAGTAGTCACCGGTTAAAAAAGTTAATAACCGGGCAGTTTCTAAAAGCCCAGGCCGCAGGCAGTAACACTTGTCTCATATATTATGGTCCCGGAGGACCTGACAATGTACGTGTCGTATGGCAATCCCTGCCAGCATGAATATATTGAGTACAAAGGGAGGCTATAGAAATTTCAGGCATAAGACCGTACGATATAGAACCCGGAATAGCAAAGATAATACGGTAGTCAGGCGAACTGTTACAAAGCAATCTTTGGCGGGAAAGTTAATTTCCTGCCTTATTTGTTGATTCCGCATTTTTTCTTTATAGGCACATATATCCTTTGAAACCCTCTTGCATTTATTTTATAATGTTTTGTGTACATCAGATTCCGGAGAAATTAAACCCCGGATTTTTATTTTTTAAAAGGGGGCCATACGAAGTGAAAAGATTAGGCGCCTTACGCATATTACTTGTGATTTTAATACCCTTTTCTTTTACAAGCTGCGGTTTGGCGAACGATATGACAAGTGTCGCTAATAAAAACATAACTGTTAAAGATAAAGACACAACAAAAACAAACAGTGTAACAAGTGTAACATCGGAAAAAACCGATTCAGACAAGATTGTGAAAGAGAAGCCGGTTTCAGATGTTCAATATTCCCAGTTAATCAAACAAATAAATGATTACACAAAGACGCAGCCGGGATTCTACGGCATCTATTTTAAAGACCTTGATTCCGGCGCGATTTTCAGCATTAACGGAAAAGAGCCAATTACTGCGGCAAGCCTTGTTAAAGTGCCTGCCGTCCTTTACCTGAATACTTTAATCGATCAGGGAAAATTAAATTGGAATGACACGGTAGCATACGACAGCGATGTTGATTATCAGTCCGGAGCAGGTACTTTGCAGTTTTCCGCGCATGACGGGGATGAATATTCACTGCGCACTCTGGCAAATCTTTCTATCACCGTCAGCGATAATATAGCCTGCCGGATGATTCTAAGGAAAGTTGGTAAGTATAATCTGGCCAACTTTATGCGCAGCCTGGGTGGTGAGACAGTGTTTCCGGATGGCTGGAATATTACCACCGCTGAAGATATGGGCAAGTATGTTGAGGCTGTCCTTAAATTTAATGAAAAAAATCCGGAAATGGGACAACAGATTTTATATGATATGGCCAACTCTATTTATAACGTCGGACTGAATGGAAAGATCGATAAGTCTGTAACGGTTTCCCATAAGGAAGGGGACGTTACGGGTGTCGCAAATGACGCGGGGATAGTTTTTACCGAACATCCCTATGTTCTTGTCGTTTTGACAAAAAATGTAGACGATATAGACCGGGGCTTTGAAAGGATCGCCGAAATTTCCAGGATTGTTTACGATTATCATAATAACGAACCGGCTTAAAAACTAACCCGGAATTGAATATAAATCTAAAAACGGCGCCCTTTTTTGGATTCAGACGCAAACAAAAAAGGGCGCATATCCTTGCAGCTGTATTCAAAGAGAATGGATTAAAGAGGGCCATGCTACAGCCCTGAAGATTACAATGCCGCAAGAACCATCCAAACAGCGTTTTTTAAATTAAACATTTCCAAGTTCCGTTTTTTAAAACCATTCTTAACCATTCGGAGCAATCAGGTTTTTACTTAATTTGCCGGAGAAAATTTTTATCAACTTTGCCGGTGGAGTTTTTTACAAGACTATCTACTATGACAACCTGTTTTGGATATTTAAAGTTGGCCATGTTCTTACGGCAGTATGAAATAAGTTCTCTGGGAGCAATTTTTTGGCCTGGTTTCAGAACTACAAATGCTTTTGGCGCTTCCCCGCGCTTTTCATCGGGAATACCTATCACGGCGGCCTCGGCAACCATCGGGTGCTTCTGCAGGAATTCTTCAACTTCTCTCGGATAAACGTTGAATCCTCCTACTATAATCATGTCTTTCTTACGGTCAACAATGTAAACATAGCCGTCCTGGTCAACTTTTCCGAGGTCTCCGGTGTGGAGCCACCCTTCTTTTAAAACTTCCGCGGTAGCTTCGGGTTGATTTAAGTAGCCTTTCATAACATTTGGCCCCCGGATGCATATTTCCCCAACCTCGCCGGCAGGTAATTCCTGCCCCGATTCATTGATAATTTTTACTTTCACCCCATCAAGCGGCGGGCCGACAGATCCCGGTTTGCACAAGTGCGGAGGGTTGACGTACGATACAGGGGATGTTTCTGTCGGACCGTTTCCCTCCAGCAAAGTTATGCCTATCTTTTCCTGATAAGTCTGTATGATTTCCGGAGGGCAGGGAGCGCCTCCGCATACGCAAAGACGGAGCGAGGACAGATCAAAGCTTTTTGTGCCCGAAAGGGCAAGCAATAGGATTCGGAACATGGCCGGAACGCCGCAGAAACAGGTAATTTTTCTCTTAGTAATTTCGTTTAAAACAACGTCCGGCTGGAACTGGGGGAGTATGGCTATGCTTCCTCCCGAGCTTATCGGTATAAGCATTGAGGCCATCTGGGCAAATGAATGGAAAAGAGGCAGAACGCATAAGTGGGTATCTTCGGAATCTACTTCAAACCGCCTGCTGGAGGCCAGTGCGTCGAAGATCAGGTTCCCGTGCGACAGTAAAGCTCCCTTTGGTTTGCCGGTAGTTCCGGAGGTATAAAGGCAGGCTGCTGTGTCGCTTTCCTGAACAGGAACATCAATTGGATAAGATCCCTCGATTAATAAAATATCCAGATCAATTGCCTGATCATTTGTTTCTCCTCCCGAAACGATGGTTCTTTTTAAAGAAGGCACATCGTTTCTAATGCTCTCGATTAACGGAAGGAATGCTTTGACGGTAATTAGAATGGAAACCTGGGCGTCATTTAAAATAAATTTTATTTCCTCGCCTTTAAATAAAGGATTAATCGGCAGGATCACCCCTCCTGCCCGGGCTACCGCAAAGTATGAACGTATGAAATCAGGGCTGTTTCCGAGAAGGAGGCCGACCATTTGACCAAATCCGAGGCCCAGGTTTAGAAGACCCCGGGCAAGGCTGTCGGCTTCCATATTAAGCTGTTTGTACTGTATTTCCGTATTGTTAAAGTAAACTGCGGTTTTTTCAGGGTTACTTAAGGCGCTGTCACGTAAAAATGACGCTACAGACATGTATAAATCTTACCTCCTGGAAAAGGTCATTTATTAAGAATATCTCAACAAAATTAACTGATTACCTTCCTGAAACAGTATAACAGTGAAGAAACCAAAAAGCACTTCCATTTCTCTTTTTTAGCATTGCCTATTTCCGATTTGCTGATCAGATCAACAATCGCATCCGGCGTGGGCACATCCTTGCCGGCCCATTTTACTATGATATTGCCCTGCTTTAATCCTGCTTGTGCGGCGGGGCCGCCGGAAAGGCCGGAAAGGACACCCGCCACAGCGCCCTTTCCGTGGCTTTGCAGCTAAGTTCGGAGGCTAATCCAGCGTTTAAAGACCTTACCTGTACGCCAAGCCGGGGATGAGCTACTTTCCCTTTGTAATTAATTGCTGGATAACATCATTAGCCGTTTTCGACGGAATTGCAAAACCTATTCCCTGAGCCTGGGCTACGGCAGTGTTAATTCCGATTACTTCACCGGCCAGGTTAAGCAGCGGGCCGCCGCTGTTTCCAGGGTTAATTGATGCGTCAGTCTGCAGCAGGTTTTTGTAATTGCGGTTTTCCACGGTCACGGGGCGTCCTTTGGCGCTGATTACACCCACTGTTACAGTATGATCAAGCCCGTAGGGATTGCCGATTGCGATAACCCAGTTTCCGACCCTGATTTTATTTGAATCACCCAGTTTTAATGACGGCAGGTTTTTGGCCTGCACCTTTAAGACAGCAAGGTCCAGATCATAATCCGCGCCTATCACACTGGCCTGCAAGGGGTTTTTGTATCCCTGGACGGTGACTGTAATCTTGTCGGCGCCGTTAATGACATGATCATTGGTCAAAATATATCCGTCACTGGAAATGATAAAGCCGGTACCCAAACCATGTTCCTCCCGAGGCTGCGGTTTATTAAAGGGTCCGCCGAAAAACTGCCTGAAAAAAGGGTCGTTAAAGAAAGGATCGATCTGCACACTGCTTGTTGTTACCGTGTCGATTTTAACAACCGCAGGGCCGGCGCTGCTGACAATATCGGCGACAGTTTCCGAATTCATACCGCCGGCGCCGGCAGCATCCGCCAAATCAACCGCCAATGATCCTTTACCTTGCGAAAACAGGGGCAGATCGTTGGCGAAAAGGCACCCGCTCATGAACATAACTCCTGCAACGAAGGCTGCCAGGGCTGTAAAAAGGAGGATTCTTTTGAGATTTGACATATTCAACACCTTTTCTTATAGAAATGAGAAACATTATTTGCAGTAATTTTAACAGAACAAACTATAAATAAATCTGGAGAAATCTTGAAGAAATTGTGAAATATTTTTTGGGTTTAAAGTGTGACGGGGGGACGGGGTTGTTGGCAGCTTCTCGAGATATTATTAACAACCCCGCCCCCTCGTCAACTAATATTTCTAACCGGTAATGTCTGAATGGTATTCCTGAAGGGATTTTAATGCAGCTTGAGGAGTAACTTTTTCTATATAGGCTGCAATGCCGACGACGCTGGCAAAAGCCGCCGCTATGGTTGTTATATAAGGCACATTATATTTAATGGCAGTCTTGCGGATATAAGAATCATCGTTCTGGCTTAGTTTGCCGGATGGTGTATTGATTACCAGGTTGATCTCCTTGTTTGTAATTCCATCGACTATGTTGGGGCGCCCCTCATGTAATTTTTTGATTTTCTCGGACGGAATGCCGTTTTCACGCAGGAACTTGTGGGTGCCGCCGGATGCTTTAATGCTGAAACCGATACTGGCAAATTTCCTGGCTGTTTCCAGAACTGCCTGTTTGTCCTGATCGTTTACGCTGATCAGCACTGTCCCGCTTACGGGCAGGGGGGATTTGGTGGCTTCCTGGGCTTTGTAATAGGCCAGGCCGAAGGAACCGGCAATACCAAGCACTTCCCCTGTGGAACGCATTTCCGGTCCAAGTATGGGGTCAACTTCCTGGAACATATTAAACGGGAAAACTGCTTCCTTAACCCCGAAATGGGGAATCATTTTAGAAGTCAGCTTACTGAAAGGATATCTTTTGCCTTCATTGGCGGCCATCATTATTTCCGTGGCAATTCTGGCCATTGAAACATTGCAGACTTTCGATACAAGGGGCACCGTTCTTGAAGCCCTGGGGTTGGCTTCTAAAACATAAACCACGTCGCCGGCAATAGCGTACTGCATGTTCATCAGCCCGACTACATTAAGTTCTTTGGCGATTTTCTTTGTGTATTCCTCAATGGTCGCCAGGTGTTTAGCAGGGATGCTGATTGGTGGAATCACACAGGCCGAATCTCCCGAGTGAATGCCGGCAAGTTCAATATGCTCCATTACAGTAGGAACATAAGCGTCATTCCCGTCCGCTATTGCGTCTGCTTCCGCTTCGATAGCGTTACTAAGAAACTTATCAATCAAAATCGGCCTTTCCGGAGTTACTCCCACAGCAGCCGCTACATAATGGCGAAGCATTTCTTCATCATGAACAATTTCCATCCCGCGCCCGCCCAATACATAGGAAGGCCTGACCATCAAAGGATAGCCAATCTCAGCGGCAATTTCCAGAGCCTCTTCAATATTTACAGCCATGCCGGATTTTGGCATGGGAATATCCAGTTTACTCATGATCTGGCGAAAACGGTCGCGGTCCTCGGCCAGGTCGATTGTTTCCGGTGTGGTCCCAAGAATTTTTACCCCTGACTTGGCCAATTCCCCGGCGATATTTAATGGTGTCTGCCCGCCGAACTGTACAATTGCGCCCAGCGGTTTTTCCTTTTCGTAGATGCTTAAAACATCTTCAACTGTAAGGGGTTCAAAATACAGCTTGTCGGATGTGTCGTAATCGGTAGAAACCGTTTCCGGATTGCAGTTGACAATAACAGTTTCGTAACCCAAATCACGCAGGGCAAAGGATGTATGCACGCAGCAGTAATCAAACTCGATCCCCTGGCCGATCCGGTTAGGGCCTCCGCCCAGAATCATAACTTTAGGCCTTTCGCTTGAACTTGTCGTCTTATCCGGCGCGTTATAGGTAGAAAAGTAATAAGATGAGTTTTCAACACCGCTGACCGGCACGGCTTCCCATCCTTCGACCATACCGAGAGCAGTTCTATGCCGCCGGATTTCTGTTTCCGGCATATCCAGCAGCATGGCCAGATAGCGATCGGCAAACCCGTCCTTTTTTGCCTTGATCAACAATTCATCAGGGAGATGCCCGTGTTTGTATTTCAGTATTTCTTCCTCAAGCAGAACGAGTTCCTTCATCTGCTGGATAAACCACGGCTTAATGTGCGTTAACTGAAAAAGATGTTCAATGTCGGCCCCTTTGCGAAGCGCCTCGTACATGATAAACTGGCGTTCACTCGACGGCTCTGCAAGCAGCGCAAGTAGTTCTTCTAAAGAACACTGGTTGAAATCCTTTGCGAAACCCAAACCGTAGCGGTTGATTTCCAGAGAGCGGATTGCTTTTTGGAAAGCTTCCTTATAATTTTTACCGATACTCATAACTTCCCCGACAGCACGCATCTGTGTTCCCAGGATATCCTGAGCGCCGCGGAATTTCTCAAAAGCCCAGCGGGCAAATTTGATAACCACATAATCGCCTGAAGGAGTATATTTCTCAAGAGTGCCATCCCGCCAGTAGGGGATTTCGTCCAGGGTAAGGCCGGCGGCGAGCATTGCGGAAATTAAGGCAATGGGGAAGCCGGTTGCTTTTGAAGCCAGGGCGGAGGAACGTGAAGTGCGGGGATTTATTTCAATAATAACGACCCGCCCGGTTTTAGGATCGTGGGCGAACTGTATATTTGTACCGCCTACTACCTCGATGGCCTCCACAACATCATAAGAATATTTCTGCAGTCTTTGCTGGAGTTCGCGGCTGATCGTCAGCATGGGCGCCGCACAGCAGGAATCTCCGGTATGCACTCCCATGGCATCGATATTTTCGATAAAACAAACGGTAATCATCTGGTTTTTTGCGTCACGGACTACTTCCAGTTCAAGTTCTTCCCAGCCCAGCACCGATTCTTCAACCAGAACCTGGCCGATTAAACTGGCGGCAATTCCGCGGTTAACAATCGTTTTTAATTCTTCAACATTATAGACCAATCCGCCTCCCGTACCACCCATAGTATAAGCGGGGCGGATAACCACCGGATATCCAAGTTCCCGGGCTATTTTTTCAGCTTCCTCGAAGCTGTAGGCTGGTTTGCTGCGGGGCATTTCAATACCAAGACGGTTCATCGTATCCTTAAAAGCAATCCGGTCTTCACCGCGTTCTATAGCGTCAACCTGCACTCCGATTACTTTTACAGAGTATTGTTCCAGGATACCGGCCTTGTATAGTTCCGAACACAGGTTTAGACCGGATTGCCCGCCCAAATTCGGCAGCAGCGCATCCGGACGTTCTTTGGCTATTATGTCAGTGAGACTTCTTAAGTTTAGCGGTTCGATATAGGTTATATCTGCAATGCTTGTGTCTGTCATAATCGTAGCCGGGTTGGAATTAACCAGGACGATCTTATATCCCAATTTGCGCAGGGCTTTACAGGCCTGAGTCCCGGAATAGTCAAATTCACAAGCCTGTCCAATCACTATCGGGCCTGATCCGACAATCAAAATTTTGTTGATATCATTGCGTTTTGGCATGTTTTTGCTCCTGCCTCATCGTAGAATAAGAACTTGCACAACACGGTCCAAGTTCTCTCAAATCTTTATTTTAACAAATAATCTTATTAGGACCAATACCTTCTTCATAAAATTTTATTATATAATAAAGGCGTTATCGGCCAGAAAGGATTTGAAAACAATGTTTTCCCAAGTATAATAAGCATACTTTGATTTTTCTTTTTTTGCCAATGGGCTAATTTGTGTTATAATCCTTCCAGATCACTTTTTACATGTATAGAAGGATTTACCTTTATCAAAATATAAGGAAAATAATTTTCATGGAAAGACAGGCCGTGTGCTATATAAAATGCTGGAAAGACAGGTTATTAAACAAGATTAAAAAATTATTTTATGTAAAACCAGGTAGTAAATTTTATTTTTACTTAAACAAAATCTTAAACTTGTCTGATTCTCCAAAAAAGATTGCGGGCGGAGTTGCTCTTGGATTGGCGTTTGATTTTCTCCCTATACCAATAATTAGTATACCTTTATCTTTTTTGGTTGCCCGTGCGTTAAGAATTAATACAGTTGCGGCGGTCTCGACAGTAATTTTACTTAAACTGGCCGTACCTTCTTTTTATGCTTTGGATTTTTTTGTAGGAAAACTCATTTTTGGGGATATACCAGGACCGGACATCCATGATATGGGAATATCAACTTTTGACTTTTTTCTTGATAAACTCTTCGAACACGGCTACCCATTTTTTATGGGCAGCCTGATCAATGCCGCTATTATAGGGGTTGTTACATATTATTTTTTAATGTGGTTTATCAGACGCAGGCAAGGATACGGAAAATAAAATGTCAACGGACTTTGCCATAAGTATGTTACCGCTGAGGTAATCGACGCGGTTTTTTATTGGTGCCATTTAAACAATAAAGCAGCCAACCAATAAAAGCCAATGTCATGTAACATCCTAGAAACCGGTACAAAGGTTGTCCAGACCGACTACCAGGTGTCCTTCGTTAAAATGGTTTATAAGGAATCTTTTATAAGTGGCAGGGCATTTTTTACTACCCGTGCCTGTAATAGCCGATTCCGTTATATAAAAACCCGTATTTTATCATTTCGTCTGGAATCAGCATGTTTCTCGCGTCAATAATTACCGGCGTCCTCATCGTCTTGCGCAGTATTTGAAAGTCGATTCTGGTGAATTCAGGCCACTCAGTCATAAAGACGACTGCATCCGCCATCTGTGCCGCATCATAAGGGTTTTCGGCAAAGGCAACCGGGCTCATTGTACTGCCAAGTTCAGACCGGGCGTTATCCATTGCTTTCGGGTCATAATGCGGTACCTGCCGGGACGGTGCTTTTTTCAACAATTAACTTATAGCCGTTCATACTGCCGGCAATACAGCGGGAAACTTCTTCTACCTGAGACATTTCCGCCATACCGTTTTCATGAGGGGGTGTACCGACGCATATAAAAACTATTTCAGCCTGGCTGACGGCAGTTTTAAAATCATCAGTGAAGGAAAGCAGGCTTTTCCCCAGACCGTTTTTTAGCAGTTCATCCAGGCCGGGTTCAAAAAAAGTGGAGACTCCCCTGGATAATAGGTCGATTTTTCCCTGATCTTTATCGAGACCTACCACGCCGTGTCCAAGACTTGCGAAACAGGAAGCGGTGACCAGTCCGACATAACCTAAGCCAACAACACACAACCTTGCCAATTTGCGCTCCTCCTTAAAAAAGAACTAAGAAAAACACTGCGTATTTTGTTAACGCAGTGTTTCGTTAAAAATATTCAGTTTTTAAAATTGCCTTTACTATAGTGGACTGCCTTTAAAGATAATTATTTTATAAATCCAGGCAGCCTTTTGCCTGAGAGGTTGCCGTATATCTGCCGCAGCCTTTTAATGTGCCCCGGTTTGATTAGGTAAACTGCGCTGTCGTCGTCCCAGTTTATCTGCAATGGACGAACTTGTTGTTTTCGCAGGTAATCCCTAAGCTCTATCCTCGCATTTTTTCTATTTTGACTGCTATTTTATCGCAGTTGGAACAGCCTCCGCAGGCTGCCATTATTTTCATTTGTTTCGCCCTATTCTTATGAAGCAGGGTTGAACTGCAGGCGCTTGAAGATGCCAGCCGGTATTTATTTTCATCCGGGGGCTCTTCGTTTGAAGCATATTTATTGAACATCAATGTAAAAAAACCGGGGTCTTCCTTAATTCTTTTTTTTAATTCGTCAGCAGGAGAACTTGGCAGCAGAAGATATTGGGCATGCTCCGCCCCTGTTTTAATTTTGTATGTATAATCAAGGTTGGATATCTTCATTTTAGTGCGGGATAATTGAGTTGCCACTGATCTTTGTTCAATGTTTAGTTTTGCGGCAATTTCTTTGTTGGAAAGCCCCTGACTCAGCAATTTGCAAATTTGTCTTTGCTGTTTGCTTAATATTTTCTGCGGTATCATAATGTTAATCTTGCTTTCGCCGCGCACTTAAAACAACTCCCGAAACAGGAACTGCACTGCATTTATTAGTAAGTTTATGAAATTATAGACATATATGTTACTCTTGCAATGGCAATGAAAGATCGCTGGAAAATATGGGATATCATACCATACATATAAGATACTTTGAAAACTTTTCTTTAGACATTTGCGCCCCGGATTGTTTGGCAAGAGGCAAGCTGCAATAAATTTATTATCCTTACTTATTCTGATTGAGTTTAAAGGGGAATCTTCCATTAAACATAAACAGCCGAATAGATATACTGGCCGCCAATCAAGGGAAATAAAGGATAAAAACATATAATTAGTGTGCAATCCATCAAACATGTACTAATAGCCGTCAGAAATAAACAACTCCTGCGGACTATTATATGGTCTTATCCACGGTCCTGATTCTATAGGAATGCAAAAGCAAGAGCCTTTTTCCGTGACAGCTAAGAGATGGTTTTTTAAGTTGAATGGATTAGGGTTAATGGGAAAGGCCGAAATACATTAGATTTCTTTATCACCTTTTAACTGGGGAAAGATGTTGCTACAGATCACAAAGAAATCATTCGTTGTCTATTCAAAGGATGCTGGATAAGATCCATTAATAAATCTAATAAATCATTTGAAGAAAAGTGGAATCAAAGCTAAAAAATTGTAAGTTTTCAGGAATTGTCCGGCAATAAAACGATAAAATGAGGCAGGGATACAGAAGGTCAAAGAAAACTTAAGAAAGGTTTCGGCGATCAAACGGCCAAAAAAGAGAAGCAGTTTAGCTGCCTATATCAACGCTCTTCTTAGTGGTATGTCGAAAAAAGATATTGATAATATTATAGAAGACCTATTCATAGAGAAAATTGTATATGAAGGAAATGGCACAATTAAATAATCTCTTGGGTAATCAAGATACATTCCTCGATTACTCGAGGCATGTATTAAGGATACTCTAAAATTTCACACACTACAGCCGAACTCCGAAAAAAACCAATCATCATCCCTGCATCTCTGTCTAAATAGCTGCTGGCGCCTTTCTTTAGTATCGCTCTCGAACAAGCTTAAGATCAGCTTTCCAAATCCATTTGTTTTCTTGTAGTGATCAAAAACCCTGGTTATCCTTTCCCCGGTGAAATGAAGTAGAGCCATCCTTAAGCGGTTGTAATATATTCCTTGTGCTTCCACATGATAAGGGAAATTATTTCGAAACAGATGATAAATAACGACTGATGGCTGAACTACTACCCGGTACCCCATAAGCCAGCTGCGCAGGCTTATCTCCAAATCCTCGCTTCCCCATCTGGTCATCCCGGTATCATAGCCCCCGATATTTTCAAAATCAAGCTTTCTGAACGCCTGACACCCCCCGGGAAGAAGGGGCACAGAGTAAAAATCAGCTCCCTTTTGAGGAAGCCAGGCCATCTGCAGGCTTGCATCACGGAAAGTGGCGCCTAAACCCCTGGCGCTGGTATCGCCGTTAAGGCTGGAGAATGCCGGTCCTGCCATTCCAACCTGGGGATCAATGAAAGGTGAAATTAATTCTGTAATCCATCCGGGGGGGGTATAGGAATGTGCGTCAAGGAAAATTAATATATCTCCTTTAGCGTAGCGGGCTCCATAATTGCGGGCGCCGGCCACCCCCAGACCGTTTGTTCTCACAACCGAAATCCGGCTGTAATTTTTATCGCCGGCGTCGATTAAATCGCAGCTGCCGTCAGTTGAACCGTCGTCGACCACAATGACTTCGTAACCTAAAAAATTAGTATTTTTTAAGAGGCACTTAACTGTTTCAATTAAATATACTCCCTCATTATAGGTTGGGATAATAATACTGACGCGGATTTGTTCCATAACAGCAATAATACACTTCTTCTTAATCCAACGTTACCTGAATGACAAAAATCAGCCCATTCATAATATCGAAGAAATTCTCATGGTGTTCCAACGGGTTCTAAACGTTCCTGAATGGTTTTTTCCTGCATAATTACTTTTTTGCAATTTATCCCAATGTCTGTTTTTATTAATTTAACTTTTTAAAGATTAAACTAGGTTTCGACTGCAGGAACTTTACCCTCAAAATCCTTCCAAATACGTTCATCATTTTTACAGCTATACGCACGGCAGACAGCGGGGCGATTTTCATAGATAGCGCAGGTATTTTCCGGCCTCTGCAAATGCACACAATAACCGTCTTCATTGGTAGCCTGGGAATATGGCGACGCATATTCCCAGTGGGCTATGCCTTCATCAAGATCCTGGCTTGACAAAGTAACCCTCAGCGTGCAGCACCTGGCCTTGCATAAATGATACCGCTGATTACAATCAACGGTTGACGGAGTTATTTGGTATTTATCCGGGGTAGGATCCAATTCCACCTGGAACCTGTCCCGGGCAAATTCATTTCTTAATGATTCTTTAATCATTTCCCTTCTTTGAATAAACTCCCTGCTGTTGATCAAGCCTTTTGCGATCATGAGATCGATAAGACCATGTAAGTCAACAAGTGATTCAAAATAATCAACTTTTGTTTTCATGATCATACTGTTGACAAAACGCAATCCCTTATCCAGTTGGGTTGTACCATTTTTGCCGGTATTAGATGAGGAATTATCATTACCCATTTGTCATGCCTCCTGTTGCCGAATTGTTATTTACGCGGTTTTTCTTTTGGCAAAATTAAAATTAAATATCCCCTTTCCCTTCTAGCGCAGCAAACGCTTTGCTTCATCTATAAAGCTCATCGCGGTAATTTCTGTAGTTCCTAATATCTTCGCGACATCCCCAGGTTCGGCAGAGGCAAGTGCGGAAAGGTTGTTAATTCCTTTTGATTTAAGGAGGGACGAGTATTCCTCATTGATGCCGGACACTTCAGATATCTCCCGTTCTATAACCGGGCCTGCAGTAGGCATTATTGTTGGTTTGATAGTTGGAACAATCGTTGGTTCGATAGTAGGTCCAATGGTAGGTATTATTGTAGGTCCAATGGTAGGTATTATTGTAGGCTTGATAGTTGGAATAATTGTCGGTACGATAGTAGGTTCAATAGTAGGTTTTATCGTTGGCGGAATATACCCCTGACCGGGAACCGCAAACCAAACAAATGGTATGGACTGACTGCCTAAGTCAGGCTCATTTATGATAATGCTGAAGTACCCGGTATCATTTTCCTCTAATATTCCTAAAGGCGGTCTGATAGGGCCGATAGTCGGCTCGATTGCCGGTCTGATAGGTCCGATGGTAGGCACGATTGTCGGTTTTGATTTCCGGAAAATTCTTATTCTCGGGCTTAGTACATGTCCCGCAAATTCGAATGATGAACCATATTCGATGTATTCTTCCTGTTCCAAACCGATATAAACGAAGAAATGCTCATTTGTAAAGCCTGAATTGACTGTTGCAGTTCCGTGGCCCTTTTCATTTGTTTTGATAACCACCTGGCCTGTTCTTGCCTCCAGACCCGCATTTGCATTGATTGCCAGTGAATTTCCGGATTCATCAGCAGTCAGGATAATGTTTTTCCCTGCTTTTAAATCAACAAAACTTCCGGGATTTTGCAGAATAGTTTCTCCATTAACCCTGATCCCGGTAAGGGAACGATTCCATCTTCCCGAGTCTGCATCGGAGACGTGCTTATTCCTGGCGGTGTCGCTGTTTTCCGGATTAACGGGTTCCGGTCCCGTTGAAGCATGCCGGGTGTTGTGAGGATTGCCTTCGATTACAGAATGAGATTCTGAAATAGTAATGGCTTTATTGTTATTGTCGGCAGTAATGCTGATACTATTACCGGCACTAAGGGCAATGTTGCCGCCGGGATTGGAAACCCCGTCTATGCTCACCAGAGCGCCGGCCTGGGCGGCGGTAGTGCCGTGAGGGTTCTCAAAATCGTTCAGGTGAAGGTCGACCTGTTTCTTTAAGCTTTCAAGCAAATGGCGCAGCAAGGGATTATTGTAGACAAATGTCCGGTATTCGGATGTTTTGTTTGTGTCTATAGCAACTTCTTTTCCTAGAATGTTCACTGCCGCAATAAAAATCCCGGGGTTGTCATCAGTCTGGTCGCAGCAGTCTCCAGGTTCAGCGTCATCGGGCGCAGTTGCCGGCGCTGAAGAACTAATCACAACCTCAAAAGTTTCACGAATCCTGCTGTAACAGCAGACTTCTTCGCAAGCGGAAGCGTTGGAAAGGCACGGAACGGGTTCCCTGTTATACTCCGCGTATTTCAAATAAAGGAAATAAAGGCCGTCATCAAAGGTTCCCTTTGCAGTAACTATTCCTTTCTGAGGGAAAACTATCTCATTTCCGCAGCAGTCTAAGGCAACTCCCTCAGACAGCTCGATTGTCAAACTATCGCCGTCATCAATCTGAGGTTGATCAGCCTCCAGTCCGTAAATTATACCCTTTCCATGAATCAGACGGTTGACCAGGCGGTTCTTCTCAATAAAGTAGCTCTGTTCGGTTTCGAAATCCCTGACCGTAAGCAACTTGCCGTAGAAATACCGGTTGCGCTCAAAGGGATGAAGCGAGCAATCATTCATTAAACAATTCCTCCTTGGTTTTGTTGGATTAGGTTAAATATGTATCCTCAGATATTCTTGAACGTCTTTCAACTTGTCCTGCTTCTTTAAAATCGGACAGTACCGTATCACGCGGCATGACGGATTGTTCGTCAAGCCTTGGGGTAGGTTTGGAAAGGTAAGTGTTTACTCCTAAGTAGGTATATAAGTCAAGATTTATCCATGGTTCCAGGATAATCACATTGGCGCGCGTATACGCCGGTTTCTCAGAATCTGCTATGTTTTTAACCGTACTGCGTTCACCGGCTGATTTAATCAGAAAAGGTTTTAAAAGGATGCTAAATTCGTATGGATCAGTTCCGTAAAGCCTGTTCAGCAGGTCTTTATAATCTTTTTCAGCTGCTTCGCACTTGAATTGAAATTGTTCGATTACAAAAGGCTTCTCGCCGGTATATATTTCTAAGATTTCCTGTATTCCTCCCCTTGTCCCGCGCTTTTTATATAGCCGGGGAGCTTTTTTAATTAACTGGCGCACTTTTTTCTCCGCCCAGTTTTCATCGGCTGCAACTGCCAACCAGCTGCCGAGCCAGCGCAAGAAATCCCCTGATACAACATCCGCATCAAAATACTTCTCAAGGTGACCAATTTGGTGTTCGTTCGCGGAATAAAAAGTTCTAAACAAGGAAAGAAAACGCTCCAAGAAATCCCTGCTTTGTTCATTTTCCTGGTAAACGGAGGGTAAATAGTTAAGATAAGATTGACGGGGAAAATCGACACGGACACTTTTTAAAAGAGGAGTTTTCGTTTCACTGCCGATAAATTCAATTCTTAACCAGAGGTAACGGCCGGCAGTACTGTGAATTAAGGTATCTTCAGGGTTGACCAGGGGTTTGGACCAGTTCAAGTTGTTTAGGCTTTTAATTCTGATTGCCTTTTGATCGTCTGATAATATTGAAGTGTTCCTGATGAAATTATCCAGATTTACCAGGTTTCCGTCGATCATAAAATCTTTTTCATTCGAAACAAGATGATAGATGAGGATTTGGGTATTTTCCGGGATGTTTCTATCCAATACAATTTTGTGCCAGGTCATTTCCAGCGACGTATTTTGCAGGGCAGTTGAATAGAAAGCTCCGGCGGGCAAAAGATTATTTCTGCTTCTGTAGATGGATAGAACCGGTTTTAACAGGGTTATCTCCGGATTATCCTTGCTGTATATATAGATCCTGTCGTTTTTATCCATAATCAGCCTGTCAATCTGGCCCCTGAAATAGGGGACCACACCCAGATAAGTCCCGGAAGAATTATATTTATAAATAAAATTGCCTTTATCGTCTTCTTGGCCTTCACCCAGATAAATATTGCCAGCCCCGTCCACACCAAAACCTGAAGGTAAATCCGGAAATACTGTCCATTCGTTAAATTCCCGGTGTTCTTTTCCGTCAGCAAAGAATTTTAATATCTTCTTACTAACGGCATCAAGAATATATACTGAACCGTCTTTCGCTGTTTGAACAAACAGAGATTTTTTAACCCAGGGCATCGGAACGGAGTTTGGCAATTTGAATTGGACATCAAAATCTTTCACAACTTCCCCGGCTTGATCTATTTTTATAACCGCCATCAAGGATCCGGCGGGAATGGTCGTATCTTTTTCATCGAGTGTGCCGCAGACAGTAAGCGCATACAGGTTGCCTTTTTGGTCGGAGATCAGATCAAGGGCG